>WJMF01000002.1 GCA_014728085.1 Candidatus Zhuqueibacterota bacterium
AGGTTGGCAGAGGCTGCAGAGGCGCCGAACATATTGATACCGACGACCACAGCGATTCCAACGATAATAACGCTAAGCACGATGAGTAAGAGTTGTTGTTGTCCCATTTTTTTTCTCCCTCGTAAATGAGTAAGCCCAAAGTCTGTTAATTAAAAAATCCCCTGAACGTTTAGTCGTCACCTCCTTACAATTTGGTCCTCATAATCGTTTGGATAGTACGGTATTTTTTTGTGCCCAAAAATATACGAATGTGTTAAAATGTTTTGAAATTTGAAAAGCTTAAATCGTAGGATGTATTTTGGAATGCAAAACTATGGTGCGAGAAGTGCCTGAGAGCATAATGAATATGTAACTGCTATTCTGCACGGGCTTGTTCGTTTTTCATAGCTCAGTCTTTGTCTTATGAATAATACGAACTTTAAATTAATTTGTCAAGTATTTTTTTAAAAGTTGACGATATTTCGCCAGAAATGACGAGGCGCCCTTTCTATGTGCAGATAATCAGTATATTAGAAACGTTAATACGTTGAAGGCATTATTTTGTTTCGTAAAAATCTTCGCAATTCGCCTGTTTGCTATGACGATGCAAAGCGGATAGCTGCGATTTCGACCCTGGCCCGGCCTTGCCACGCCTGCGGAGCGTCCTCTTCGATAAAATATCCAAAGGTAACGGACCGGCCGGGGTGAAGGTGGTTGTTCTGTGACTCTGTCACGGTTTGCTGCGGCACAGGGGTATAGCGTGCCTTACCAATCACCTGATCGCTGTTGTTCAGAAACAGAACCCGGAGTTGCACCTTTGCAATCGTGCGATCTCCGCTGTTGACGATTTTGCCCGCGGCAGCGTACTGAAAATCGCTGAAAGAATTTTTGTATTTTTTTTCGATAACCAGATTTTCGATTTTCAGATATCCGGATATATAATCGCTGTGACGCGATGGTGCTGATTGCTGTTGCTCTGTTTCAACACCCGGTTGTTGTTCGGGCTGTTTGACAGGTTCAGGCTCGCCGATTGGTTGTCGTTGTTCTTGTTTTTGAGGCTCTTTCTCTTCTTTCGCGCAAAAACAAAAACAAAGCGCTGCTGTAAAAAGAATCAGGACAATCAGTTTTCCGGGCTGCATCTTTAGCTCCATTTTTGCATACGTCACGTTTCTATCAGAGTATGGTATTTATTTCAATAAAAATGTGATACAGATCACTTTTTTTGTTTAATGCTGATCCATATCTGGCCGGCTATTGTCGGCAATATGCTCATGCCTAAAACCAATATCCACCCCTGTAGCGATGGCGGATGCAGAGAAAACAGATCGGCCAGAAAGGGAAGGTAAAGCGCAAGAAAGAGCAAAGCCGTGCAGATCACCACTGCCGCCCAGATCCACGGATTTCTGACAATTTCGTTTCTGAAAATTGTGGTTGAATAATCCCGCATATTGAGAACATGAAACAGTCTTGACAGGGACAAGGTCAGAAACGATATGGTAACCGCCCGCTCCGGCGAAAGGCCAAGCATATGCATGCCGAGTTGAAATGATCCGAGAATGCCGGCCATAATCAGGATACCATAATTCAGGATCCAAATCCAGTGCTTTTTGGAGAGAATCGGTTCCTCTGATTTTCTTGGCGACCTCTCGAGTTCGCCACCATGCCCCGGGCCGATACCGAGTGCAAGAGCGGGAAAAACATCATTGATCATATTCAAATAGAGTATTTGCAACGGCAAAAGCGGCAACGGCCATTTCAGAGCCGCAGCCAGCCCAACGGCTAAAATTTCACCGACATTGCCCGACAAAAGATATAGAATAAACTTGCGAATATTGCTAAAGATAACTCTGCCATACCGGATCGCGGTCACCATGGTGGAGAGTGCATCATCCAGCAATACCAGGTCAGCCGCCTCTTTGGCAACCTGGGTACCTCGTTTGCCCATGGCAATACCGATATCCGCTTTCTTGAGCGCCGGAGCGTCGTTTATTCCGTCACCGGTCATGGCGACCACATCACCCCTTTCCTGATGCAGGGTGAGCAGAAAAAGTTTTTGCTCGGGATTGCATCTCACAAAAACCGGCGTGTCGATGAGCTTTTTTTTCTCATCACTGCTCAATTCGGCCGGCGCCTGAATAGCCGACCCCCGGGCAATCGCCTCTTTACCCTTTTCTATCAGTCCGACCGACTCGGCCACTTTTTCCGCCGTTATTTTTTGATCTCCCGTCAACAATACCAGATTAATACCGGCTGTTTTCAAGTCGCGGATGGTTTGGTCGACCCCGGGACGCGGCGGATCGAAAAATCCGACAAGAGCGATGAACTCGAGATTCTCACAGGGCTCGGCATCTTTATCCCCGACTATTTTATGCGCCAGGGCCAGCACCCTCAACCCCTGTTCCGCCATCATTTCGTTTTTTTGCAGCCAGTCCTCTTTTTTATCGAGTTCTTTGGGACCATCCGGCGTCATGATACGATTGCAGACCTCCAGCACCGCTTCGGGCGCTCCTTTCACTGCTACCAGATAATCCTCTGATTTCCATTGGTGGATGGTCGCCATCATTTTGGTTTCAGGATCAAAGGCCACTTCCCGGATTTCGCTATAGCGCTCCAGCAGTTCATCCCGAATGATGCCCGCCTTGCGGCCGCAGACCAGCAGGGCAACCTCCATGGGCTCTCCGATCACGTCCTCGTCCTCTTCCGGTTCGGGCAGATTTGCATTGCTGCACAACACGCCGATCTGCAGGGCTCGCTTCAGAAGCGGATTTTTATCGGGATCTACGCTCTTTTCGTCCTTTTTAAATTCCCCTTCCGTTTCCATCCCCTTGCCGGTAACGTTGATTTCCCCTTCATAAAGACGATATGCGGTCACCGTCATTTTGTTTTCAGTCAGGGTGCCGGTTTTATCGGTAAGGAGGGTGTTGACCGATCCCAGGGTTTCGACCGCGGAGAGTTGCTTGAAGAGTGCCTTTTTTTTGGCCATTCGCCACATTCCCCGTCCGAGGGCCAGGGTGGCGACGATCGGCAAGCCTTCCGGCACAGCTGCCACCGCCAGGGCAATCGCGGTCTCTATGAGCAGGATCATTTCCTTGCCGGCCAGAATGCCGGTTATTGCCACCACAACTGCTATGACGATGATGAGCCAGACCAGATTTCCCGCCAACTTTTGCAGTCGCTTTTCAATCGGGGCAATTTCTTTTTCTGCGCTCTCAGCAAGGTCTTTAATTTTTCCGATTTCCGTATTTGTACCGGTGGCCACAACCACACCCTTGCCGGTGCCCCTGGTCAGAACCGTACCCTTGTAAAGCATATTGTTACGCTGTACCAGCTCTGTGTCCTGTGGCAGCGCATCGGTGTTTTTGCTTGCCGGTACCGATTCACCCGTAAGAGCAGATTCATCGGTACTGATATTATTGGATTCCAGCAGTCGAATATCGGCCGGGACGATGTCTCCTTCTGAAATTAAAATAATATCGCCGGGCACGAGCTGAACGGCGGTTATCTTTTTGTCATTTCCATTTCTGATCACGGTCGTCCTGACCCGGGTGAGTTTTTTCAGAGATTCCAGCGACCGCATTGCTTTGAGTTCCATGTAAAATCCGATCATGGCGTTGAGAAGAATGGCAATGACAATTGCAATGCCGTCGATCAGATTGCCGAAAATTACCGCCAAAACGGCTGCTATCATCAGCAATAGCACGATGATATTGGTGAACTGGTTTAAGAGGATTTGCCAGACGCTTTTCTTTTTGGTTTCCTCCAGCCTGTTGCTGCCATATTTTTTTCGTCGTTCCCTGACTTTGCTGCTGTCTAAACCCCTTTCTCTATCCACACCAAGTTCAGATAAGGCCTGGTCAGCAGAATGAGACCACGGAGATTGTAGCGTTTTTTCTTTCGGCATATTATCCCGGGTTATTTCTATTTTTTGTAATATAGTGAAAGAAAATTAAAAATTAAAGGGCGTGTTTAGAGTCTCGCTTTGATTTTTACCATTTTGTTTCATTTATCGTTTTTTTTAGTCGAAAATATTTGGTATTATATGATTGCCTGGCTGGAAGTATTCCCCGTAATTCCTGTCATAGCATATAAAGAGGTTACAGCCATGAATAAAATCAAAAAGGAGGTACGCATGAAAAATAATGACAAAGAATTTACCATTCACGTCGTTTCCCATACCCATTGGGATCGCGAATGGCGATATCCTTTTCAGGAATTCCGTATGCTGCTTATAGATATGTTCGATGAACTCATCGACCTGCTGAATACAAATCCTGATTATAAATATTTTTTGCTCGATTCACAAACTATGCCGCTGGAAGATTATTTGGAAATCAAACCCGAAAGAGAGCCCGAGCTCAGAAAGCTGGTCAAGGAGGGTAGAATTCATATCGGTCCCTGGTATACCCTGCCGGATACACCGGAGATCAGCGGAGAGTCTATTGTCAGAAATTTGCTCAAGGGCATGTTGATTACCGAAGAGTGGGAAGGCCAAAAATATTCCGGCTATAGCCCTTTTTCCTTTGGCCAGTCTTCACAGATGCCACAGATCTATCTGGGTTTTGGTCTGGATCATATGTTCTTCTATCGCGGTAACTCCTCGCAGGTAACGGATCAGGAATTTATCTGGGAAGCACCGGATGGAAGCCGGATTCTGGGTATGCGCTCGGTGAATCCCTATGGACGTGCGAACTGGTACGTTCGCGTTTATCGTCCGGTGGCTTTGAACAAATGGCCTTTCGAGTGGGATTATCACTGGCGGGAAGGTCAACTGCCTTTTCATCCCTGCGACGAAGAGCTGCAGCATTTCGATTATTGGCTTCTCGATGGCAATCATTTGGATCATCTTTATCTCGAAAATCTTCCCAGAGCTCTGAAAGAGATCAAGGAGGATGCCAAAAAGGACGCCACCACGACCCAGCTTCTTTATCTCGATGGTATGGATCAGGTCAATGCCTATCCCGGAACAGCCGAGATCATAGAGCATGCAAACAAGCTTAAAACCGGAGACACCTATAAACACAGTTCATTCTATGACTTTGTACAGGCGGTCAAGGCGGAAAAGCCGAATCTGGAAACGGTTAAAGGCGAGTTTCGCTATACCATGAAAGAGGGGATGTGGCAAAACCTCTTTCCGGGTATGCTCTGTGCCCGCATGTACCTGAAACAGCAAAACCGCGACTGTGAGATTAAATTACAAAAGAACGCAGATACCTGGGCGGCAATCGCCGGGCGGTTGGGAATGGAGTTCCCCAAAGGCATGATGGATCTGGCCTGGCGTTATCACCTTGCCAACCAATCACATGACAGTATTGCCGGATGTAGTGTGGATGAGGTGCATGAAGATGTTGAATACCGCAACCGTCAGGTAAAACATCTGGCGGAGAATATCGGTCGTAAATCCATGGCGCATATTGTTACCTGTATCGACAATGCTTCTCTTGCCGACGATGCGGTTTGTCTGCTCGCCTTTAATCCTGCTCAATTTCAGAGAGACGAGGTCGTCACTGCAGTTGTCGATGTTCCTGAAGAAACCGAAGCGAAATGGTTTACTCTGGAAGATGATGAGGGTAACGAGCTTGATGTACAGTTTATTCGGGATCAGAAATTCGGACCGATTATTAAGAATCCGTACGAATTTCCCATTCCCTACAAAGCCAGACGATTTTATTGTGCTGTTAATCTCAAACAAGTGCCTGGTTTGGGATATAAGACTTTTTTGGTAAAACCCCAACCGGGACAAAAAGTGAACATTAAAAGCCTTTCGCCCGGTGTGAATCAGCTTGAAAATGAATTTCTCCATGCCGAAATTCTCGCTGACGGGCGTATAGATCTGAAAAACAAGGAGACCGGCAGGACTTATCGCGGCCTCCATTATTTTGAGGACCACTCCGATGTCGGCGACCATGCCACACAACGACCCGTAGATGAGGATGAGATTATTACCAGCATAGGAGCAAACGCTGAAATCGGTAAGACCATGGATGGACCACTTATGGTCCGCTACAAGGTGAAAACCAAAATGTGGCTGCCGAAGGATGCATTAAAGGATGGCAGTAAACGGAATCCCGAACGGCTTCCCTGTGAACTCGTTAGCACCATCACGCTGCGCAAGGGATCACGCTACCTGGAAATACAAACCAAACTCGATAATCAGATTCGCGATCACAAGTTGCGCGCCATGTTTCCCTCTGCCATGCAAACCGATAAATCCTATTCCGAAACCCATTTTGACGTGACAGAGCGGGATGTTCATCTGCCGGATACTTCCACGTGGAAAGAACCCATGTTGCCGTATTATCCCCAGTATATGTTCTGTGGCGCAGAGGATGGTAAAGAGGGGCTGGCTATCATCAACAAGGGATTGCCCGAGTATGCAGTGCACGAAGACGACGACCGAACCATAGGCCTGACATTATTGCGTACCTATCGTTTTCCCATCATCGGTGCGGATCCTGAAGATGTGGAGATAGATGAGACTCAGGTCATGTGCCAGTGCCTGCGGCCGTTTACGTTTGATTATGCCATTTATCCCTATGAAGGGAATTGGCAGTCGGGCGGTGTTTATCAGTGGGCCAACCGGTTTAATGTAAACCTGCACCTGAATCAGACCGGTAAAACCAAAGGGCATTTGCCTTCAACGCTATCATTTATCCGCATTGATCCGGACAGCCTGATATTGTCGGCTGTGAAAAAATCTTCGCGGCGGGAAAGCTTGATCGTGCGTGTCTTTAATCCCGCGGAAGAAACGGTAAAAGGACATCTTCGTTTTTGGCACCCTGTCGAAAAGGCAAATTATATCAATCTGAATGAAGAGATAGAGAGCGAGGCCAGGGTCGATGGTGACAGTGTCGCTGTCACTGCAGGCAAAAACAAGATCATCAGCCTCGAAGTTTATTTTCTGAAATAGCGGATGAGGGTTTTGTGAGGTTTACGGCGGTCTTTTATCGCTTCCGGTGGAGGCGAAAAAGACCGCTTTTATTTTCCGCATCGTTGAGCCGGCTATTCTTGAGGAAATATCCGGTACGCTTTGCCGAACTGTTGTAAAAATTCGACGCTATAAACGCGAAAGAAATAGGATATAGGTAACGTGACCACTGCACTGATATAGGGAATAACCAGGAGAATAAAACCTACACAACACGTCAGAAAGCCAAGAATAAAGAGAACGACGCCGACCATTATTTTTAAAACCAGAATAAGCAGGGCATAGAGGATAAAATGGGGTATCTCCTTGCGCAATAGCGTCAGGAAACGGTTCCATGCCTGCCATACACTGATTTTATCGTTGTACATGATCGGAATGATAAAGCTGTCCACCATCAGAGCGATGAACGCCAACGGTAAACTGACCGCCAGGAGCACCACTATGAGTTTAAGGAAAAAGGGCAGAAGAAGATAAAAGTCATTTCCGGGTGGTTCGACCTGTCCGGCAAGGGAGAAAAAATAGACCACTAAAAAGACCACCAGGCAGATAACAAGCACACTGAAAATTAAATACCATCCGAATAGTGAATGACCCTGGCGGCGGTATTCATTCCAGGGGTCGGAAACCATTGCCCGCTGGTGAATGACGTTGTCCAGAAACATGAATTTGCCTCTGGCCTGAAGCCAGGCCAAAACGACAAAGATGGCCGCTGCGATAAGAATTGCAAAGAAAATGCCAAAAAATGCCAGCGGGTGTTGCACCAGCCAGTCCCAAACCGTCGCCGGCAAAGATGAAAGGTGTTCAATGCCGTTACCGTCATCAAAATCATCTGCGCCGTTTATGCCGCGTCCAGCCGGACCGCTCAGGAGATTGGCAAGAAACGCGGTAAAACCGACGATAATCCAGACTTTTAAATCAAAGGGCTTGAATAGCGCCCGAATCATCCTGCGCCAGGCATTTTGCAGCGGGGAGGTGTAGGATATTTCCATTTTTTAGCTCCTCAGACTGTTTTAGGATTTGTTCGAGTCTCTCGTGTGGCTTTCCTGATTCGATTTTGATCATGATCATTGTTTCGCTATGGAATTTTTTCCTCCAGGATTCATTCAGCGGATTTTTGCTGAAATGCTCGTATCTTTAATATACTTTTTTGTTTTGGCTATTCAAAATAGAATCTGTTTTTTAAGATGATGTTGCATAGATCAAATAAACAGGCGGCAGCAAAGCCTGGTTCTTTGACGACGGAATCATCGTAGCGTATGTAATATCAGTTTCCCGGCAGGCAGATGACCCGTTACATTATTTTAAACATAACAGTTTAATCTTGTTCGTCTCGTTGTCGCTTTTTAGTGAGAGAACATAAAAACCCGATGAAACCGGCAACCCGCGGTTGTCGGTACCATCCCACGACAGGGTATGCCCTCCCTCTGTAAAGTGCTTTGCAGCCAGAGTTTTACACAACCGGCCCTGAAGATCATAAATCTCCGCTTTGAGCATTTGTGCTTGAAAAATAACCAGGGAAATGGATGTGGCATGATTAAAAGGATTGGGATAATTTTGTTCCAGTTCGAAACTCCTGACAACGGGAACCGGTGAGCCGGATACTTTCAGGTTGTAATCTTTTTTATGGCGCTTGTAGATAATTTTATAGGGCGGCCGGTCTCCCTCTGTCCAGATAACGTCGAATAGATCCCAACGGAACATTTTATAGCCGATACTCGGATTCGATTTGGGAATAGCTCCCTTTTCGCTTATCGGCACCGGAGGGCGCAAGAATTCTCCTTCGGTATTTTGCCCGTATAGTATGTCTGTTCCGTTATGCCATACCATAGCTACCGATTCCCTTACCACATCATCGACAGAGGGAAACGCCATTTTATCCGTGACAATCGTATCTGCACCAACGATATCGAATAATGCCGAGTCCATATGCATGAAAAATGTTTGCACCGATGTATCTCTATTATTGTACATTGCCAGAAAAAGCGAGCTCTCCCAGCCACTCCAGTTCCTGGCCGAGCAGGAGAGATTCATACAGTCTCTAAAGGGGAGCTCGATTACAGCACCGGTAAAATGCGATCCACGCAAATCATCTTTTACGGATCGATAACGGATTCGGGGATCATTGTCCGGCCATGCCGTCCAGAAAAGGTGTATCAGATCATTCGAAAATTCCAGATCTCCGCAAAGCACCGGCATGGTTGCGTGAATCTCCGCATCGCTCATTCGTTCAGCCGGCGAAAGCTGCTCTTCGAGTTTCCGGTCCAGCCGTTGCAGCCATACTTGCTGCAGCTCCTTCTCCCGGGCACGCTGTTGCCAGGCAACATAGAGCGTACTTTCCGTAACCTCGATGGATGGAAACCTGCACTCCCCCGCAGATGCGGGAATGATTGTCGATTGGGGCAGATCGTAATGCCACTCTGTTTCCCCCTGATTGAAAACAGCCAGTCCGATTCCATTCTGCTCTTCCAGTTGCCAGGCTGCATAAATCTGATTGTTTTCGGCAATGGTCAGCGCAGGGAAAGACCCTGGTGCAAGTTGTTTTGGCTCTGACCAGTTGAGACCATCGCTATAGAGCCACATTATAACCGATTGTGCCTGAATACTATCCTGATAGACAACGACGAGCCGGTCATCAATCGTTCGCACCAGCTTGCGGCTGTTGTTACAGGCTGTAGCCAGCGGATGATTCGATGATGCAATGTGTATGATTTCTTCTGCGCATAAAGATAGACAGAAGCACATAATCAATGTCATCAGATACCTGATCATGAATGATTCCCCTTGTTTGCTGAGTAAATCAAACGAATCGAACTCTTGTTTTGAAATCGTTGAGATATACCAATATGGATAACAAAGATCAGTACCAGTGCAAGATACAAAATTTTCAGCCATTTTTCCAGAATTCTGTTGACAAAAAAGAAAAAATTGGTTATTATATGTCTAAAACATATATAAATATTTAACATTTATAAGAACATGAAAAAGATGCAGCGACAAGGGTGTGGGTGTTACCGGGAAAGGCATAATCGCTGGATTGAGCCTTCGATTTTATACCTGCTTTATGAAAAGAAAAAGCACGGTTACGAGCTCATGACGGAGTTGCCGGAACTCGGGTTTATCGGCAAAACGGTTGATCCCGGTGCGATCTATCGTATGCTTCGCCATCTCGAACAGGCGGGGCTGGTTTTCTCTCAATGGGATACCACCGGTTCCGGCCCGGCCAGGAGAGTATATACACTTTCCGACCTTGGTAGAAATCATCTATATCGATGGGCGGATGCTCTGGAGAAGCGCCGTAATTCGCTGGATGCTTTTTTAGCCAAACTGGAAGCCATTTTACAAAAAAAAGAGGATAAGCCATGAAAATTGCCATTTCAGCAACTGAAAAAAAGCTGGACGCCCAGGTTGACTCGCGATTTGGGCGGGCACCGTTTTTTTTAATTTATGACATTGAAACCGATGAGCATGACTTTATCGAAAACACTCGGGCTTTAAATGCGGCGTCGGGGGCGGGTGTGCAGGCTGCACAAAATGTTGTGGATTCAGGAGTGGATGCCGTTTTGACAGGGCATTGCGGACCCAAGGCATTCCGCGCTCTTGGTGCCGGGGATATTTCGATTTATGTCAATGTCAGCGGTTCTCTTCGCAAGGCGATAGAGGCATTTAAAGAAGGTGAATATGAAGCAGCTGAAAAGGCTGATGTAAACGGACACTGGACTTGACTTTTATGGAAAATCAGAACAAGGATATCGGAAAGGGGCGTGGTGCTGCGGGGCACCCCCGCCCCGGGCGCGGGCCTGGTGGTACATGCATATGTCCGCGTTGTAAAACAACACTTCCGCACCGTTCGGGTGTTCCTTGCAGTGAACTGAAATGCCCGGACTGTGGCGGCAAGATGAAACGAGAATAACAAATTCTATATTATTTTGTGTGAACAGAAGGAGAATTTTGTGAATAAACAATCAAATCCTCATGCACAGGAGACCCTGGAACAAGCTTTGGAAGACATTGAACTCGACAAACAGCTGAAACGCATCAGGAATACGCTTGTGGTCCTCTCCGGCAAGGGGGGAGTCGGCAAAAGCACGACGGCCGCCAACCTGGCATTGTCGATTGCGCTTGCCGGATATAAAGTGGGATTACTCGATGTGGATTTTCATGGACCCAGTATACCCAAGTTGATGGGATTTGAAAACAAGCCGGTTGAAAATGACGGAGAGAAAATATTACCTCTGCAATTCGGCGAGAACTTGAAGGTGATGTCGTTGGGATTATTGCTTCAGAGCAATGATGATGCGGTTATTTGGCGCGGACCGATGAAAATGGGTGCGATCAAGCAATTGCTTTCCTCAACCGCCTGGGGGGATCTCGATTATTTGATTATCGACAGTCCGCCGGGAACCGGCGATGAACCGTTATCGGTGGTACAGCTTTTAAAGCAGCCGACCGGTGCGGTCATTGTGACTCAGCCCCAGGATATCTCTTTGTCCGATGTCAGGCGGTCGATCGCTTTTTGTCGCAAAGTCAATCTGCCGGTTCTCGGGTTGGTGGAGAATATGAGCGGCTTTATCTGTCCGCATTGCGGTGAAAGCAGCGACATTTTCAAGTCCGGGGGAGGAGAAAAATTGGCAGAAGATCTGAAGGTGACGTTTCTCGGCAAGATTCCTCTCGATCCGCAAATTGTCACTGCCAGCGATGCCGGAGAACCCTTTGTCTATTTTTACAGCAAAACCAGGACAGCGGAGACCTTTGCAAAAATTGTGGAAAATGTACTGCATATCACGGAGGATAAAAAGAAGGAAAATGAAAAACCGGACCAGGCGGATAACAGCACAAAGCCTTCAGCGCAATCATCCCTTCGCTATGCGGTTCCGGTCGCCGCAGATCAATTATGTATGCATTTTGGTCATTGTGAAAAATTTGCTGTAATTGACTATGATAGCGATGAAAAAAAGATCATATCTTCTGAACACAAAACACCGCCCCCGCACGAACCCGGTATTTTGCCGCAATGGTTGGCTGAGCAGGGGATAAATATTGTTTTGGCCGGAGGAATGGGAAATCGTGCAAAGCGTTTATTTGAAGAAAAAGGAATCAGGGTCGTCACCGGCTGTCCGGCTGATGCGCCCGGGGACCTGGTCCTTCAGTATGAGGCGGGAACGCTTGAAACCGGGGATAACCTCTGCGACCATTAAATACGAGTTGACAAACCTGTTGATTTCCTGAATTTTTTTCTTTAAACTCCGAGTAAATCAACAGGTTTTATATAACCCATCTGCTATTCAGACATGTCCCAGGTGGAACAGCACATTGGATAAAAAGATACTCTGCGATTATTTAAAATTGCCGGACAGCCAGGTCATCCTTATTCCAAACCCGGATTATATTTATGCCCCTTACGAGCTTTGTCCCATGGCTGCAAAAATTACCACGCCGCGGGAGCAGATCAAAGCCATCGTACAGGATATGGACGGAACCACCACCAGCACGGAAAATCTGTGTCTTTATTCACTCGAACAGATGGTTCGTCATATTACCGCGCGTCCAACGGCAAGGCAATGGTCCGGCCTCGATGTTCAGCGCGATTATCCGCATATTATCGGCAACAGCACGACCAAACATGTCGAGTACCTCATTCGTACCCATGAAGCGGATATCCATACTCAATCATTCAAAGCCGCATATTTACGCTCAGCCATACTGACTCTTCTGTATGGCAAAGATGAGGGCAGAAAAATACAGGTAGAGAATAATCTGCTTCACTTTCATTGTGCGGATATCCTGCAACACCCCGCATTCACTCTGTTGCGGGATCAAAATAGTGATGCAGGAGAAACGGAAAAGCATCCCGATTTTATAAAGTTGTTGCAGAGCTATACCGGCCGAATCGACCTGCAGAGGTTTAATGACAGGGTACGCGCCGCTATTGATGTTTACTACCAGATTTATCATGAAATCCTGAACTATATTGACAGGGAGGCGTACGATCGGATTAAAGCGATGAAAGGGGTTTCTCCCGATCGTCTGATTGAACCGATGCCCGGCATAGCCATTTATTTGGCGATGATCAAGGGATTCCTGGGTGAGGATCTTTCCTTGTTTTACGATGAGCTATCGAACCATTTGCCGGTGCAATCCCGGGGCGGATATAGCAAAGCCGCGCTCGAACAGCACAGGCGTTATTTGCCTCTTATCGGACGATACTTTCAACAGTCACCGGTTAGAGTCGCTGTGGTGACCTCTTCTATCGCTTACGAGGCGGATATTGTCCTGAAACAGGTTTTTCGCCAGATCCGAAAAAGAATTGCCGATTGGCCGCTATGCGAAAACACGCGCTCAAATCTGGTAGAGGCGTTTTCATCTTATGAACGCTTTTTTGATGCCGTCATCACCGCCAGCGATTCCAGCGAGCTTCGTTTAAAGCCGCACCGGGATCTTTACAGTCTCTCTCTTTTCAGGTTGGGAATCGAAAAAGCGGAATTCGATCGTGTTATTGGTTTTGAGGATAGTGAATCCGGAACTATTTCCATTCGTGCCGCCGGCATAGGCTTGTGTGTGGCCGTTCCTTTCGCGGAAACGTCGGGTCATAAACTCGATCACGCCAGTTTTTTGCTTCACGGCGGAATGCCCGAAGCGATTTTAATCAAACATATGTTTCTCAGTGACCGGGCTCTGGGGTTGGAGGAGCGTAAAGACTGATACCGGTCGTTTAATCGTATGTCCTGAGCGGAGTGACGGAGTAAGGATCATTATGTGAATTTTACGGCACACAATGGCCGGGATTTTGCAATGAAACGTGGGATTAAACATTTGCTTGCTGCAGGACACGTTTTCGGGACGGGATTTGGGGGAGACTTTTGCTATCCGCTAAACAGTCATTATCCGGCTTTTATCAGCTTGCCTTGACGACCACAATGGTTTGATCGTCCAGTTGTTCCCTGTCACCGACAAAATCATTGACCGCCTCAACAA
>WJMF01000114.1 GCA_014728085.1 Candidatus Zhuqueibacterota bacterium
AGCCAGCTGTAGTTCATCAGGGTTTCCCAGGCATAGGGAATCTCTCCCCGCCCCGGTTTGAGCCAGGCCCCGATACCGATGCCATCGGTCTGGATGCAGGCGAGATAGACTTTTTTCTCCGGTGTATAGGTTTTATCCGGTTCGATATTGTGATGGTTTTTAAATTCAAATCCCTCTGAAAAACCGATCTGGTGCTCAAAACTGATATTGGGGTTGCTGTGCAGTCCAAGTACGGGCAACCCAAAGCTGGAACAGAGAGTGACGTGCTGGCTTTCGAGATCCTTGCCATAAGAATGCCATCCCATGATCAGGGCTTTGGAGCTCATATCGGCGAGCAATTCTTTTGCCAGGTTATATTCGGCACTGTCCTCCGGATCGGTAGAGAGATCCTGAAAAAAGACCCGATTGGTCACGCCCCAATCGGCCACACCCGGTTTCATCACCTTGCCGGCGTGTCCGCCAAGCCAGATCAAAAACGTGCGGCTGCAGCGGTGCCAGTATTGGTCCTTTGCCCACGAATAAATCTCTGCATCGTTCATGCCGGTGAACTTGCCGCGAAAATCCTCAACCATGGAAAAGCCGAGGGAATCAAGCATGGAAATTTGCGCTTCGCTTGCCACTATCGCGTCTTCCAGCCCCGCCACGGTATAGGCGACAATCAAGGAGGTACGTACCTCTTTATCCCAGACAACATATCCTTTAACATGATCGCGGAATTGCGACAACGCTTCAGCCGGAGTATCGAGTATGGTAAAATCATAGCCGCGCTCATCCTGGTACCACTCATACAGACGCCCGGAATAGGTAAACTGCCAGTCTTCCGGATAGATAAAATAGAGATTGGCGTCATCGCGGTTGACCAGTCCCTGCAAGCCGATCAACAACGCCTGTCTCTGTAAATCGCCTTTTATGCGCCAGTCGTTTTGCAGATGCATGGCATAGGCATGTAAACTGCCCCTGACTTTGAATTTGTATTCAAGCATAGGGTCATGAGGGCGAGACGGGCGCGAAATTCGATAGGTTAAAAAGTCACGATTTTTAGAGACCTGAAAGACGTGCTCTTCCTGCAGTTCTGCTTTGCCTTGCTGAATTTCCACCTCATAGGTTTGTTCGATCACCAATGTGCGGCCCTGGTCCTGCCATTCTGCCGCAATCGTACGTGCCTCACCGGGAATGGTATGCAAAGCGGTATAGATGGTCGTCAGGTTGTTACGGTTCGTTTGTGAAAGCCGGCGGTCGTTTCCGTCCGCAATGACATTTAAGGTATCGATTCTCCCGCGGCGCCCCCAATGGCGAATCAGCGTTACCTCATCACCCTCCAGACGAATGTCCAGAGTTATACTGCGCGTATAACGGTTCACATCCGAACTCATCGACGGGATGAGTTTCCAGACCTGGTTAAAAGCGCTATCGCCGCTCGCCAGAGCAGCGGATGCAACGAAAAGCAGTAAAATAATGCGTTTCATTTTGACTCCTTTTTCTGTTTCGTGCAGTAGTTGCAATAATAAAAAACGCAGAAAAATAATGTGATGACGTATTCAGAGATGAATCTGAAATTATTGGACATTTGGCTATTTTTCTCTGCGATTCGGTATTCTCTGCGGTTTATTGTTTTTTTGTCTCATATTCAGAACCAATATCATCATCCCCTTTTTTAAAAAACCTGAAAAAATGGTCAAAGAACAAAGCACTATTCACGTTAACCGCAATCTGATGCCAATCAGTACCCGGTTGCCAGCTGGTTTTTCCCAATGTCTCTCCAGCTTGCAGGTCAACACTGACTGTGCCCTGTTTAAACGTGCAGAGATCCGGCATAAACAGGGTTGCAGCGGCTAGCGGATCGTGAAAGGTAATAACCCGGGATTCCCGGGCCCACACATCGAGCATTTTATCGACGGGCCCAAGCCGTGGATCTTTGAAAAACCGGCAAAAGTCGGCAATGTCCATCCTGACCTGCATGGTCACATCCAGTCCGATAGACCGGTGCATATCCATTTTCTGGCCATAGACAATGGCCGTTGCATGCGGATCCAGTTTGGCATTCCACTCCAGCGGCGTTTCCTGCTGTTGTTCCCCTGTGAACACTCCACACATCATCACCAGCCCCTTTAACAGGGAAGGTAATTCCGGATCCATGGCAAACAACAGGGCGATATTGGTCAGCGGCCCGATCGCCAGCAGAACAATCTCGTTCGGATAGCGGCGTATGGTATCCTGTAAAAACACCAGAGCATGATTCTGAACAAACGCCTTGTCGTAATCGAGCTCGGGCAGCATTTGCGCCTGTTGCGCTTTGGGTTGTTGCGGATCGATGATCAACGGGCGTTCGACCCCTGGATAGATGGGCACCTCTCTTCCAAAGGCTTTGCAGATCGCGCTGGCCAGTTGACAGCGCTTCAGCGCCTGGCCTGTAACCGTGGTGATCCCCAAAAGGTCACACCCGGGATGTGCCAGCAAATAGGAGAG
Source organism: Candidatus Zhuqueibacterota bacterium (assembly GCA_014728085.1). Lineage (GTDB taxonomy): Bacteria > Zhuqueibacterota > Zhuqueibacteria > Residuimicrobiales > Oceaniaggregativiventaceae > Oceaniaggregativivens_A. The sequence continues at coordinate 2,467 of WJMF01000114.1, forward strand.
ACAAATGGCATCATCGATATCGCTGCCGATATCGGTGTCGAGCAATACTTTCATGTTACCAATCTTTCCGGATTTACCTGATCAGAACAGCTCTTCTTAAAACAAGCTGCCCTGCTGTTTTCAGTTGAATAATATAAGTCCCCGAGGCAAGCCCCCGGGCATTCCAGCTCATCTTGTAAACTCCCCGAGTCTGAACCCTGTCTACCAGTACAGCACATTGCTGTCCCAGAACGTCGAGAATGCTCAAATGAACATGACCTGGGACGGATAGCCGGTACTCTATTCTCGTTCTGGGATTGAAGGGATTGGGATAATTTTGCAATAATAGATGGCAATCGGGTTCTTTATGATCGCCAATCCTGGTTGATTCACCCCTTAGCCGCCAGACATGAACCAGGCTTTTTTCTTCATCCGCCTGCCGTTCCATGACATAGAGCAGTCCGTTTTCCCGGTCAAAGCAGGCAGCGCCGAGGTTAAAGCGTTTATACCGGGTAATCCCGTAACCGGGATCGAAGAGCAAGTGATTGATATCCAGGACGGCATAAGGTTGAGGTTGATAACTATTCAGATCGCCGCGAGCGACGGCCGCCAAATCATCGGTGTCGTAAAAAAGAAACCGGGCGCTGATGCTGTCACTCCAAAAACCACGATTATCGTGCGGCCACTCGGGAACCGGCGGCCAGGGCCCCTCTTCCGGCCATACCGTACCGTCGCTGTATCCGTACCAGGTGTTCCCGACTGCCCTGGTGCCGGCGAACAGAAGCGCAGAACGATCACCGGCTGTCAGCCAACAGGCACCGGTCCATTGGTCACCCGGATTGTAATCGTTCATTTTCATGGAATCGTGGGTAACGATTTCCGGCAACGCCGGATCATCGATGCCGTATAACAACAGAGGAATTGTGGCCGAAATAGTACTGTCTGCCGGCGACAGCTCCTCCTCCAGCCAGGGCGCACTTGCATAAAACGCCGGTCCCATGCCACTCCAGATTCCTTCGCGCCAGCGACCGGATGCCAGTGAATATCCGTTAACGTTCTCGTCCGCCCAGCGTTGCGGGATATCGAAAAGATAATCACAGGTGGTATAATTATTATGGTCACCAAAATACCAGGGCCCCACAGATCGCGGGTTGGACAAATCGGTTTCACACCATCCATGTGTCGGTTCCTGATACTGAATGTGCTGTCCCCGGCACCAATAGAGCTTGCCGGATGATTGGTCTCCTTTTGCCGGCAACCAGGCAAGACCGGGTGTGGGCATTTCGAGATAACCGAACATACCAGCCGTGATTTCTGCAAAGGGCTGCAGAGTACGGGCAACCGGCAGATCGGCCGGATTTTTAGAGGGCGAAATGACCGGAGGTGGTATAGAAATCTCGGAGACAAACTGCTGATGATCATGTCCGACGGCAAAAAGAGAGCCGGGAAAACCATCATCGGGACCGTCTGCGTCGCCCTGCGGATACCAGGTCATGGCCATACCGCTGTAATTCCAGTCCGATCCACCTGAGCCATCGGGAAGGCGAAAAGCGCCGATATAATGCAAATCCCCCGGTTCGATCCGCTGCGCCTGCAAGGAAAACGCCGGCAGCATTAAAAAACAGATCAAGACAATAATCATTTTTTTCATTTTCATATTATTCCCTGAAAATCATAGGCTTGATAAAATTATTTATTTCAGATTGCCATTCCATTCTTCTTTTCTTTGTGTTTCTTTGCAACATCCGCGGTTAAATTTTTAATCCGACTCTAAAACCACAATCGTCTCAGCCAAACAATCCTGTGCAGTTCTCCGGTTGGGATGGAAAAAAAATTGCAGGAATCCGGCGCCGAGTTCAAAAAAAGAGGCGCCGTATCCCAGGGCTCTTTCAAAACAAGTCCAGAGTCCGAGTTTTTCGCCGGTTAGAGACAAAACTCGTAATTTACAGACTTTTTTGCCGACTGTTTTGCCATTGGTAAAATAGGTACATAATCCAAAATAGCATATTGGAACCAGAATATTGAGCACCAGTCTGCCATAAAAAGAGTGGGCATTAAAACTGAACGAATAGGTGGAAAATTCACCACCGGTGTTGCGATACCAGAGAAACAACCCTACCACTATTAATACAATAAAAAACAACAAAAACGAAATCACAAGATCGATAATAAACGCAATGGCCCGGCGTTTAAATGAAGCCAGCTCGATACCTTGTAGTGATTCCAGCCGAGGACGATTGTACAGCGCAAACGTTTTTTGTTTTGCCATATTTTCTCCAAACATCAGACAAAAAGGCCTACTATCTTACAAATCTATTCCTCAAACAGTATAATTCTTTTGGCATAAACCCTCGTGCTCAGGGTGGTATCCCAGTTACGTGTATAGTTGCCATGCAGATCGGTCTCTTCCGTCCACATGACAAAAAAGAGTTGCGGGGCGAGTTTGGAAAAAAACTGGTTCTCCTGCACGGCCGGCAGCCAGGAATTGAGTTCCTCAAGATCATCAACGACCTCGAAAATCTTCAAATGTTCCGCTGATCTACCAACCAGAAGCAAAAGACGGTTCGAAGCGTGACGCCAGTGGTGGTCGGCACGGTTGGCGGCGGTTAAGATGACCAGGCGGTCCTGGTCATCGATGGTAAAAGAAGAATCCCAGATGTATAAATCCTCGAGTTGAATTTTTTCCCTCTGCCATTCCCGGCCATCGAAAAAGACATGCCATTGCCAGCGGTGTTGTTCATAATCGCGTTCCATCGCCAAAAAATGAGGATGCCCTTTGGAATCCACGGCCAGATTGCCGTTCCCCTGTATATAGCCCTGTTGAGATGAAAATGCGATACCGCGCCGATTGAATGTAGCGCCCTGGTCATTCGAGCGAAAATATATGTAATCCGTCTCCATACGATAATACGCAGTTGTATCGCGGCGAATAATTGCCATATCCGGAGCCAGAACATGTACAGCGCCGCGGGGTCCGACATTCATCATCACATTATAACGGCTGTAGGTTTTTCGAGCCGTATAAAGGACTTGCGGTTTCTGCCATTTACCGTCAACCTTGCGGACGTAGGCGGCCGATCTGGACAATGAACCGGCAACGTGAATGATGCCGGCGGAATCAACCTTGATAATGGGATAGGTCCATTCGCCCTCGACCGGCTGAGTCTCGGCAGCATAATCATAATCAGCTGATAAAACCCCGTCGCGGGCACTGACAAATTCAGCAGCCTGCCATTTTGTGCTGTTGTTGGGCAGCACCGATTTTCGGTAATGAAAGGGATGATGATGAGGAGCATAAACGATGTGCAGATACCCATTCCTGTCGATGGTCAACGAGGGCGTGCCGTGGTTATCATAGATCTGACCAATGTAGGTGCGGCTTATAATCTCATTGGTTTGATGATTAAAAGTCGCCACCCATGCGGACATGCTTTTCCAGTGGACAAAGCGGTCTGTATCCTCGATGCAGGTATAGGTGAAATGGGTTTTTCGTACCCCGCCGATATCAGAGGTGACGATCTTGTTTTGCATGGAATAGCCGGAGCCTTTGTCCGTACCCTTATCCGTGAGCAGAATGGCATCACCGAGTTCTATCAACTCCCCGGAATGTTTTGGGTTGCAAAAACAGAACAAAGTGGTGATACAGAAAAACAGAAAATACCTTAGCATGACAGACCTTTTCTTTTCAAATGATTTTCAGGAGAAATGAAAACAGTACGAAAAAATAAAAACCAAATTTACCCGCCTTCGAACACCCTATGATGATGTAGTCGCTTTACATTCACGTACCACATCAATTTCTTTAGCCAGTTCATCTTCGGCGACATCGAGCTCATAGTCCATCTGTAATCCAAGCCAAAACTTTGGGGAGATGCAAAAGTATTTACCCAGCCGCAGTGCCGTATTAGCAGAGATGCCCCGTTTACCCAGGACAATCTCATTGATCCTGCGGGGTGGAACATGGATGTCCAAAGCCAATCGATTTTGGCTAATACCTAACGGTATTAAAAATTCTTGCAACAAAATCTCTCCCGGATGAACGGATTTTCTTTTATCACTCATATACTGCTCCTGAAGATATTCTGCTATGTCGATGTCGAAACAACCATTTCTCGCCCATCGAAAACAGATCTGCAGTTGATCGTCTATTCCAATACACAGACGTCCTTGCTTGTCTCAATACGATTTTTCGAGTCGTACTGCGAAATCATTCAATATGAACTGCTCTATTCGACAGTATGATTTTCTTAGATTCTCTGTCAAAAATAATTTCACCATAGTTAAAATATAACGCTCTTCGTTAAATGTCAAGCGTTATATAACTATTTCCCGGCTTTAGGTCTGTTTAAATCAGTTCATATTCACATAAACACTCCAAACGGAGAAAAACCTTTGAAACGGAGATAATACCAGGCTTTTTCCTACTATTTATCTTGAATTTTACCCGATGATTTAATAAAATCCAATATTCCTATCAAACCTGGAGGCGGTATGGAAACTTATGAAAAGCTGGGTTCCTTTTATCTGGGCCGGGTTCACGATTTACAAAAAAACAAAACTCTGCCCGGCACACTATTATATGATTCAAAAGATCTGACCACGCATGCCGTTTGTGTCGGCATGACCGGAAGCGGCAAAACCGGACTCTGTGTCGGTCTGATCGAAGAAGCTGCAATGGATGGCATTCCCTCCCTGATTATCGATCCCAAGGGCGACATGACCAACCTGATGCTCACGTTCCCTGACCTCAATGCAGAATCCTTCAAGCCCTGGATCAATACGGATGAAGCTGTGAAAAAGGGCATGTCACCACAACAATTTGCCGAAAACCAGGCCGACTTTTGGCGTAACGGACTGGCCAAATGGGATCAGAGCGGAGAGCGAATTGCCGCTTTGCGCCACAAAACGGAAATGTCGATCTATACCCCGGGCAGTACCGCCGGCATCCCGCTGTCGATCCTGAAATCATTTGCCGCCCCTCCCAAAGAACTCGTGAAAGAAACCGAATCCTTTGGGGAGCTTATTTCAACAACGGTGACCAGTCTGCTCGGACTGGTCGGCATCAAGGCTGATCCGATCCAAAGCCGCGAACACATATTGCTCTCCAGTATTCTCAGCCATTATTGGAAACAGGGAACAGATCTAGATCTTTCCCGCCTTATTCAGGCCGTACAGTCTCCTCCGTTTGAAACGGTCGGTGTTTTTGATTTACAATCCTTTTATCCGCCCAAAGAACGCTTTGAGCTCGCCATGCAGCTCAACAACCTGCTGGCAGCTCCCGGTTTTCAATCCTGGTTGCAGGGGGAAGCACTGGATATCGATGAATTATTATACACTCCCGACGGCAAGGCTAAAACGTCAATTTTTTATATCGCTCATCTTTCGGATGTCGAGCGCATGTTTTTTGTCTCTCTTTTCCTCAATCAGGTTCTCAGCTGGGTTAGAAAGCAACCCGGTACCACCAGTCTGAGGGCGCTTTTATATTTTGATGAGCTCTATGGCTATTTACCGCCGGTAGAAAATCCCCCGTCAAAAAAACCACTGTTAACGCTGCTTAAACAGGCCCGTGCTTTTGGACTGGGTGTGGTTCTGGCCACTCAGAATCCGGTAGACCTCGATTACAAAGGTCTGTCCAATACCGGTACCTGGTTCATCGGTCGTTTGCAAACCAAGCGCGATCGCGACCGGGTTCTGGACGGATTGCTCACAGCCGGTGGTGGTGAAAAGGAAAACCTGACCCGGTCTATATTGTCTAAAATGATCTCCGGTCTGGATAAACGCGTTTTTCTCCTTCACAATGTACACGAAGAAAAACCCGAAATTTTTCATACACGCTGGGCCATGTCCTATCTGCGGGGACCACTGACCAGAATTCAAATCAAGGAACTCATGGCAACAGTGGAACCACAGCAGCCGGCCGCATCAGCGGAAAAATCGCCTCTATCGCCTGCCGCTGTCAGGCCCATGATCGATCCGGAAATCACCCAGCTTTTCCTGCCGGTTCGCACGCCCAAACCGCTGCAGGCAAACCTGTTCTATCTTCCCTGTCTGTGGGCAAGCGCGGATATTCAGTTTCGCGATAAAACGGCGGGGATCAACCGAACAAAACACGTACAACGGCTCACTCCGATCCGCAGCGGTGCCCTGGCAGTGGACTGGAATGAAGCGACAGTAACCGACCTTGGAGAGGAAAACCTGCTCCCTGCAGCCGAATATGAAGCAATATATGAACCCGTGCCGGATGCAGCACAGGAAAAATCAAATTACAGGAAATGGCAAACCGATTTTAAAGCCTATCTCTACGCCGGGGAAAAACTCGACCTGTTTAAAAGTGAACTTTTTGGCACGCTGTCCAATGCGGACGAGAGCGAACGCGATTTCCGCATACGACTGCAGCAAATTGCACGGGAAAAACGCGATGAAGAAGCGGAAAAATTGAGGCAAAAATATGCCAAAAAGATCGACACCATGGAAGCCAAAATACGGCGGGCTGAAGACAGAGTGGAACGGGAAAGCGATCAGGCCAAACAGCATAAACTGCAAACAGTCGTCTCGATCGGCACGACGCTTCTGGGTGCGTTTCTCGGTCGCAAAACCCTGTCCAAATCCACGGTCAGCCGTGCCGGCACCACCATTCGCCGCGCCGGACAAACCATGAAAGAACAGTCCGATGTCGAACGCGCCGAAGACGAGCTGCTTGTTCTGCAACAGCAACTCGAAGAGCTGGAAGCGGAATTCAAACAAGAACTGGATAAAAATATCGACTTGTATGATCCCTTGCAGGAAGAGTTGAAAACCGTCTCCATTCGTCCGGCCAAAAGTCATATCGATGTAAAATTATTATCTTTTGTATGGGTACCGCACTGGTCGATTCCGGGCGGGGTTCGGCAAATCGCTTGAGGTATGGAAAAAGAACGGACATGAAGGATAGCGGGGGCAACCTGATGTATTGCCAAGATGCTTTTTTCGGCAATACTTCCGCCAGAAATCGTAGAGCACCGAGCCCGGCTACAATCTCTACCCTTATATGATTTTTTTGTCCGTATTGCAATAAATAACACTATTGAAACAGCCATCGCCAGGTTTTCTGGCTGTTCAAACCTCTATCGTTTCGCCCATCACGGGATAATGCACCGAACGGTAACCGGCCGATTCCAGGGTTTGCTTGAACGGCAGGGCTTGTTTTTCATCACCATGGACGAGAAAAAGGTGTTGTAAACGATCCGGCTTGACCAAAGAGAGATAGTCCAGCATCTCATTGCGATCGGCGTGGGCACTAAAGTAATCCAGCGATTTAATTTCACACTTAACTTCGTGGGCTTCTCCGAAAATCCGCACGTTTTTTTCGCCTTCCATGAGCTTTCGTGCCAGTGTGTGTGGAGCGGCATAACCGACAAAAAGCGCAAGATTTTTTTCATCGCCGATGTTGTTGCGCAAATGGTGCAAAATACGGCCGGCCTCCGCCATACCGGAGGCGGAGATAATAATATGGGGTATTTTTAGATTGTTCAAACTTTTGGATTCTTCAACACTATGCGTATAGGTCAGACGGCCGAATCCAAAAGGATCGACGTGATTCTGCAGAAAAATCCTTTGCATTTCCCTGTCATAGCATTCCGGATGAACGCGAAAAACATCGGTCGCCCGCACGGCCAGCGGACTATCCACGAAAATGGGCATATTGGGTATCCGGTTCTGATCGAATAATTTGTGCAACATATAAACGAGAAGCTGAGTTCTCCCCACAGCAAAAGCGGGTACAATGATCTTGCCACCGCGTTTGGCTACCCGGCGAACGGTTTGTGCCAAATCGCCGGCAATATCCTCCGAATGCGTATGAACACGGTCTCCATACGTGCTCTCCATAATCATGATATCGAGATCGCGGAGCAGATTCGGATTGCGAATGATCGGCATATCCTTGCGTCCGATATCGCCAGAGAATCCCAGGCGTATTTTTTTTCCATTTTTCCTGATTTCAATCAAAATTCCGGCTGAGCCGAGAATATGCCCGGCATCACGGAAGGTAATATTTACACCAGCGGTAATTTCAAACGCGTGATCGTATTGCATGCCGATAAAATGTTCACAGGCGCGTTCCGCATCATCCATGGTATATAAGGGATCGACAGGTTCTTTTCCCTTTCTGCTTCTTCTCTTGTTGAGCCATTTTGAATCCATTTCGTGTATGTGAGCGGAATCGCGAAGCATAATCTGACACAAATCGACAGTTGCGGCGGTGGCGTAAATCGGGCCGTTAAACCCGCTTTTGACCAGGTTGGGTATATTGCCGCTGTGGTCGATGTGCGCATGCGATAACAGCACGGCGTCGATTTCCCCGGGATCATAAAGAAAATTGCGGTTCAGCTTATAAGTATCCTTTCGGCGTCCCTGATAGAGACCGCATTCAAGAAGGATTCTTTTGCCATCAATGGTTAACAGGTGTTGTGAGCCGGTTACGGTTTGTGCCCCGCCTGCAAATTGTATTTTCATGATTCACTGTCCCTTTGTTTGTAATGAGCTCATAAACTGGTCGAATGCAAGCCGATAACCCTTACGCTTGCTAAAATAAAGCCTTCTCGCAAAACATCTAAACATAACATCCGAATCATCACAGATCAAGGATATTTATTCCGTATTGCAGGATTAACAGGGAGTTATAATATTGCGGCAGCGGTTCCGGGTTGTGCTGCCATGCTGCGCAGCCTTTTGATGCGATCTTCCACAGGTGGGTGCGTCGAAAAAAGACGCTGCAAACCACCCAGAAACGGATTGACGGTAAACATATGGGCATGGGCCGGGTTCCCCCGTTGCAGAGGGATCTGCTGTGCGGCTTGCTGTAGTTTGCCAAGCGCACCAGCGAGGGCCAAAGGTTTGGCGGACAGACAGGCTCCATCTTCATCGGCTGAATATTCCCGTACCCGGGAAATCATCATCCGGATCAAAACAGCTGCCAAAAAAGCCACAAAAGCCCCCCGGGCTCCGCCAATTTCGCCTCCGATCCAGACAAAGAGCAGGGTCAGGAGCAGCATCAGAAAAAATGTGCGAAATGCGTTGTTCACCTCAATCTCCGGAACGAATGGGCAATCCTGAATCAACACTCGCGAATTGCCCATCCTGTTGACAAAAACTTGAAATCAATTAACGTCTTTTACCGAACAATCCGCCGATCAGGGATCCAAGAACATTTCCTTGTCTGCGACCTCCGCCACCGGCCATACCCTGCATCAGGAAACCGGCAACATCATCGAGAACGCTTCCATCACCATCATGATCGAGCAGAGAGGCTATTCCTGAAGACCCGGCCCCACCCTGATCGCGCTTGCGGGTCAGAAAGCCGAGAACAATCGGTGCCAGCATGGGGATGAGCCTTGAGGCTGTGCTCTGGTCCATTCTGTATTGCTTTGACATCATATTGGCTGCCTCGATACCGGAATCACCCAACAATCCGCCCAAACGCGGGTCCGGATTTTCATCACGGGCTTTGTCAGCAAAAAGAGCGCCAATGTGATCCAACACACAGGGATCTCCATATTTATTCAAAATATGATCCACTCTGGGCTCTCCCCCGCGTTCATCCTTTTGACGCTTCAAACCGCCCAGAATCAAAGGGGCAACCTGGGGTATAATCTGTGCAGCCGTTTTCTTGTTGATACCAAGCTGAGTGGATAATTGCCGGCTAACCTCGGGCCCCATGCTCTTCATAAATTCATCTACAAAACTTGCCATTGTAATTTCCTTCTTAAAAAATAAACGGGTTATTAATCTTCCAGCCTGGGAATACGAATGGTCTGGCCGGGATAAATCAGATCCGCATCCTTGATTACTTCACGGTTGGCCTCAAATATAACCGGATACTTCATGGCATTGCCATAGTACCGCAGCGCGATTTTGGAAAGCGTGTCACCTTTGACGATGGTATAAAACTCGGTGACTTCTTTTTCTTCCGGGGGTGCGGTCAGGTTGTCATCGTTCACTTTTTCAACATTTTTAAGGTTTCCGGCCAGCAACACGGCTTTTTCTTTGGTGGCCTGAGAATCGCATTCACCAAAGAGAGTGACGACGCCATCATTATAATCGACATCTAAATTTTTGACTCCGGTGCCGAGCTCTTTTTCGACAAGCTCTTTGACTTTTTTCGCTTCATTGCCGCCACCAAGCAGATTGGCACCGACATCTTTTAAAAATCCGAATACGCCCATTTTTTTCTCCTCCATTTTAACAGGCTAACTGCAAACAAAATACCAATCTTTAATAGGTAACCTTGGGGGGCAATTTTTTTGCTTCGTCGATCCAGGCAGATACCTGTTTTAAACCCGGCAACTGGCGAACGATGGCGCGGCCTTTTGTGTTGGTCTTTTTCAGGGCCTCATAAAGGTTTTCCGCATTGCGATTGCGCAGCTCCTTAACCGTATCGACACCCGCCTGTTCCAGCAGATCGGAATACTCTTCACCAATACCGGTGATGCGATAAAGATCGGCCCGATTGACCCATTCCAGAATTTTCGATTCATCAATACCGGTCTTTTCCGCCAGTTCTTTTCTGCCCTTGCGGGTCGCACCCTTTTCGAGTAAAGCATTTACGGATCGAATCCCGGCTTCTTTTAGCTTAACCGTGAACTTTTCACCAATACCTTCCACTGAACTGATTTTGTAGGTAGGTGCCATGATTAGGTCTCCTTAGTTTGTTAAAAGTTTTATTTAAGGATTTAATAAAAACATAAACATAAGCCGATCACGCCTTATTCCCATGAAGCGAAAATAACTACTATTTTCTATAAAGACAATGAAAATAATTGTTTTTTTCAGGTTTGTTTTCGTTCTGCCACTGCAGCAATATTCCGGGCCATATTCCTGAAAATAAAAAAATGCACCGGCTTGAGAACGATCCAGTAAAGCTGTCCGAAGAAACCGTCGGGTTCAAAAATCGCTGTCTGCTCTAATACCGATCCTCGGGCCGATTCGGATACTTTGAACTGCAACCAGGCGGTACCCGGTAGCTTCATCTCCGCCCTGAGTTTGATCATTTTGCCGGGAATCATTGTTTCCAGACGCCAGAAATCAACCGCATCTCCGGCACGCAATTGCACCGGATGACGTCTTCCCCTTCTCATCCCCACACCACCGATGAGACGATCGAGAAAACCGCGCAGTCTCCAAACCCGGCTGGCATAGTACCAGCCATTCTCACCGCCGATGCGCTGAATAATCCCGAACAATTTTTCTGATCGGACATCGGTGTGTACGAGGCGTTCATCTTTAAAAAAATGCCGGTCTTTCTCCGAGAGCAATTCTTTTGACTCCCCCGACGCCTCTGTCCAGCGGGAATCGGGCAATTTTTGATTCAGTGCCCTTCTTACAGCCTCCTGAAAGGGAATGAGATTCCGTGGTATCCATTTCCTGATTCGATGATCATGACAGATGGTATCATTTCTCAATCCTTCTACCAGAGAAAAAGCCAGACTCATGGGAACGGTGGTCATCAGATTGAGCCAGTAGGCGGAAAGATGCGGCGTAAGTACAGGTACTTTGATCATCACCAGTCGCTTGTTCATCACAGCGGCAACCTGTTTCATCATACCGCCATAGGTTAGTATTTCTCCGCCACCGATTTCCAGCACCTGATTAATTGTCCGGGATTCTTCAAGACAGGCGATCAGGTAAAACAGAACATCGTCAACAGCAATCGGTTCAGCCCGGGATTGTACCCAGCGCGGTGTGATCATGACGGGCAACTTTTTAACCAGATCGCGAATAATCTCAAAGGAAGCGCTACCCGCGCCGATGATGATAGAAGCGCGAAGTTCAGTAACACTAATACCGGTTTCGCTTAGAACACGTCCCACCTCTTGTCTGTTTCTGAGATGATCGGACAATCCATCGGCCTCTCTTCCCAATCCACCGAGATAAACAATCCGTTGAATACCGGCTCTGGAGGCTGCACGGGCAAAATTTTGTGCTGACTGGATATCTTTACGCTTAAAATCGCCTTTGCTGCCCATGGCGTGAATGAGGTAATAAGCTATATCGATTCTCTCCATTGCCGTATCCAGAGACGCTGGATCGAGCGTATCTGCAGCAACGCGGTCTTTGGTTTTCCACTCCCTTGCAGCGAGTTTCGCCGGATTGCGGGCCATGCAACGCACCGAAAATCCCTTTTCCAGCAACAATGGCACCAGCAAACCGCCGACATAACCTGTGGCACCGGCAACCAGAATTTTTTCTTTAATCATAATATTCTCTTTGAAAAAAAAGACTACTTTTAATATGACCGTTTTTTAGCAAAATTACAATCATAAAGAGCGGAAATCCCGAAAAAAGCTATTAATAACCGAATAATTTTTCTGCAATTCGATAAAAATTTCCGTATACTTGGAAAGGAGTGAAGAGTGAATGACAAAAAATTGAAAAAAATCCGCGATGTTTTTTCCAATGAAGACCTGGTGATTATCACCGTCATCGCCGCCGGGTTTCTGGCGAGTGCCATTATTTTTATTTTCAGACTCGGCATTCCACCCATCATAACGGCTGTTCTGCTTGGCACGGCTGTTTCCGCACTGGTTTACCGTTTTTTAGGCGGAATCCATGTCGATACCAGCTTTGCCGTCGGTGCGCTCAAAGTAAGCGGAACCATGGCTGCCCTTATCGGATGTGCCTATTTTATCAATGGACAGCTGGAAAAACAAATCCAGCACAACATGGACCAGCTTTTTACACCACACGTCAACACCTGGTTTGCCGTTGATAAAAGTACCGGCACCCCTCTATCGGTCAGAGTTACCGGAGCCGGTAAAATCGCATTACCGGACAGCGAATCGGTAGCCCACATTCCTCTCACGCTCAAGCCGGACGGCAACTCGTGGCTGGTGCTGTCCCGCCAAAACAGTCAAATTCCACTGGGAAGCCTGTCTGGAAATGATCTCAAAAATGCCGGCATCACGGTTGATTTTAATTCACAGCTAAACAATTTTGTTGTAACCGACCGTTTGCCACCGGCAACGGTAAACTATCATCTCGACCCTCTCCCCTTCAAGCTGCATACACACCAATTCAATCAGGACTATTCTCACTTTAGTCTGATCAGCAGCAGCGGTGACACGCTATACAACGGCAGCATCTACCGGAAACAGGCGCAAATCCTTTCATTAAATGCCTCCTGGTATCTTGTGGCTGTGGTCGAGGTTAATCATCTGCCGGCAGATGGACACCCCTATGCAAAATTTGCCATCGGCGAAATCATCGCTGAAATCGATTGATTCACTCTTGTAAAATCTGAATAAAATTCTGATCTTGAAATCATACGACCTCTTGATAT
>WJMF01000115.1 GCA_014728085.1 Candidatus Zhuqueibacterota bacterium
CGATGAATTGCCGGAATTCAAAAAAAACGTCCTTGAAGTGATGCGTCAACCCCTGGAGGACGGTCGCGTGACCATCGCCCGGGCGGCGCTCTCTCTGACCTATCCGGCCGAGTTTATGCTGATCGCAGCGATGAATCCCTGTCCGTGCGGATACTATACCGATTCGCAGCATGAATGCACCTGTACGGTACCGCAGATCCGCAAATACATGTCGCGTATTTCGGGTCCTTTGCTTGATCGCGTTGATATTCATCTCGAAGTGCCGGCGGTGAAATACAAAGAGCTGCGCAGCCAAAAAAGCGGAGAGACAAGTCGCCAGGTTCGCGACCGGGTGGAAATAACGCGAAGGGTGCAACAGCAACGATTTAAAGATCATCCGTCCCTGTTTTGCAATGCGCGCATGGAGTCACGCGATATTCACAAATACTGCCAGATCGATGCGGCGTCGCATGATTTGATGAAACGGGCGATCAACAATCTTGGATTGTCGGCACGAGCCTATGACCGTATCCTGAAAGTGGCGAGGACCATCGCCGATCTGGAAAAGTGTCCCCACATTAGCGCTGAACACATCAGCGAAGCGATTCAGTATCGCAATCTGGACCGAACCATTTCCACCTGAGCAAAGACAAAAAAATGCCTGTAGCAAAAAGCAAGGCACTAGTGAACCCAAAAGGTCACGGTGGGCGCCGCCTGAGCATTTTTTACGTCCCCTGACATCCAAAGGATGGGGGCTTGTAATACACACTCAGAGCTAAGCTCCCTACTGTTAAGTGTTGGTTCAATGTTGCCGTACTTTTACTACAGGCTAATGTCTTTGAAAAGGTGTTAATTTTTGCTTTAAATGTCAAGTGAAATCGCGATGAAACAGAATGCTATGTTAAAATAGTTGCTTTTCTTAAAGCGGTTTTATACATTAACGTAGAAAATTTATCAAGGTTCCCTGATTTATATGAGAGCGTTATGAACTTGAAAATATTACATATTCTTTTTTCATTATTGTTGATTTGTTTTTTTCTGCCGCATCCTCTTCATTCCGCCCCGCCCCGCATACTCAAAATCGTTATCGACGCTGATATCAATCCGGCTGTGGCGGAGTATATCGTCAACAATATCGAAAGAGCTGAAGAAGAGGGTTTTGAATGCCTTCTCATTCAAATGGACACACCGGGCGGTTTGCTGGAATCGACCAAGACCATTGTCAAGGGTATTCTGGCTTCGGACGTGCCGGTAATCATGTATGTTGCCCCCAGCAGTTCCGGTGCGGTATCGGCAGGAGTGTTCATCACCATGGCCTGTCATGTTGCCGTGATGGCCGAGGGTACCAACATCGGTGCCGCTCACCCCGTGGGTATTGGCGGCCAGCAGGATACCTCGCAGGTCATGTCCGAAAAGGTCACCAATTGGGCCTCGGCCTGGATGCGCGGAATTGCCGAAAAACACGGCCGCAACGCGGACTGGGCCGAACAGGCGGTACGCCGCAGCGTCTCCATCAACGAACAGGAAGCGCTGGATAAAAATGTGATCGACTATATCTGTGAAACCGAGGCAGATCTCCTGAAGACCGTAGACGGCGTGACTGTCGAGCTGGGAAGCGGTCGCGATTATACGCTTTCCACCGCTGACGCCGTGGTGGTCGAAAACCGCATGAACTGGCGTTACCGGATTCTTTCAAAGATATCCAATCCCAATATCGCCTATATTTTGATGATTCTGGGCATTTACGGTCTCTTTTTCGAATTGCAGAACCCGGGCACTCTGATTCCCGGCATCATCGGATCGATCTTTTTGATCCTCGCCTTTTTTGCCCTGCAAACCCTGCCGGTGAGCTGGGCCGGGGTTTTGCTCATTTTACTCAGTCTAATCTTTTTCATTCTCGAAGTCAAGGTGGCCAGTTTCGGCCTGCTGACGATAGGAGGGGTTGTTGCCATGTTTCTTGGATCACTGATGCTGTTCGAAAAAACGCCATCCTTTCCATCCGGTGTGGATTGGCGCCTGGCCCTGAGCGTAGCTCTTTTTACCGGTCTCTTTTTTCTCTTTGCCCTCGGTATGGTGCTGAAAACGCGGTTGACCAAACCCACCACCGGACGCGAAGGCCTGATCGGAGCAAAGGGTTATGCGGTCACTGCCATCAAACCCAACCGTGAAGGCGACGTTCGCCTCAAGGGTGAATTCTGGAAGGCCACAAGCAGCGAAGAGATTAAAAAAAGTGACAAAATCGAGGTCACCGATGTTGATGGCTTGATATTAAACGTAAAGAAGATATAAAATTCATAAACAATATCTCTAAACAGGAGGATAAATCATGACTCCATCATTTGGTGTGCTAATTGTACTGTTGATCATTCTGCTCGCCAGTGCGATTAAAGTTACCCGGGAATATGAACGCGGTGTTATTTTTCGACTCGGTCGTCTGGTGGATGCCAAAGGTCCTGGTATCTTTTTCATTATACCCATCGTCGATCGCATGGTCAAGGTCAGTCTCAGAACCATTGCCATGGATGTACCGCCACAAGACGTTATTACCAAAGACAACGTTTCGATCAAGGTCAATGCGGTTCTCTATTTTCGTGTTATTGATCCCAGTAAAGCTATTGTTGAGGTTGAAGATTATCTCTACGCCACTTCACAGCTATCACAAACCACCTTGCGCAGCATTCTGGGGCAGGAAGAGCTCGACAGCCTGCTTACCGAGCGAGACAAGATCAACCAGGAACTGCAAAACATTATCGACGCCCATACCGATCCCTGGGGCATCAAGGTCTCCCTGGTCGAGGTCAAACACGTAGATCTTCCCGCCGAAATGCAACGCGCCATGGCCAGGCAGGCAGAGGCCGAGCGTGAACGGCGGGCCAAAGTGATTCACGCCAAGGGTGAATTCGAGGCATCAAAAACATTGTCAGATGCCGCCGCCGTTATTGCCCAGAATCCCCAGGCTTTACAGCTTCGCTATCTGCAAACCCTGAACGAAATCGCTACGGAAAACAACTCGACCATTATCTTTCCGCTTCCGATCGATCTGGTCAGACCTTTGCTTGAAGTAGCGAAAAAACTCGACGATGCCAAAAAATAAATTTTTGAACCATAAACTCTCAGAGGCGAGCTGATGCGACATCAACTCGCCTTTTTATTGATTCTATGGAAAAAGTAAACAACGATTATCGCGACTATTTTCCGGTGACCCAGACCCACGTCTATCTCAACCACGCAGCCACGGCACCGGTTTCGAAACCGCTGATGCAAAACGTGACGCAATTCATGACCGATTCGATTATCGGTAATCAGGGTGAACAGCGCTGGATAGAGTATACCGAAAAGGTCAGACACCTTGCCGCAGCGTTGATTCATGTCGATGCCGATGAAATCGCCCTGGTCAATAATGTCAGCACGGGCGCCATGCTCATTGCAAACGGACTCTCGTTTAAAAAGGGCGACGAAATTCTGGTGCCGAAAAATCAGTTTCCGGCCAATGTCTATCCCTGGACCAATCTGCAGCAAAAGGGCGTTCGCGTCATTACCGAGGAGCTGCCGCACGCCTCCCATGCCATTGATGTACTTGAAAGCAGAGTCAGCGATAAAACCCGGCTGCTGTGTCTGAGTTTCGTAGAATACGATGATGGCTATCGCCACGCCATTGAGGAGATCGGACGTCTATGCCGGAAAAACAACGTACTCTTTTTCGTTGATGCCGTCCAGGGGCTCGGTGCCTTGCCGCTGGATGCCCGAAAAGCGGAAATTGATTTTCTCGCCACTTCGGGACATAAATGGCTGCTGGGACCGAGCGGGCAGGGATTTCTTTACGTGCGCCGGGAACGATTGCAGGATCTCTATGTCCTCAGCAAGGGCTGGCTCAGCAATACCCTGCCGTTTGAATTTCAGAATTACCGGCAGCCCATCAAAGCAACCGCCGGCCGTTTTGAAGGAGGTACCTGGAATTTCCTCGGCATTGCCGGACTGGGCGCTGCCCTGAACTTGCTGCACAAGGTCGGCATCGATCGCATTGAACATCACATCTTTCAGTTATCGGACCTTTTACGAAAGGAGCTGAGCCAAAGAGGCTACCAAATCGCCGGCAGCTCCAGCCGTAACGAGCGTTCCGGCATCACCGCATTCAGACACGAAAGCGTACCTGCTTCCGACATCTTTTCGCGATTGTTAGAGCAACGCATCATTGTCTCCGAACGAAACGATCATATTCGCGTCTCTCCGCATTTTTACAACAACGAAGATGATATTAAAAAATTGCTGGCCATTCTGCCGGTATGATAAAACTGTTTTGATTTTGCCAAAAAATGGTTACTTTTGAATTTGTATTCAACAGTATTCAACAGCATTCAACAGCTAAAAGAAATGGTGAGAATTTCGTGACCAGAAAGACCTTTATTCTATTTATCCTGATATATTGCTCAACCGTAACAGCACAGGGCTTGCGCATCGACCGGTCGATTATTATTCCCACCGCAAATGGTGCCAAAGGTTCCGCTATGGGACAGGCCTTCACAGCCATCGCCGATGACGGAAGCGCTCTGGCCTGGAATCCGGCCGGACTGGCCCAGCTGCAGGTCAATATGGCTGCGTTGTCCGGCAAGCTCGGTTTTGGTGCCATTGATGTGCAGCAATCTGAATCGTCAACAACCGATTACAGCGCTGAGCAGGGTACCGTTCCCAGTATGAATTATATCGGATTTGTCATCCCCATACCGGCTGAATTGAAAAATCTTAATCCGGTTAGTTCATTTGCCATCCGCAATCTCTCTGATTTTGCCGATGAGATCAGCTGGTCGGAATCATCCGGCAACGACAATACCGACTATCTCTACAAGCGGGAGGGAGGCCTCTTTTCGCTTTCCGGTGGGTTGGGAATCCGTCCGTTTAACTCCCTCTATATCGGCGGTTCTCTGAATTTTCTTTCAGGCAAACAGGATTCTTCTCTTTTGACCATTGCGAAACGCGCGGATGAAGACACACCGGACAGTTTGCGCCGTCAAACCAAAAATGTTTATTCCGGTTTTCACCTGGAAATCGGTCTGATCTGGAAACCATTTAAAGCGCTCTCTGCCGGCGGCAGGATCCGTTTGCCCCATATTCTGCATCTCAACAATATAAAATACCAGATCAACGAAGAGGATGAACAATCCATTGATACGGAAATCGCTGTTAAGATGCCACTATCGATGACCTTCGGTCTGGCGCTCAATCCGGTGAAGGAATTTACCCTGGCGCTCGACTATGCCATCAAACCCTGGAGCGATATCGAGGTCAACTATGAAATTCCGAACCCTGACAAGCCTTTCAAAGATGCGCATTCTTTTCATGTGGGCGCTGAATACAGAGCCCGCATACATTCCATCACTTTTCCCTGGCGAGTCGGATTTTTCAGCCAGCCGGAACAGGTCGGATCGTTCAACATCGCTGGTGCGGCCGATCAGACGATTTCGCAAAATTTTACCGCCGGATTCGGTATTTATGGCAAAAATGTGCTTTTAGATTTTTCTCTCATCTATAAATCGCTTGAATATGACAGCATTTCGTTGCCCTTTGATCAATCTCAATATCAAATTAAACGGGATATATTCAATTTGGTCGCTCAGCTACAGGTTTTCATTTAAATGCAGTGCCAACATAAAAACATTTATATCGGTCCTGCCGGCTGGTCCTATACCGACTGGCAGGGCGTTGTCTATCCGCCAAAGACTCCGCCTTCTTTTTATGCTCTCGATTACCTGATGCAATTTTTCAACACCATTGAAATCAATTCGACTTTTTACCGGATCCCCAATCCGGCATCGGTGATCAAATGGACCAAAACCGCTGAACAACAGAATGATTTTCTTTTTTCCGTCAAACTCTGGCAGAAATTCACCCACGAACGCGTTTTGGATAACAGCAGCATCACCGCTTTTAAAAAGGCGCTACTACCCATGCTGGAGGGGCAACGACTCGGAGTGTTGCTGGCACAATTTCCCTGGAGTTTTAAATTCAGCGATGCAAGCATGGTCTATTTACAAAAGCTTGCCGGTCAGTTTACAGCCTTTCCTCTGGCCATCGAATTCCGGCATCAGAACTGGCAAAACGAGCGGGTTTTTGATTTTTTTAAAGAGCATGGCATTGCTTTTGTCAATATTGATCAGCCGCGGCTCAATGCCTGCCTGCCGCCTACGGAACGGGTGACGTCGGATATTGGTTATATCCGCCTTCACGGCCGCAATCAGCAGCACTGGTTCAATGAAAAATCCGGACGCAACGATCGCTATAACTATTTATACAGCCAGGAGGAATTGGCACCCTGGCAGCAACATCTCGATAGAATTGCGGCAGCGGCACAGCGGACATTTGTCATATTCAATAACCATTTCCGCGGCCAGGCGGTCGTCAACGCCTTTGAATTTCAATACATGCTGGAACAAAAACCACTCGATATTCCCGCGCATCTGTTGCAGCATTTTCCCCACCTTGAACAGATCCACTCCGGCGATGACGGAAATGATCCGCCGCGTCAGAGATCACTGGATCTTTTTTGAAACTTTTTGGTGTTTATAGCATCTAATAAATAAACAGGAGGATACATGGATATCATCGGATTGATTTTGATTTTTGTAGCCTGGTTTGTGGTTGCAAAATATATTTTGCCCAAACTGGGAATCCCGACTTGAATGTCCGGGTCTTGTGATCTTCCGGGTGAAGATCCTTTCAAATACAAAGCAAAAAAGGAAGAGGAGTCTGAGTAATGCCTATTTATGAATATAAATGCAACGAATGCGGTCATACATTTGAGGCTTTTCAGCGTCTGGGTTCTGACGGCAGCGAGCTGAAATGTCCGAAATGCGGCACAGCAAAACCGCAAAAGCTTTTTTCTGCGTTTGCCTCATCCGGTGGTGGAGGCGGATACCCGGGTGGTGGCGGTGCCTGCGGTCCCGCTGGCTTTACCTGAGGCGTCTAAACGCGAGCCGTGTGCTCTTATGCAGCAGGACTATTCTAATCCTGTCAAGACTGACAAAGGATTAAAGATTAATGAACCGAAAAGATCGCTAAGAAAAAGCGTTTTATAACAATCAATGTACGCTCATTTTCTTCGCGACCTTTGACTCTGGCTAGCACAAGTCTGATGAAAAAAATGTTTTAATTGTTTTAACTTGACTTTAGTCATAATTACGGAATGGTTTAAAATGAAAAAGCTATCTATAAAAAATCTTGCCGGACTGGCAGTCGGGGCAGCGCTGGGATACGCCTATTACCGTTTTATCGGCTGTAACAGCGGTCACTGTCCACTAACCAGTAATCCGGCCATCAGCACCTTTTATGGTGCCATGATCGGTTTTCTATTTGTTTTTAAACCGAAACCAAAGAAACAGTAATCAAAATGAGCCATTGCCGCCCATTTGTTTCCCTATGATGCGATATAATGATTTGAAAAATTGATTTAATTTACTAGATTAAATCATTATATTGTCAACGGAGGTCAACATGCAGCGATGGTTTTTTTATTTAATTCTATATTTCTCCTTTCCTCTTTTCGCACAACCACTGGAAGAATCCCAAACCTGCAGGGAATGCCACCCAAATGCATATGCGGAATGGCAATCTTCCCGACATGCCAAATCAGATCATCTCCTTGTTTATGGTCAGCTTTTAATTCAGAACAACAAGGAAAATTGTTATCCCTGTCATCAACCCGTCTATGCACTGGATCTTGATGAATATGTCGAATCCAGTATAAACGAGACCTCCGTAAACTGCGATTTTTGCCATGCCGTTCGCATCGAACCCAAAGAACAGACCTATCGACTGGTTGCAGACAACGTCAAATTCGGACCGATCAAAGACGCCATCGCCTATGCGCATCAATGCGACTATAAAGAACTTTACACCACGGCTGAATTTTGCATGACCTGTCACGATTATAATCATTTGCCGCTAAAGCAGCATTTCTCCTCGGTCTATGATGAATGGAAAGAGAGCCGTTTTTATGAACAGGGCGTTGTTTGCCAGGACTGCCACATGCCTGCCCGGGTAGGCAAGGCAGCCACTCTGGGCAAAATACGCGATACCATCCATTCACATCATTTTTACAACGGTGAATCCGAGGAATTTTTACATCAATGCGCCGAGCTGCAGCTTACTGCCGTGCGCGCCGGGGAGAATATCAATATTGAACTCCTGATCACAAACCGGTCCGTCGGCCACAAGCTGCCGTCAGGCTCGCCGCTGCGAATGGTCATTTTGCAGGTCGAGGTTCAAAACGAACAGCTGCAGCCGCTGTGGAGAAACTGGTACAAGGATCCCCTTGCTGAAGATGACAACGCGGTTTTCGGCAAACGCTTTTATTCTGCAGACAACAGGTTGGTTTTACCCTGGGAAGAGAGCGACCGGGTCATCGATAAACGCCTGATTCCGGACAGCACCGTTACGCTGAACTATTTTATACAGGACTCTACCGCCTCATGGATAGAGGCCAAATTACTCTATCACATCCTGCCACCACCGTATGAAAACAGAATCATCACCGGCCGCAGCACCGATTATCCGCCTCGCCAGATCAATGTCGTTAAGGAAAAAATCGAAGTGATTGCAGAATAGCTGTAAAATGAGGATGCTTGATAAAATGTGATTCCTTTTTTATATTTAAGCAAAAAATAAAATAGAGACGGAGAGATAGATGAACAGATCGTATCGCTACATTATTTATACACTCGTGCTTTTCTGGCTCATTCTGTTGGGCTGTTCTCAACAGCAGGCTGAGAGAGTCAGAATTGTCGATCACAAACTCGTCGTTGAGCTCGATCCGGAACAGTCAAAAATTTTTGCGATCGATACCGTCCGGCTCGATACCGCCACGCTGGGAAGTGAATTTGTCTTTTTCCTTAACAAAAATCTCGACGTCGAGCAGGTACGGGTGGGTCAACAAGCTCTGAGCGTAAAAAGCGACCCCACTTTTAGCCTCTCACCATTCATCGGCGACGATGAGGAGTCGCTTTTCAGCCATTTCCATCAAAACGGCCGCCGCTATACCGTGCAATTTCCGCCCAGATTGAAACCCCAATACGTCGAAATACAATACAGCGGCACCATTATGGACAGCCTCAGCCAATCGGCATTCAGCCGCATGATGGTCGCCAATCAGACCAGCGGCTTGATTTCGCCAGACGGGGTTTTCCTCGGCGATGAAACCCTGTGGTATCCTACCATTCCCAATTCACTGACCTCATTCGAGCTGGTCACAAAGAGTCCTGCCGGCTATCGCACCGTAACCTCCGGAGAGTTGATTTCCTGCAAGGAAACGGCTGATTCCACCTACAGCATCTGGCAGGAAAAAAATCCCATCGATTGTATCTATCTCTGTGCCGGGGATTACCGGGTTAAAAGCGATACAACCAGCGGTATCGAGGTATCGACCTACTTTTTTGAAAATTCACAATACCTCGCAGATCAATATATCCAGGCCTGCAAATACTATCTCGATCTCTATAGCGATTTGATCGGTCCCTATGCATTCGCAAAATTTTCGGTGGTGGAAAACTTTTTTCAAACCGGATACGGCATGCCCTCCTTTACGCTGCTGGGCAATCAGGTAATTCGCCTGCCCTTTATGACGCGAATTTCCCTGGGACATGAAATCTGCCACAACTGGTGGGGGAACGGCGTCTTTGTCGATATGGAGGAAGGCAACTGGTGTGAAGGTTTGACCACCTATTTTGCCGACTATTACTACAAGGAACGCATATCGAAAGAGGGGGCAAAGCAGTACCGCTATGATATTTTAAAGGACTATGCCTCTTATGTCACCCACGATTCTCTTGATTCTCCCCTAAGTAGCTTCCAGCAGCGCTCAACACCTGCCTCGCGAACCGTCGGCTATGGCAAATCGATGATGGTTTTTCACATGCTGAGACAAAGGGTCGGGGACGAGCGTTTCTTTGCAACCCTGAAAAGTTTTTATCAGGATCATCTGTTCCGCTATGCCACCTGGAGCGATATACAGAACGCCTTTGGGGCCGCCTCGAACACGGAGATGCAGGAATTTTTTGACCAATGGCTGCAAAAAACCGGTGCGGTTCACCTCAATCTCGCTGAGGTTGAGCGGCAAAGCGAAGAACAAAAGCATGTGCTTACTGCGGTTATTGAACAACAGGAGCCCTTGTTCACCGTTTCAGTCCCCATATGCATTGAACACAAAGAGAGCAGGGTGGATACACTGGTTACGCTTGACGACAATGCGCTTGAGTTCCGTTATAAATCCGATAAACCGGTGACAAAATTCAGCGTCGATCCGGATTATTCCATTTTCAGGCGCCTGAACTGGCAGGAAATCACACCAAGCCTTTCCCAGTTTTACGGGGATGAAAATCAAATCATCGTCCTGCCGTCAACCGCAACGGATGAACAACTGGCAGCTTATCGGGCGTTGGCCAACGCACTCAACCGCAACGGTGAGGCCAGGGTTGTGGATGACGATACGGCTGTGGATTCGTTGCAATTAAGTGACGCATCGCTTATGCTGCTAGGTCATCCACAGGAAAATCAGCTTGTCGCAAAAATTAAAGATAAATTAACCGTTACATGGCAGCGAAATCTGCCCTTGCTTATGGGGCAGGAGGTATCAAAACCGGACGACTGTCTGGTTATCGCAGCAAGAAATCCCTATTTCAAACAAAAAAGCATGATCTGGCTGATGGGCAATTCACCGGCCGGCATTAAAGCCGTAAGCTCGAAACTTCCGCATTACGGCAAGTACGGATTTCTTGTTTTTACCAAGGGAAAAAATGTTTTAAAGGGAAACTGGCAGGTTCAAAGCCCGTTAAGCCGTTCATTTAAATAAAACCGAAGAGAACTATGCTGCAATGAATATCAAATATACTCTCTTGTTTGTCTTTATTTTTATCGCTTCATGTTTGTCCGCTCAAATTGTAGATATCATCGATTTGCATCAAAACGACCAATATGGAGAACCCGCTGCGCCCTACAGTGTCGGCAGCCGGGTAATTGTTCAGGGGGTCATTACTGTGGGTGCCGGCATTTATACCAGATCTTATCTCGATATTTTCGTTCAGGATGAAACTGCCGGTATCAATATTTACGATCCCGGAAACGATCTCTTTCACCTCAAAAGCGGTAATTATGTAAGAGTTGCGGGAACCATCAAGCAATATCAGGGTCTGACGGAAATTGTCAATCCATCCGTGTCGGTATTGGCTGAAAACAGTCCCCTGCCGGAGCCCCTGGTTCTGACCTGCGATCAGCTATCCAGCTCTTTTCTCAGCGATTACAGCGAGCCGAACGAAAGCCGGCTCGTGCGTATCAATCAGGTTCGGGTTACGGAGGCTGACCATCCTGAATACACCCTATCGGATACGAGCGGCAGCACCATACTCTATATACGCGATGCAACCGGTCTGCGCCCGCCGCCGGGAACCTTTGATGTCATCGGTATCGTCAAGCAATACGACCGCAGCCGGCCTTATACGAGCGGTTATGAAATCATTCCGCGTTACCCCGGCGATATTATTTCCTCGGGAATCGTCTATCTGCAAGCGCCAAAAGTGACAGATCTGTCCGCGCAATCGCTGCAGGTTACCTGGACAACGGATATCGCCAGCGGTTCCGAGATCAGATGGGGCCAAACGCCTGCCATGGAGATGCCCGCGCTTACGGATACGACCAGGGTAACCGAACATAACATAACTTTGGAAGGGCTGTCTTCGGCAAGCCTCTATTTCATTCAGGCGGTATCGACAACCGCGGCTGGTTCGGCGCTTTCCGACACGATAAGAGCGATGACCGCTTCCGATGCCTCGACCGGACAAATCATTCCCTATTTTACCAAAACCATCAAACCGGAGCTGGCAGAGAATGAAATTGCCAGGGGATATACCGATCTCGCCCAAATTTTGCTGCGAAAAATCAACAATGCCACTTATAGCATCGACGCCTGTTTCTACAGCCTCACGCACGAATCGATTGCCGCTGCCCTGACTCAGGCCCATAACCGCGGTGTGCAGGTGCGTTTTATCTATGAAAAGGAGAATGAAAACAGCCTTATTCGTTCTCTGATCAACGATGAGAACATTACAGCGATCGCGGATGATTTTGGCGACAACGATGGATCGGGATTGATGCACAACAAATTCGTCATTATCGATCACCGTGATTTCAGCAGCGCTACCGATGACTGGTTGTGCACCGGCTCTGCCAATGCCTCCTATAACGGTATGAGCAAGAATGTGGAAAACATGATATTCATCCAGGATGAAACCCTCTGTGCCGCCTATACGACGGAATTCAATGAAATGTGGGGAAGCGACGACAATTATCCGGACCCAACCCGATCCCGTTTTGGTGACCGTAAACGGGATAACACCCCGCACCAGTTCAAAATCGGCGATATATATATTGAACAGTACATGAGTCCTTCCGATAACACCGAAAAAGAGATCATCGATGTGATTCAGAGCGCTGACCGGTCGATTTATTTCGCTATTTATGCCTTTACCAGCGATAATATCGCTGTGGAGATGCAGAAAAAATTCTATACTTTGCCCGAGTTGTGGTTGCGCGGGGTGATGGATTATGAAAATGCTGATTATGGTCTTTATGAAACCCTTAGCGGTGGTGGCGCTGACGGCTGGAAACCGCCGGCGGATGTGCATCTCGATCATTCGACTTTTTTGATGCACCATAAATATATGCTTGTTGACGCCTTTATGGCGGATAGCGATCCTGTTGTAGTCACCGGGTCGCACAACTGGACAATTTCGGCCAATCGCTATAATGATGAAAATACCCTGATCATCCACAGTCCGGAAATCGCAAACCTCTATTTGCAGGAATTTGCCTCATTGTATGAAATTTCCGGCGGACAAAATCCAATCGTCACCGGAATTAAGCAAATTGCTCAACATCCGTTACCGCAAACACCTCTTCTCAAAACAAATTATCCGAATCCATTCAATGGCAGCACCGTTATTCCGGTGCAATGGGTTGGGAATCTGACCGGGACAAGACTCGTTATCACCGATCTGCTGGGCAGGGAGGTTTATGAACGGACCATTCAGCAAAACCAGGCGGAAATTCACCTGGATTTGAGTCAGTTCGACCTTTCTTCCGGACTTTATTTCGCCAGAATTCACGCCGAAGAACTGAGTAATTCCATCAAACTATTATACATTAAATAAAACTCGGGGCAGAGTATGAAAATGAAAGCTTTGGTCAAAAAGTCAGCAGAACCGGGCTTGTGGTTGCAAGAGGTTCCTGTTCCTCAAATCGGCAACAACGATGTGCTGATCAAAATCGATAAAACCGCGATTTGCGGCACGGATCTTCACATTTACAACTGGGATGAATGGTCGCAGCGCACCATCAAGCCACCTATGACGATCGGACACGAGTTTGTCGGTCATATTGTAGACAAGGGACAAGATGTGGTCGGTTTTGATATCGGCGACCGAATATCGGGTGAGGGGCATATTGTCTGCGGCGTTTGCCGCAGCTGCCGGGCCGGCCGTCGCCACCTTTGCATGAATACCATCGGTATCGGGGTCAACCGGGATGGCTGTTTTGCTGAATTTCTGAGCCTGCCGGTTTCCAATGCCGTACATCTGCATCCGGATATTCCCTCTGAAATCGCAGCGTTTATGGATCCCTATGGAAATGCAACCCATGCAACGCTTTCCTTTAATCTGGTCGGCGAGGATGTGCTGATCACCGGTGCCGGTCCAATCGGCATCATGTCGGTGGCTATTGCCAAACATGTGGGTGCGAGAAATGTCGTTATTTCGGATATCAATGACTACCGGCTCGACCTCGCCCGCAAAACCGGCGCCACAATGGCCATAAATATCAAAAACAGTCGTGTCGAAGAGGCAATGGACGAGCTTGATATGATCGGATTTGATATTGGTCTGGAAATGTCGGGTAATGCCACGGCATTTGAATCGATGTTGGAAAACATGTATCACGGCGGCAGGATCGCTCTGCTCGGTATTTTACCCGGTTCTGCAAAGATCAATTGGGATGAAGTGATATTTAAAGGATTGATCATCAAAGGTATTTACGGCCGGGAAATCTTTGAGACCTGGTACAAAATGCAAACCATGCTGCAGAGCGGTCTCGATATTTCACCGGTATTGACCCATAAATTTCAATTCGAGGATTTCGAAAAAGGGTTTAAAATTATGAATGAAGGCAATTGTGGTAAAGTAATACTTGAACTTGATACGGAATAAAAGCCGGAGGGTATTTATATGTATGGCGAGATGAAAGAATATTTGAAAGCTCAGTTGGAGGAAATCAAAAACGCCGGATTGTTCAAATCCGAACGCATCATCACCACGCCACAGGGAACGGATATCAAGGTTAAGAGCGGGGAGTCTGTTATCAATTTCTGCGCCAATAATTACCTCGGTTTGGCCAATCATCCCAGGGTGTTAGAGGCTGCACATAAAACCCTTGACCAGTGGGGATATGGTATGTCGTCGGTGCGATTTATCTGCGGGACACTGGAAATTCACAGAGAGCTGGAGAAAAAAGTTTCTGAATTTTTACTGACAGATGATACTATCCTGTATGCGGCCTGTTTTGACGCCAACGGCGGGGTTTTTGAGCCCTTTCTCGACAAGGAATGCGCTGTCCTGACCGATGCACTCAATCATGCATCCATTATCGATGGTATACGTCTGACCAAGGCAGAGCGCTTTATCTTCAATCACAGCGATATGAACGATCTGGAAGAAAAGCTCAAAGCTTCACAATCGAAAAAATTCAGGCTTGTCGTTACCGACGGTATCTTTTCCATGGATGGTGACATGGCCAATTTGACGGATATATGCGATCTCGCGGATAAGTATGATGCTCTGGTCATGGTAGATGACAGCCATGCCACCGGATTTGTCGGAGAAAAGGGCAGAGGTACATTCGAAGCGCAGCAAGTAAAAGACCGCATCGATCTGATCACCACCACCTTCGGCAAGGCGCTGGGAGGCGCTTCAGGCGGATGTGTTTCCGGACGCAAGGAGATGATCGATTATTTACGGCAAAAGAGCCGTCCCTATTTGTTCAGCAATACCGTACCACCGGTGGTTGTCGGCACGACGCTGGCGGTTCTGGACATGCTGGTTCAGAGCGGGGAATTGCGGCAAAAATTGCGACAAAATACGCGCTATTTTCGGCAACAGATCACGGAAATGGGATATGACATCAAGAAAGGCGACCATCCCATCGTGCCGATTATGCTTTATGATGAACCGTTGGCGCACAAAATGGCGGATATGCTGTTGCAAGAGGGCATTTATGTGATCGGATTCAGCTATCCCGTTGTTCCCCGCGGACAGGCGCGTATTCGCGTCCAGATCAGCGCTGCCCACAGCCAGGAGCAGCTGGAAAAGGCAGTGTCCGCATTTGAAAAAACAGGTAAAGCGTTAAAGGTGATTTGAGATGAAAAAATACAAAGGATTAAAAATATCTCCCGGTATCGCCGGCGGTCATCTTTGTATCATCAACTCGCATCAAAACATTGAACACAACAAGATTTCACACCGTGATGTAAAATCAGAGCTGGAGCAATTTCGCACAGCATTGAATGAAACTGAAAAAGAGCTTTCTCATCTTAGTGCCCAGGTCACCAAAGAGCTGGGAAAAGATGAAGCCGCTATTTTTCAGGTTCAGCAAATGATGGTCAAAGATCCTTATTTTCTCAATCAGATCGAACACAAGATATCTATTGATCTCAAGAGTTTGGGTTGGTCAATTGAAGAAACACTTGAAGATGCTTATCGAACGATGCAGCAACTGGATGACAGCTATTTCCGCGAACGGATCAATGATTTCCGCGATGTTACGCACCGTTTGCTAAAGCATATCCTGGCATCAGAGCGTCAAACATTTCTTGAAACACATAAAGATATCGTTATTGCGGCGGAAAATTTACTGCCGTCACACACGGTATCGCTACCCAGGAATAAAATTGTTGCATTTATCACCGAACATGGCGGTTTAACCGGTCATGCGGCAATTTTGGCCCGGTCGCTGGGTGTCCCCCTGGTTTCCGGTATCAGCGAATTATTCAAAAAAGCGAAAATCGGAGATGAGGTCATCGTCAACGGTTATTATGGTGAAGTGATCCTCAACCCAACCGCAAAACAGTATAAATCGCTGCAGCGAATAAAATCAATTATTCGGGAGCGTGTTAAAGAGCGCAAAAAGATCGCGCGTTTGGTGACAAAGACGAAGGATGGTGAGAAGGTATTGCTTTTGGCCAATATCGGTTCCTTTCAGGATGCAAAAGATGCCATGCAGATGGGGGCAAAGGGCGTCGGATTGTATCGCACTGAGATGTATTTTCTCAACCGCGAAGAGCCGGCAAGCGAGGACGAGCAATATCGGGATTATAAACGTATTGCGGATTACTTTTATCCGGATCCGGTGGTTATCCGGACAATGGATTTGGGAGGTGATAAATTTCAAGCCGGAAAACCGGGACAAAAAGAGCCCAATCCTTACCTTGGGTGCCGGGCGATACGCATATCCCTGCGGCAGCCCGAAATCTTTAAGACGCAAATTCGCGCCATCCTGCGCGCCGGTGTAAGCGGCAATGTCAAGATCATGTTTCCGATGATCACCTGCATCGAAGAAGTGCATGAAATCAAAAAAATCATCGATTCGGCAAAAAAAGAGCTAAAAAAATCGAATAAAAAGTATGATCAAAAGATGCCTGTCGGTATTATGGTTGAAGTGCCGTCCGTGGCAATCGATATAGCGTCCTATCTACCCAACGTTGATTTTATCAGCGTTGGGACCAATGATTTGGTGCAATACACTCTTGCTGTAGACCGCGGAAATGAGAGCATCAGCAACTTGTACCAGCCTCTCAATCCATCGGTACTCTTTTTGCTCAACCATATTTCTCAACAGGCCCGTCTTTTTAAAAAGGAAGCAAGCATATGCGGAGAAATGGCCGGCACCAGCCGTTATACAGATCTGTTGCTGGGAATGGGGTATAGAAATTTGAGCATGAGCGCCCCCTTTTTACTGCATGTCAAGATGCGCATACGATCAATCAATATGAAAGAGACCACTGATATCTGGGAAAAAATGAAAACACTGACATCAGCCAGCAAAATTGAAGATTTTATCGAAAAGCATTTTAGCGATTCACTTGATGCCATGATGCTCGATTCGGGAACGTCGGGCGAGGTTGAACAAAATGATAATACTTGATTTTTATTGTAAAAATGTTTATGATGATGGCTTGAATCACGAAATATAGGCCATGCGTAAAACAACCCGACAGGTAAAAATCGGTTCTATCAATATTGGCAACGGCGCTCCGGTGACGATTCAGTCCATGACCAACACCCGCACCAGCGATATCGATGCCACGCTTGAACAGATATGGGCTTTACAGCAAGCCGGATGCGAGCTGATTCGCGTTGCCGTTCCCGACCAGCAAGCTGTGAAGGCGTTTGCCGCTATCAAGTCCAAAGTCAACGTGCCGCTGATTGCAGACGTACATTTCAATCCGCAGCTGGCCCTGAAAGCGCTTGATGCCGGCGCGGACAAGATCCGCATCAATCCGGGAAACATCGGAAAGCGGACAGAGCTTGAAGCGATCGCAAAAAAGGCTGTATCGTTCGGTATCCCCATCCGGATCGGCGTCAATTCCGGTTCTCTTGAAAAGGAATTGTTAAAACGGGAGGGAGGGCCGACGGTTAACGCCCTGGTTGAAAGTGCGGTGAGAAATATACGCCTGATGGAAGATTTTGGCTGTGAACAGTTGGTGGTTTCGATCAAATCCTCCGATGTGTTGAAAACGATTTCCGCCTATGAGGCATTATCGAAAAAAACGCACTATCCGCTTCATCTGGGACTGACAGAAGCGGGGCCAATTAAAAGCGGTACAATCAAATCGAGTGTTGCCATGGGCGTTTTGCTTTATCAGGGAATCGGCGATACCCTTCGCGTTTCTTTAACGGGTGATCCGGTAGAAGAGGTTTTTGTTGCGCAACAGATTTTAAAGGCTATGGGGCTGAAATCAAAGGGAATTACGGTAATATCCTGTCCGACCTGCGGACGTTGTGCCATTGACATTGTGCCCATTGCACAAAAGGTGGAAGACCATTTCCGATATACGGAGAAAACCCTGACAGTTGCGGTTATGGGGTGTGAGGTAAACGGCCCGGGCGAAGCCAGGGAAGCCGATATCGGTATTGCCTGTGGTAAAACCAGTGCTGTCCTGTTCAAAAAAGGCGAGGTTCTACGCAAAGTCCGGCAGGAGGACATTTTAACCACGCTGATTCACCAAGTTGATACGTGGGATGGATCATAAAGCGAAACCCCGCGTTTAAACAAACGCAGGAAGAACGTTTATACAGCGTTATGAATAGCAGACCTTTTTAGTAAAACATGAAACAATAACGGACTAACCGTCGAGGAATGATTATGAGAAACACGTGGTTTATGATCATGCTTTTCCTGTTGCCGCTGCTGAGTATGGCTCAGGAGTATCCGCAGCTTCAGTATGTCGGCATTGCTGAGGAAAATCTTCGTGCAGCGCCGCAGGGCAAGAAGATCGGCTCGGTATTACAGGGTCAACAGCTGGTGGTTCTGGAGGAATCGGGAAATTGGGCCAGAGTGCAGTTAACCGGCTGGATCTGGAAGCCCTCTTTATCGCTATACAATCCGGAAAGCGGCAAAGGCAAGTTGCGCGCCCTGCATATTTTGGTAGAAACGGAAGCAGAGGCCAAGCGCTGTTTACAGCGCATTCGCACTGGTGAGGATTTCTCCAAGGTGGCGCAAGATAAATCGATTCTGCCCAATGCAGAGCGCGGAGGTGATCTGGGATTTTTCGAAAAAGGCGACTTTGCGCCTGTGGTTGAAAACGCGATCCTGGCTCTTGATGTCGGTGAAGTCAGCGATATTATCAAAACGGAATACGGCTTTAATATTTTCAAGCGTCTGCAATAAAGCGCAAAAAAATCCTTGATAATATAAATCTATTTATCTATCTTAACAGATTATGATGAGCAAAGATTCAGTTCTCATAACCCTTCCGGTGTTCAATGAGGCTGAATTTTTAGAGAGCGTGCTCTTTGAAATGTGTCGATATGTATCGCCGGAGAATATTTTGGTGGTCGATGATGGCTCGACCGACGGTACATTGGAAAAGGCAGCGAACGGTGATTGGAACGTTATCAGCCACACATCCAATCTCGGCAAGGGAAAGGCCATACAAACGGCAATCACCTATGCAATAAAATCCGGTTATGATTGGATTGTGACGCTTGATGGTGATGGACAGCATCCACCGCGATATATTCCGGATTTTATTCGATTTATACGAGGAAAATCCGATGCGGACGTGATTGTCGGCAATCGCTATGACCGTTATAAAAAAATGCCAGTCATGCGTATCATGAGCAACGGAATCACGTCGGTGATCGTTTC
This sequence comes from Candidatus Zhuqueibacterota bacterium, assembly GCA_014728085.1. Taxonomy (GTDB): domain Bacteria; phylum Zhuqueibacterota; class Zhuqueibacteria; order Residuimicrobiales; family Oceaniaggregativiventaceae; genus Oceaniaggregativivens_A. The sequence continues at coordinate 19,435 of WJMF01000115.1, forward strand.
TCTCTGCGCCGGCAACCAGAGGATAATGGACAGTCAGTGCGGATTCCGCGCCTTACGGCTGGCAGCGATCCCTTTACAGAACCTGCAACAGAGCGGTTTTCAGTTCGAATCCGAGCTCCTGATCCGAATCGGTAAAGCCGGTGGCAGAATTTACAGTTTGCCCATTGAAACCGTATACGGCAGTGAACGATCATCGATTCGAGCGGTAAGAGACACTCTGAAATTTATCGGTTTGATTTTTAATTCTTTTTTTTGGACATGATTCTGGAGATGGAACAGGCCCATGGCAGATCAGATAGCGGAATGGTTTCATATTTTACCCAAAGAGCTGGTGACGGTTGTTATTGCCATGCTACCGATCGCGGAATTGAGAGGCGCTATTCCCTGGGCTTTAACCCAACCGCCCATCGGAGGCGGATTGAACTGGGAGACAGCCTATATTTTTGCGGTTATCGGCAATTTGTTACCGGTTGTGCCGTTGTTGCTTTTTTTTGAAAAAACGTATTTATTTCTCGACCGATATTCCTTTTTTCATCGTTTTTTTGTCTGGCTTTTCGCCCGCACACAGCGTAGAAGCAAGATGGTGGAAAAATACAAAGCGGTTGGTTTGGTACTTTTTGTCGGCATACCGCTGCCGATTACGGGTGCCTGGACCGGTTCTCTGGCAGCTTTTTTGTTCGGCATTCGGTTCCGCTATGCATTTCCGGCTATCATTGCCGGTGTGCTTTTGTCCGGAACCATTGTTACTCTGGCGTCTTTGGGCGTCATCGCATTGTTTTAAACCTTTACGGGGCGTAGCGCAGTCCGGTTAGCGCGCCTGCTTCGGGAGCAGGAGGTCGGTGGTTCAAATCCACTCGCCCCGACCATTCACTTACCATTGAGTTGAGGTCAGTCTATATCAGGCTGGCCTTTTTTATTTCGATCCGGGAAAACCAGAGACTCGCCCGTTAAGGCACCTGCTGTCCGCTTACCGCACCTGCTTCGGGAGCAGGAGGTCGGTAGTTCAAATCCACTCGCCCCGACCATTCACTCGTTATTCAATTCAGGTGAGTCTCTGTGTGAGGCAGGCCTTTTTCTTTGTGTCATGGGTGGTCTTTCCGGAAACAATGATGATAGCCGTTAAGGCACCTGCAGTTTGGATGAATCCAAATTTTTATCTATTTTTTCTTGTAATAGCGAATAATTTTATGTTTCTTGTATGAAATACATTCAATCAGGGACTATGGTCAACAGCAGGAGGAGAAATGGAATCATTGGGCATTTTTTTTTCAAAAACGTTTTTCAACAATACCATTCAGCAGTATCTTTTGTTTTTTGGCGTCATTATCGTCGCGATTATTCTCGGTCGGGTGGTTTACTATTTCTTTAAAAATTATGTGCGAAAGTTGACCGCCAAATCGTCGACCAAGATCGATGATTATCTAATCGATATTATCGAAGAACCGATCGTACTGCTGATCGTCTCTATTGGAGTTTGGCTGGGGGCGATGTTTTTATCCCTGAGTGCTGCCGGTGAAAAATTTTTCGAGAATGTCGTCGTCACGCTATTGACGTTGACGGTTGCCTGGTTTTTTGTTCGTTTTTTCGATATGCTGGTCACTGTCTATGTTGCTCCCATGGTGAAAGAGTCTGAAAGCAAACTCGATGATCAGGTATTGCCGATTATTCGCAAATCGATTAAAATCGTGATCATATTGTTGGCTTTGATCATCGCCTTGGCAAATCTTGGCTATGATATTCTTTCCGTACTTGCAGGTTTGGGTATTGGTGGTCTGGCCATCGCTCTTGCTGCTCAGGATGCAGTCAAGAATATCATCGGTGGCCTGACTATTTTCTGGGATAAACCCTTTCAATTGAACGACTGGATCGAGGTTTCCGGGAAATCCGGTTCCGTTTTGGAAGTCGGGTTGCGCAGCACTCGTATCAAAACGATCGGCGGTACGCATTTGGTAATTCCCAACAGCACGGTCGTTGACACGATGGTGGAAAACTACTCTCCGCGCACGAAAAGGCGTCAGGTTGTCAATATCGGCCTGGTATATTCGATCACAGCCGATGAAATGGAAAAAGCATTTAATATTATTGAAAACACCATCAAATCTATTGCCGGCACCGATCCGGATGATATCATGATTCGCTTTACCAATTTCGGCGCCTACTCGCTGGATCTTGAAATTGTCTACTGGATCGTGGATAACGATAACTGGAAAATGATCATTCATCAGGTCAATATGGGAATCAAGCGCAATCTAGATGATGCCGGCATAGAAATGGCGTTTCCGACCGAAACCCATTATGTGATCAACCAAAACAACTGATCTACCTGATCAGAATGGTTTTAATGGTTTGCGACGGCGTTCTGACGCGAAGGAAATAAATCCTGCTGGCCGGGGGTTGACCGCGGTCATTTTGGCCCCGCCATACCGTCGTATGGTGACCGGCAGAGCGAAAGCCGTTGAACAAAACGAAATATCATGCGGCCTGGTCAAAACGATATACCGCGGGCTCTAGGGTTAATTGGCTATTGAGGGAAAAGAGCTGATTCAGGCCGGTGAAATCGAATTCTTTTGGTGTTGACGTCGGAATCATATTCGAATCTGCAACAATAGACCCAAACACCGATAAAACGGTAAAAATGGTCTTGATTCTTAACTTTTCTTTCGATAAGTTGTGTGTTATTAATGACCCATCTGCGAACCAGCATCAAAAGCTGTTAATATCGACAAGAGGACGTACGATGAACGAAGAATACAATCACGAACATATCGAATCCAGATGGCAAAAAACGTGGCAGGATACCGAATTATATAAAGTGGATATGCAAAAAGCGGAAAACAAGCTTTACTGTCTGGTAATGTTTATTTATCCTTCCGGAGACAAGCTGCATATCGGTCACTGGTATAACTATGGTCCAACCGACAGCTGGGCCCGTTTCAAAAGAATGCAGGGATATGACGTTTTTGAGCCCATGGGATACGATGCATTTGGCCTGCCGGCAGAAAATTATGCCATTCAGAAAGGTGTTCATCCCGGAAAGAGCACTGAAGATAACATTCAATATATTCGTCATCAGCTCAAGGCGATAGGGGCCATGTACGACTGGAATAAAGAGATCAACACGAGTGCACCCGAATATTATCGCTGGACGCAGTGGATGTTTTTACAGTTATATAACAAGGGACTGGCCTACAGGCGCAAAGCGCCGGTAAACTGGTGTTCTTCCTGCGCCACGGTCCTGGCCAATGAGCAGGTCGTTGATGGTGAATGCGAGCGCTGCGGTACTGATGTGATGACCAAAGACCTGGAACAATGGTTTTTTAAAATAACGGATTATGCCGAGCGTTTACTGGAAGGGCACGATCGTATCGATTGGCCGGAAAAGACCATTCACATGCAGAAAAACTGGATCAACAAAAGCGTCGGCGCTACGGTTATTTTTAACCTGCAAAATCGCGATGAAACGATATCGGTTTTTACCACCAGACCGGACACGTTGTGGGGTGTGACGTATATGGTGCTGGCCCCGGAACACCCGCTGGTGGAAGAGCTGACCATTGACGAGCATCGTCAAGCTGTACAAGAGTACGCTGCTCAGGCAAGACGCACAAAGGAAATCGATCGTTTATCGACCGAGCGGGAAAAAACCGGTGTTTTTACCGGCAGTTATTGTATCAATCCCGTTAACAATGAAATCGTTCCGATCTGGGTGGCTGATTATGTTTTGATGACCTATGGAACCGGTGCGGTGATGGCTGTTCCGGGGCACGATCAACGCGATTTCGAGTTTGCGACAAAATACGGACTGCAGATCAGACAGGTGATTTCCAGAGACGAGTCGTTGCAGGAAGAAGAGCTGGAGGAGGCCTATGAAGATCCCGGCTATATGATAAACTCGGATCAGTTTAACGGTTTACCATCGCATGAGAAGGGCATCCCTGCGGTTATCGACTATTTGAAGGAAAAGGGCTGGGGCGATAAAAAGGTCAATTATCGTTTGCGCGACTGGCTCATTTCGCGCCAGCGCTACTGGGGCGCGCCGATTCCCGTGGTCTTTTGTGAGAAATGCGGCGAGGTGGCGATTCCTGAAGAGGATCTTCCGGTGTTATTGCCTGAAAAAGTCGAATTCACCGGCAAGGGAAAATCACCCCTGGGCACGAATCCGGATTTTGTCAATACCACCTGTCCAAAATGTCAGGGACCGGCCAGGCGGGAAGTCGATACCATGGATACTTTTGTTTGTTCATCCTGGTATTTTCTCCGTTTTCCCAATCCGCATCTCGGCGACAAGCCATTTGACAGGGAATTGGTCGACAAATGGCTTCCTGTGGATCAATATGTCGGTGGTGCTGAGCATGCCCATATGCATCTTTTATATGCCCGTTTTTTAACCAAAGCGCTCTATGATATGGGGCACCTCAATTTTGACGAGCCGTTTACGCGGCTTGTGCATCAGGGCACTATTACCAATTCGGGCGCCAAGATGTCAAAATCGCGCGGCAATGTCGTCAATCCCGATGCGTATGTACAAACGTACGGTTCTGATACCTTTCGCATGTATATGATGTTTATGGGATCATATGAGGAAGGCGGTGACTGGAGCGACGAAGGCATCGTGGGTATGAACCGGTTTCTCAAGCGGGTATGGAGACTCGTCTACCAGATGCTCACAGAGCCGCCTCAAGGCAATGAAACGGATAAATTTAATGCCGTTGTGCGCCAGATGCACTATTCCATCAAATATATGACCATTGATCTGGAACGGTTTCATTTCAACACATCGATCAGCCGCATTATGGAGCTGGTCAATGAAATGTACAGTTATACTCAAAACGTCGGGTCCTCAGAACAGAACAAGAAGCTGTTAACCGTTGTGGGACAAAATCTGGTGAAAATGCTGGCACCATTTTCACCGCATTTGGCTGAAGAGTTGTGGGAGGCGCTTGGACAGTCTTACAGCGTTTTTAACACGGATTGGCCACAGCACGACGAGGCGATGCTGATGACGGATCAAATCAATTTAGGTGTACAGGTCAACGGCAAGATTCGTGCTCAGCTCGAAGTAGATCGCAATGCTGACGATCGCGACATTATTTCACAGGCGCTCGAGCTGGACAAGATTAAAAAGCACCTCGAGGGCAAAAAGATCGTCAAATCCTTTGTTGTGCCACAAAAATTGGTCATACTGGTTGTAAAATAGTGTTTTGTTGTCACTGCTGCTGATTTTGTCGAGATCAAGAGTTTATATGTACCAGGGAGGGAGAAGTCATTCTCCCTTTTTTATTCTAAAACCCGCAACTTGACATAACTAACATTATGCACATTTACACAGGCATGAATTAGATGACATTTTAAATATGATATGTTCCTTTTGGAATGCGTTTTTATACCCCTATAACGCTTCAAGCTCCTGACGAGCCTGCTCCTTGAGCGGTGAGTTTGATTTATTCCAGATGATCTCTTCCAAATGCTGACGCGCACTGTCTGTCTGTCCCTGCGATTTTAACAATAACGCGTAATGAAAACGGGCATTGAGATTGTTGGGATTGGCGTGAATCGCTTCCTTTAAAAATCCCATCGCTTCAGTGATATTGCCCAACTCGTAATGATTCTTGCCGAGCAGGGTCAACGTGATGCTGTCTTCCTTGCCCAGTTCATAAGCCTTTTGCGCTGTTTGGATGACTTTTTGGGGATCCCGCGCCGCATCATGGATAATTGCCGCCTGTTTATAAAATGAAGACTTGCTGGGTTGAAGCTTTAAAGCCGTATTTACCGATGTGAGCGATTCTTCCAGTTGTCCCAAATGTAATTGACAGGACGCCAGAGAGATCCATACATCAGCATCATCCTGATGAGTTTTGAGATAGTTTTTATAATGGCTCGCAGCCTTGTCGTAATTTCCCTTGATAAACGCCTGATAACCCGAATGATAGAACTCGTCAGCAACCTGATCATCAGAAACCTGGTTGTCCTGCTGACGATCATCGGCGGCTTTATCCGTTTTTATAGATCGCTTTGCCAGGTTTCCCAGTTTGCCGTCGGGATCGAGCTTGACCACAACTTTGAAGCAGCGATTGGCGTTTTCATGGTCACCCCGGGCCAGGTAAATTTTACCCAGACCGAAATAAGCCTTGATTTCCTTGGGTGAAAGCGCAATACTCCTTTCAAAAGCTGAAACCGCCTTATCATACTGTTTTGTAACGCTATAAATAGCCCCCAAGTTGACAAACAGAGTCGCATTCTGCTTTTCGAATTCCGCCGCCTTGAGCAATAACTGTTCAGCATCCTTAAAACGCCGCATCTTGGAATACAAATTACCGAGGAGAAATAACGCTTTTTTATAGACCGGGCAAATCTCCACGGTTTGTTCCAAATAGTTCAACGCGACTTGATATTCTTTAAGTTCAATATAAACAAGGGCTAAATGATAGTAAAAATCCGGATGATAGGGTTCCTCCTGGATCGCTTCTTTCCATAATGATATCGCGTTCGGAAAATTTTTCTGATTGACCTGAGAAATCGCCTGTTGATGCAGATTTTCAGCCTTGGGTGAGGAAAGTTCAATGCCCCATTCTATACTGGCAACATTCTTGTGAAAATTGGTATTGAATCGCGTCGCCTTGCCGCGATACCGCTTGCTCAGTACATTAGTAATAATCGTCGACTGCTCATCAGCGGTTAAGGCATGCGTTTGCTTAAAGTCAGCCAGCAAATCGGTGATATCGATGTTGGTTCGAATAATTTTTTCTTTTGTTTCCGGCATATATCTTCTAAAGGCTTAAATATGTTGCTTGTTCTTTTACCGAGCCTCCCTCCTACCGTAACTTGAGAAAATTGCAACACAAAAACAACAGATAAATTTTCTGCTGCAAAAAATTCTATTGGTATAGAGGACCATACGTTTTACAGGCACGATAATCTGCGCCTTCGAGGTCGTGGGTACCAAAAGCACTCCACGCCTTGGGTCTGAAGATGCGCTCGTCTGCTATGTTGTGCATTGCAACCGGAATTCGCAACATTGATGCGAGCGTGATCAATGAATGTCCGATATGACCATAGGAAATAGAACCGTGATTGGCACCCCAATTGTTCATCACCGAATAGACATCGCGAAAAGCGCCTTTTCCGGTGGTTAGCGGTACGAACCAGGTCGTCGGCCAGGTCGGATCGGTGCGTTCATTGAGCACGGGATGTATTTTCTTATCCAGGGTAACCGTGTGTCCTTCGGCGATTTGCAAAACAGGCCCGAGGCCTTTTACCAGATTTATCCGGCTCATGGTAACCGGCATATTGCCGACGGTCAGGAACTGGGAAGAAAAACCACCACCGCGAAAGTAGCCCAAATTTGCCGGACACCAGCGCGTCGCCTCAAGACATTTTTCCGCCTCAGACGCCTGGATCTGCCAGAACGGTTTCATCGCCGGCTTGCCGTTGTCTTGCATCTGTCCGGTCCCATCCAGGGTTGCCGAACCCGAATTGATCAGATGAATAATACCATTTTCAGCAATACCGCTCAGGGTTTCACCGGTGACGCGTTTGACCGCATCGGGACTCCAATACGTTCTGACGTCGGCAAATATTTGTGCTCTGTCCGTAATCAGGTGGCCGAACAGCATGGCTGCACCGTTCAATGCATCATTTTCGGTGGCCATGACATATGGTTGCCTGATACCGTTCCAGTCAAAGGAAGAATTGAGAATGGCTTCCATAAAATCGCCATTGGGAAAATGATCCGTCCATTGCCGCTGACCCTGAAATCCGGCTGCCAGGGCATTGTGTCCCAGCGCCTCCTCGGCATAGCCAATATGGTCCATAGCGGGATTTCCCACCATCAGATCACGGGCAATCAGCGTCATTTTTACGACGGTTTGCCAGTCCCGGTCCTTTTGCTGACGCGATCGCTGCTTTTCAGTCGGATTCGGGTCTATTCCCTCCTTACAGTAGCGCTTTATCCATTCCATAGCGCGATCATATTCCTGTTTGTCGAATATTTCATTATTGATGCGGCGGACGAATTCACTCATGTCAACATATTCACAGCGCATACCGAGAAATTCTTCAAAAAACAAGGGGTCTACCATTGAACCGGCAATTCCCATCGATACTGAGCCGAGGGACAAATAGGATTTTCCTCGCATTTCAGCAACCGCAAGACCGCTCTTGACAAATTGCAATATTTTTTCCCTGACATCAGCGGGAATCGTGGTGTCACCCGCATCCTGCACATCTCGACCATAGATCCCAAATGCGGGTAGTCCTTTTTGGTCATGCGCGGCCAAAACCGCTGCAAGATAGACCGCTCCCGGACGTTCCGTACCGTTAAATCCCCAGATTGCTTTGGGAATATAAGGATCCATATCCATGGTTTCAGAGCCGTAACACCAGCTGGGTGTTACGGTTAAAGAGACGCCGACACCTTGTCGTTCAAATTTATCCTGTGCCTGAGCAGCTTCAGCCACACCGCCAATACAGGAATCGGCGATAACGCATTCTACCGGTAAACCATTTGAGTGATGTAAATTCTTGCTGATCAGCTCACCTACAGCTTTGGCCAGATTCATGGTGATATCTTCAAGAGATTCACGTACACCTTTTCTTCTGCCATCGATGGTGGGCCTGATGCCGACTTTGGGCATGGAGCCATTTAAACGCTGATGAGGTTGGTTTACGGGAAAATCTAAATTTGTTACGTTTGATTCTTTGGCTGAATTCTTCATCGTATTTTCATTCTTTTGTTAAAAATCTAATTATTTATCACTTTAAACGTTTCCTGAGCAACCACCCATTCTTCATTAGTATCTAGTATCAAAGCTCTTACATTTGAAGTATTACTTGAAATGATTTGAGCATGTTCTTTGTTCTTTTGCTGATTTATTTCAAGGCCAAGAAAATGCAATGAGGACAAAACGCGCTGTCGCAGATCGGCGTCTTGTTGCCCGATACCGCCGGTAAAGGTAATTGCATCGACACCCTCCATAAGAACGATATATTCACCAATGTATCGTTTAATGTCATAGATAAATTTATCGCGTGCCAGTTTTGCCCGCTTGTCTCCGGCTTTTTCTGCTTTGCGGATATCTCGCATATCGCCGCTGGTACCGGACAATCCGGCCAGACCGGCATTTTGGGAACATTCTTTCAGAGCGGTATCCAGATCAATGCCCTTCCGTTCCATAATATAGGGTAAAACGTATGGATCCATATCACCAATGCGCGTGCTTTGTAGCAGACCGGATTGAGGCGTAAAGCCCATTGAGGTATCTATCGAGCGACCGTTTTTAAAGGCACACAGAGAAGATGAACCACCCAGGTGACAGGTAATGATTTTATGATCATCCTCGTTGAGACCGAGGATGCGAACCGTCTCCCAGGTAACAAAACGGTGCGAGGCGCCGTGATAGCCGTATTTTTTAACACCATAGGTTTCATACCATTCGTACGGTGTACCGTAAACTTTGGCATATTCCGGTGCGTCGACGTGAAAGCCGGGTTCAAAAACACCGACCAAAGGGGTATTCGGCAAAAGTTCGCGAAACATATAGATCGCAGTCAGATACGGCGGATTGTGAGCCGGAGCCAGAGCCTTATAGTCCTCCATAGCGTTCAGGACATCCTGTGTCAAAAGAACGGAACCGTTCTTATCCCCGGCCTGTATCGTTTTAAAACCGACTGCATCGATGGCTTTGAGATCCGGCAAGATGGAAAATTCAGCATCAACGAGAAAATCCAGAGCATGCTCCACCGCCTCGCGATGTGACGGTATACGTGTATGTTCCTGCAGCAGCTCTTCACCCTCTTTCCAGTATGTGACGGCCGCATTTTCCGATCCTACCCTGTCCGTATGGCCTTTGGCGAGTACCTTTTGCGAATCCATCTCGATCAATTGAAACTTGAGACTTGTGGATCCGATGTTGCAAACCATAATTTGCATACGAATAACCTGTCTAATGTTTTACTTGAGGTGATTCTTTTAACATTAATTATAACAATTTGATTGATTGTTATAGTACTATTGAATCAACCTGTTATTATCGCTTTGGCAGGATGAGCTCAACATCATCGTGAGGTCTGGCAATAACGTGCACGGAAATTAATTCTCCTACTTTTTCAGCAGCCGCGGCGCCGGCATCGGTAGCAGCTTTAACGGCACCGACATCACCTCTTACCATAACCGTTACAAAACCACCGCCAATTTGTATTTTACCGATCAGTTCGACCTGTGCCGCTTTGACCATTGCATCCGCTGCTTCGAGCGAGGGTACGAATCCGCGGGTTTCAATCAGACCAATTGCTTGTAGTGCCATTGTTTGTTCTCCTTTGGGTTTACTGTATATGCATTGACGATTTAAACAATTTGCAGGGATTTATAAATCGATAATCTTCTGACCCGGGCGAAATTCCTCGGTGTACAAATACCTTCTCCGGTTGGACTGGAGATGGTATGGGAAAAATAGCCTTCCCCTGCACGCGGGCCATTTCCGGCCAGGCTGGGACCGTTAACGACAACAATATCGGTATCGATCGCTTTTGTAAAGCGGGTGATGGTCTCCAGATGGTTGGAATAGATTACCGCGGTATGGCCGAACTTGTGTTCCGCTTTTACGGCCAATCGTATACCTTCCTTCCGGTCGCTGACCTTTACCACAGGCAGAAAGGGCATCATTTGCTCTTCCTGCACAAAGAGATGGCCGAATTCCGTCTCTCCGAACAGAACGCGAACATCATCAGAGAGGTCGAGTCCGGCTGCGCGCCCCAGAACATTTGCATTTTTGCCGATATAGTGACGGCTGGGATAAAAATGACCATCCTTGCCTTTTTCGAATGCTTTTTCCGTCAGCATCTCGATCTGCCGGCGGTTCAACCTCACGGCACCAACCCGGCTCATGGCATTCATAAACGCATCAAAAACAGAGGCGACAACAAAGATCTCCTTTTCAGCGATACAGAGAATATTATTATCAAAAGCTGCGCCTTCGATGATATGGTTGGCTGCGAGATTCAAATCAGCGGTATCATCAATAAAGACCGGCGGATTACCCGGTCCGGCGGCAATCACCTTTTTCCCGGCATCGAATGCGGCTTTGACCACGGCCGGTCCGCCGGTGGCGGCGATAATAGGAATATTCGGGTGTGTCATCAGGGTATTGAGGCTTTGCAGAGTCGGTTCCCGCACCATGGTGATCAAGTCGGCTGGTCCGCCGTTGTTTTGAATGGTTTTATTAAAAATTTCCAAAGCAAATGCAGAAACCTTTTTGGCGGCAGGATGAACATTGAACACAACCGAATTTCCGGAGGCGATCATGATCACGGTGCTGTTAAAAAGCACCGGAATCGGATGGGTGGACGGTGTGATGCCGGCAATAACACCGTAAGGGGCATAATCCTCCACCACGAGTCCCTTATCGCCGCTCCAGGAACGCGTTTCCAGGTCTTCCATGCCGGGGGTAGCGTCTGCGGCGTTGTGATGTTTGATGATTTTACACTCGACACGTCCCATCCCGGTTTCCTCATGCGCCCGGTGGGCGAACGCTTCGGCATGCTCGTGCATGGTTTCGCGTAAAGCACAAATCACCTTTTCACGCGTCTCTTTCAGGGTATTGTGCCAGATTTTTTGCGCTTCTTTGGCCGCGAAGATGGCTTTTTCTATATCATCATATACACCGGTGCTGGTACCGATGCTCTGTGCGGAAACAGACTGTTTATTCAATTCTTCAATAACTTTACGGGCGATTTCTTTGACGAGTTGCCGGTCGATATCAGACATTGCAAGGTCCTATAAATATTCTTTAAACAGTTCTTCGCTCGGCGCCGGGATCACCACTTTGTTGACCAGGAGTCCTTTTTCAGAAACAACAGCAGCACCAGATTCGACAGCAGCAGTAACAGCGGAAACATCTCCGGTAAGCGTGACAAATGCTTTGCCGCCCAATGCCATCGCCAGCCGGATTTCAACGATTTCGACGCTGGCAGCCTTGGCGGCAGCGTCAGCCGCTTCCAGCAGAGAGGCCACGGAAAATGATTCGATAATGCCGAGAGCACCCTTGTTTTTCACCACATTGGCTCCGCTGATCGCCGGAAAAATAGAGTTGTGAACATTGGCAATGACGAGAGAATCGATGATGGATGATTGCGATTGCATTGCATTCAATCCTGCATCCACGCTGGACTGGACGCTATCGACCCCGCCGCCGATGATAACCATATATTTACCGGAACAGATCGATCGCGACACCAATAGCTCTACATCAGCGGTCTTTAACAGGACATCGGTAACCTGAATTCCGGATGCAATACTGTTCAGTTCGATTAATCCTATTGCATTCATTTAAATCCTCTCAATGGTTATGCCTTCAGGTGTAACCCTGGTGACGTGGCCTGAAATGCTGGCGTGATATGCAGCACTTAACGGAGTGTCCGGTACCGCCTCGGCGATGAGCCGGCCTTTTTCGACGGTTTGTTTTTCCTGCACCACGGGACGGGCGGGAACGCCGATATGCTGATCGAGCAATATACGAACATATGGAGGTTCATAAGCGGTTTCTTTATAATGCGCCCCGGCTTCATACGGCGTCAGGCCGAGCTTGTTATTCAACAGCTTCATAGGAACGCGCCGTTCATTTTTCATCGGATGCGCTTTGACCTCTGTGGGTCCCTCCCATTTGGTAACACCGATCTCTTTTAGATTGTCAATGCTCTGCACGCAGGCTTCCCGCGGATAGAGGTCTTCCGGACAGGCATAGAGCGTACAGATACCGCATTGACAGCAGAGCTGGGCATAACGGTTCCACATCTCTTTGGAAGTAAGGGTAAATCCCAGACTTCGCATCACCTTGTGTGGCTGGATATCATAGCCGAGCAGATAGCGGGGACAGAGTTCGGTACAATAGCTGCACTGATCGCAGGCAGAGTGGCCGATCTTGTTCATCTGACTTTTGGTCATGGAATAGCGCTGTATCAGTCGGTGTTCTTTGGGCAACACAATAAGGCCGCCGGTGGTTTTGCCGATCGGCTGGTCCAGGTCTTTAATCAGCTTGCCCATTAAAATACCGCTGTTCATGACAGCAAAGTCGTCGATAAGGCTCCCTCCTGCCACCTCGAGGGCGTGACGAACGCTTGTGCCGATGGGCAAAAAGAGGGTGACGGGTTGTTTGACTTTGCCGGTAATGGTCAAAAAGGTATTGATTACCGGTTTGTTTTGATGCGCCTGATAAATATTATAAAAGGTTTCGACATTATTGACAATGGAATCGACCTGAAGCGGAATACCGCCGGCGGGCACGAGCTTGCCGGTGATTTCATAGACCAGTTCGTATTCATCGCCGGCGGGATAAAAATCGCCGAATTCCCTGATTTTCAAATCGATATTCTTTGCAGCGTCTCGAATGGCCTGAATGGCGCCTGAATTCTTTGATTTGATACCGATCCAAAGCTCTTTGGCCGCCACCGGAGCGGCTGCGAGGGCAATGCCATTAACGATTTCCGGGGCAAAGTTAACCATCAGCTCCCTGTCTTTGTGCATCAGCGGTTCGCATTCGGCACCGTTGGCCAACAACCAGCGCGTTTGCGATTTATATTTAACATGGGTCGGAAATCCGGCCCCACCGGCACCGATAACGCCGGCATTTTTAATTTTTTCAACAATATCAGGCATGTTTAATATTCGTTAAAGGTTCAAAAGATCAATCATCATTATATAAAAAATCCAAATCAAAATCAATAATTATGTCGCGTTTTCAAGCGGTACAACGCCTTTTTTGACAATAATATTGCCATATTTGGCCGTTTCTCCGGTCATGACAATGGCAAAAGCTGATTTGGAGCGTTCGTAAAATGCAAATCTGTCGATATGTTCCGGCGCAGCGGTTTTCGGCCAGTGACGGTCGATAACCTCCCGATAGCGTTTTAGCACCGACGCATCCAGTGTATCGCCTTTAACTGCCTGCATCATGGTCACAGGATGGGTAACATAGGTATCCGGAACAAACAGCGGCAATACCGCATCAAGCAAATCAGCGATTTTCAGACCATCGGCGCGGACGAGGCGATGGGCCAGCGATTCTCCGGGGAAATGGGCATCAGCAAAGACGATCTCGTCGCCGTGCCCCATGCGGTATAGAATACTGAGCAACTCCGGACTTAAAAGCGGTGAAATTCCGACAAGCACGTTTGACCTCCCAGATGTTTATCGTTTAGAAAAGGTACACAAAAATAGTATGATTTGCGAGAAAAAAAAAGATGACAGGTCTCGTTATGGGGGCGGTATTTATCCCAAGAGATAAAATAAACATATTAATTTGGCACTATTCAGCGAATCAGCAGAAGGTAATACGATAACACCCTTTTGCCAATCGCCTCTTCCTGATGCCCGCGAACCTCTGCGGCAGCAAATCCGGCGATAACATTAAAAGCCGCGGACTATATTTTAAAAATAACCAGCAAATCAAATTCCACGCGGCAAGTTACTTTATCAGTACCAGTTTCCGGACGCTTGTAAAGGTTCCGGCTCTTACTCGGAATAGCATTGAATTGAATATTCTCTAAAAATGATTCAAAACAATCTTGCGAACAAAGAGCCCCTTCCCCTTTAACATACGTTTAAACGCATCCTCTTCAGCATCCTCCTCTTGAGGTTGCGTTATGGCCGAAAAGCCCCGGGAGGCAATATTTTCCAGCATTTGAATCCTGGATTGAGAGTTCATTTCCGCCAAAATCCGGTCCAGCTCATACCCCAAAAAATCAAGCGGATAGTGCGATGCCACCACATAGATGATTTCCTTGCCGATCTGTGCATCCGCCTTGTAGTATTGAACTTTGGACGGGATAAAGATTTCCGAGTGAGCTGCAATAAAATGATCCTTGCCTTTGAAGGGATAGAGCACATAGAGATTGCCACCGGCATCCAGGTTTAAAAGATAAAGATAGCTATCCTGCCGTGCTTTCAGGCCGATCTGCAATTGATCGCCGGTGTAGACCGTATCGCCGCTTTGCACTTCCCGGCGCCGGCCATTGTGCAGAATGTGAAAGGTAAAATCGATCAGGATACTATCCGATTGCGCCAAGGCGTCTTGATATAAAGGGTCATCCGGTGAATATTGCAAAATATGGCCTTTGAGATTCTGCAGCAGATGATCATCTGGTTGCAGCGCCAATGCTTTCTCGACCAAAACATAGGCTTCGGCCCAAAAGCCGGCGTTATGCAGATAGAG
>WJMF01000116.1 GCA_014728085.1 Candidatus Zhuqueibacterota bacterium
TGTTGCTGAATTACTATTCCGGCGGAACCAATACCCTTGCAGAGGGACAAGAGGTCGAAACCGATCTTCCGCTCCCCACGAAGGTCGGTGCCGGTTTTGCCTATAGCGGTATTCCCAATCTGCTTATCTCTGCCGATGTCGCTTTTATCCAGTGGTCCTCCTGGGATGTCATCGACATCAACACCTCAGAAGGACAAGTATACAGCCAGCTGGTTGAAAACTGGGAAGATGGTATTCGCGTCGGCCTCGGACTGGAATATTCTCTCTCCTCCATCAAACTGCGCGGTGCCTTCTATACTGAACCCCAGGCCGCCATTGCAGCCACCATGTCCCCGACCATTCCGGATGCCGGCAGGCGCAATGTGGTTATCGTCGGTGCCGAGGTACCCGTCGGACCGGTCAGACTTTTGGCCAGCTTTGAAAAAATGTTTATCGGCGATATGGAGGTCACGGAATGGGTGCTTATGGAAGATCAATCCGGTTATGACAACATGGCCGGCACCTATCAAATGGATGTCACCAACATTATGGTTGGGATGGAGTATCCATTAAACTTTTAATATTTTATTTGATTTTCTGAAAAAATCCATGTATAATAAAAGGCCTTACACTTGTAAGGCCTTTTTATTTTTCGCACTCAAGGCCTGAAAAAACATGAAACAAACCCTCTTTTTCATCATATGGTGTGTTGGTTTTTGCGCTTGTTCTGTCGATACCGGTCTCAAACCGCTGCAGAGCGGGTTTTCAGGACGCATTGCGTTTCAAAACGACTGGCCTGAAGCAACCGATCAGGTCGTGGTCGTTGCCGCCAAAAAATTTCCTCCCGCTGAAATAACGGATATCGTTATGGGTGAACCCTTGCCGCTATTTCAGGATACGGTTCACTATGCCATCTATAGCGCCCCCATAACCTTTCGCGCCATCGGGGTGATCTGGAAAGAGAAAGGGCAGGCATGGGATGTTACAAATGTCATCGGCTATTATTTCAAAGGCGATGACCTCTTTAATCCCGAATCCGTGGTTATCAGAAACCGCGAGCAAATGATCGAATCGGTGGATATTGTTGCAGATCTCTCAAAAGCCAAAAGATCGGTTCAAAGTGGAATCTCCGGAAAACTCGTGGTCAAACAGCCCTGGCCGGCGCAAGCCGAATCGGTCATTATGATCGCTTCCGAGTCCTTTCCACCCAAAGGCTTGCTGGACCTTCAGTTCTCTCCACCGATTGCAGCCGGATTCAATTCAATCCATTACGAGTTTAACCTGCAACCAAAAACCTATCGTCTCATCGGCACCCTGCTTTTGGGTAAGGATATTCCCATTTCCCTGCAGAGCGTTGCCGGTGTCTATTTAAAACAGGGCGATTTATTTGCTTCCCCGGTAACCATTGCAAGCGATACATCGTGGGTTGATAACATAGATATCCCCCTCTATTTCACACAGTAAAAAACAAGAACCTCGGGCAAGAAATGAAAAACATGATCCTATTTTATCTTCTTCTGTTCTCTCCTGTGGTAATCTATTCAGGAACGCTGAAAGGCCACATTCAATCAGAAGACGGTGAAGCATTACCCGGTGTTAATGTCACCATTATCGGTACGGTATTGGGAACCAGCAGCAACATCGATGGTGAATACCGACTATCCGATCTAACCGCAGGGTCTTACAATATCCGTTTCACCATGATGGGCTTCCGGCAAGTGATCAAAGAGGATGTTTCCGTTCCGGCACAGGAAAGTGTTAAAATAGACATTACCATGAAGAAAACCATCATAGAAGCACCTGAAATCCTCATCTCAGCCAATAAAAGGCGGCAAAACATACAGGATTCGCCAAACAGCGTCGGTATCATCACGCAAAAAGATTTTAAGGAAAAAAATGATATCTATCTGGATAATCTTCTAAAGTCTGCCTCGGGCGTCAACTTTATGCGTTCACAGATCAATATTCGGGGGTCGTCGGGATTCAGTTACGGCGCCGGAAGTCGCATTCTTTTCCTGGTAGACGGCGTCCCGGTGATGCCGGGCGACAGTGGCGATATAAAATGGGACCTTATACCGGCAAGCCAGATCGATCATGTTGAAATCATCAAAGGCGCCGGCTCTGCGGTTTACGGCTCCAACGCCCTTGGCGGTGTCATAAATGTGATCACCAAAGAGGCATCGGCAAAACCGGTTACGAATCTGCGATTATCGGCCGGTTTTTATGATAAACCGGCGTATCCGGAATGGCAGTGGACAGAACGGCTTTTACACTTTGATGAAATCGATATCGACCATACCCGCAAACTCGATAACCGCTCTGAAATCTTTCTGGCCCTGGGAAAACACCAGTCCACCGGATACCGGCAGAACAATTTTTACCAGCGCTATAACGCCTTGATGAAATATCACACCCGCCTGGGCCGGCAATCGAATCTAACCCTTTCTTCGAGCTATGAAGGCGGTGACCGGGGCGCCGGTCTGTTGTGGAAAAATCAACGCCATGCCCTCGAGGTCGATTCGGATGCACTCGCTGATCATACGGTATCGAACAAATTCAGTCTGAATTCATTTTATCAATCCACCCTGAACAAAAAACTGGGCGTAAGAGTCCGCCTCTCTTATTTTCGCAACTATTGGAAAAATTTCTTCCATGACAATATATCAGCATCTACAGCAAATCGATTCGGAGCGGAACTTCAGGGCGAATATCAACCCTCAAAAGACAATTCATATGTTTTCGGCAGTGAAGAGAGCTATGATCTCGTTCGATCAGACCTGGTCGGCGATCACTATCAATATGTCCTTTCCGCGTTTGTACAAAATGAAAGAGCAATTTTATCCTCGCTTCGATTAACAATCGGATTACGCTTTGATCATCACTATGTGGATACGGGATTTGCCGACTCGGAATGGAATCCTAAAATCGGATTGGTTTGGCGCGCTCAACCCAATATCAGCCTGCGGGCCTCCTCCGGCAGAGGGTTTCGGGCGGCAAGCATGTCGGAGAGGTTTGCTGATTCGATCTACTCCGGGTTGCGTTTGCTGCCGAATGAAGGCTTGAAATCAGAAACAGCCTGGTCCCACGAGATCGGTGTCAATGCCTCATTGACGTCGCAACTCTATTTCGATTTATCCCTTTTTCAAAACGACTATTGGGATCTGATAGAACCGGAACCCAATGAAAATCAGGTTATCCAGTTTATCAATCTGACGCGTGCCCGAATTCGCGGTGTGGAAGCAAGCATAAAGGTCAATCCATGGATTCAAAACCTTTTTACCGAAGCATCGATTACCGTAATGGATCCAAAAGATCTTGATGAAAAAACAATGCTGGCCTATCGGCCGAAATATTTTTACAACCTGTCCTTAACCTATTCCTGGCAATTTTTCAACATCGGCGCCGACTATCGCTATGTGGAAGCGCTGAAAGAGAACGCCGTCAAGCTCTATCCAAATGATGAACGGGTTCCCCAAAAAGTCGCCAATGCCTTTTTAGCCGTATCTATCAACGACTGGAAACTGACGTTTTATGCCAAAAATATTTTTAATCACAACCATACTCAGGTTGAACGAACGATTTTGCCGATACGCCACTATACCTTAACGCTATCGAGTGTCTTGTAAACCCGTAAATTATAAAAACGAGGTGTCTCATGCGACCAATTTACATTTTAGGAGTCATTATGATATTTGTTCTGGCCTGTAGCACATCACAACTGGATCGCGCTCCGCACGATTATGTTGTCGAGCAATTGAACAAACTGGCTCCGGTTGAAATCAGCAGCAATATCGATCACCTGACAGCATCGGAAAAAGCCACGCTGACCAGAGTGCTTCAAGCGGCCAAAGTCATGGATGAACTCTTTTTGCGTCAGGTCAATCCGGACAATCCTCAACTACGCCAGGCGTTGAAAGCGTCGACAACGCCGGAAGATAAAGATTACCTGAACTTGTTCGATATCATGTTCGGGCCCTGGAATCGCCTGGAAGAAGACGAACCCTTTCTGGTCGATTATGAAAAACCCGATGGCGCCGGCTTTTATCCGGCCGACATTTCTAAAGAGGAATTCAATTCCTATATCGAAGAGCGTCCGCCTTTGGAAGATGATTTTACCTCTACCTTTACCCTTATTCGCCGCGAAAAAGGCCGACTGACTGCAATTCCCTACCACGAAGCCTATAAAGAGTGGGTCTCCAGAGCATACACGTATCTCAAAGAAGCTGCCGAATTATCCCGGGAGCTGACCCTGAAAAAATATCTCGATCTTCGCGCCGAAGCGCTATTGACCGACGATTATTTTGACAGCGACATGGCCTGGATGGATCTGGAGGGTAATCTTGAAATCGTCATTGGACCCTATGAAGTTTATGAAGACAACCTGTTCAACTACAAGGCTGCCTATGAAGCGTTTGTTTGCATCGTTGATCAGGAGGAGAGCGAAAAACTCTCGGCCGCGGCGCAATATCTCAACGCCATGGAGGCCAATTTGCCGATTCCGGACCGCTACAAAAACTTTGACCGTGGCTCTTCCTCACCCATCAAGGTGGTTCAGGAAATCTTTTCCGCCGGTGATACCAAAGCGGGAATACAAACCACGGCCTTTAATTTACCCAATGACGAACGCGTTCGTGAAGCAAAGGGCTCTAAAAAAGTCATGTTAAAAAACATCGCCAGGGCAAAATACGACAAGTGCTGGATCCCCATTGTGGAAACCATCCTGGCTGAGAAACCGTTGAAACACGTCAGCTTTGACGCCTATTTCAACCACGTCCTCATGCATGAGATGAGCCACGGGCTTGGACCGGGTAATATCACTCTTGCCGACGGGACTGAAACCAGCGTCAGCAAAGAATTAAAGGAAACCTATTCGGTGATCGAAGAATGCAAGGCAGATGTTCTCGGCGTCTATAATCTCATTTTTCTCATGGAAAAAGGCGTTTACCCGAAAAGCATGGAATATTCCGTCTATGCCAGTTACCTCGGCGGCATGTTCCGGTCGATCCGTTTCGGCATCAACGAAGCGCATGGCGGCGGTGTGGCGATTCAATTCAATTACCTGATTGAAAAAGGCGCCATCGTGGAAACCGATGAAGGAAAGCTGGATGTGGTTGCGGACAAGGTGATACCGGTACTGACCGATCTGGCCCGCACCCTGCTCACCATTCAGGCTGAGGGGGATTACAAAGGCGCTAAAGATCTGATAGAACAGTATCGCGTCATGACGCCGTTGATGCAACGCACGATCGAAGAGCTCAAACACGTGCCCATCGACATTCGTCCCTCCTATTCGACGGCCATGGAGCTGCTGGGTGAAAACTAGGCGATACAGCACCTGACCGCAAGGAGTCACGGCTTTTTATTCAACAGCAGATCGATATAGGCCTGTTCAATAAAGTGAAGGTCGGCAATATTCAATCTATTCAGAAGACGATCGAGGAGGGCTTTGCCCTCCTCCCGGGGTTGTCCCGCTTTTAGAACGACCTCAAACTCGACAAATGTGCCCAGATCCTTAACCCTGTCGAGATGTATCCGCGTCTGGTCAACCCAATAAAGGTGGCGGGTTTTTTCTACGACACCGCGTAATCCATTGGTTTGCGTTAGTATAGTTTTCAATCCAGCGGCATTATCAACCGGCACAATGAGATATTCACTCGTTTTGGGACCGGCAATATCCGGTCGTTCATAATAGATAAGCTCGGATTTCTCTTTGTTTATTCGACGCAACTTCAAGCGACCGGTTTTACTGTAAAAGAACCAGTCTTCCTGAACGAGCGGTATCACCGGCTGAGTGCTCAACAGCGCTACCCGTTCTTCGAGTCCGGACAGGTCTTGTATCTCTGCTTTGATTTCGATGTTTTCGGCCATATTCGCTGTTACCATTTAATGCTTTTTTGAGGGGATGAATTCAGCATTCAACGGCCCATTCGCCAGGCAAGGTATGGGCAGAAATATAAACATCTCCGTCCTCTTGCGAAAGCTTGGCAAAAAAGTAGCTTTGATCTTTTCCTGTAAAAACATTTTTACTATAATCGCCACTGATAGTATCAAAATCCCTATAAATATCTCTCGGGATCTCATCCTTACCTCCAAAGCATTCATATACCATTTCGAAACCGCCATCCGTAAGGGCCTGTTGATAATTTCGCTGTACCTGCAATACAGACAAACCCTCAGCGGGTAAGAAATACAAGATTCGCATGGCTTTGCCTTCCGGTTCAATTTCCTCAAGGTTGCCATCTTTTTTTGTATAAAAGGTCAAACGGTCGTAATCATAATGTTCATAACCGCGAATGTAAGACCCTTCATACCGGGAAATCATCGGATGGTCTTTGCTTCCTTCAATATCTTCCCGGGCATAACTCGTTGTAAATCCAAAAAAATTTATTGCCATAAAACTGAAAATCAAATTTTTAAACATAAAAAGCTCTTATTTTTTACCATAGACTTTCTTTTCATCGGCATTGCTATCTCCTCTGCTTGGTAAATCCAGTGAAAAAAAATAGCAATTTAAGAGAATGTTCGGAAAAACAAGATATCGGGTGGCAGGTTTCACCCGGAACGGGTGGCAGTTTTTATCCGGAACAGGCATGCCTGGGTTATGAGCTATGCAAACAATTTTAGCAATAGAAAAACAATTGCTTTTTACGTGCAACATTTTTATCTTAATACGTACAAAAAGGAGATTCTTATGGACACAAAGCTTACACTAAAACTCGATAAAACCCGGATAGAACGGGCAAAAAAATATGCTGCAGAACGAAAAACAAGCCTGTCATCGTTGGTCGAAAAATACTTTACCTTTCTCGCAGAGAGTGATTCGGGAACCGATATAGAGATCACACCAACTGTCAAAAAACTATCCGGTGTACTGAAACTTGAATCTGATTTTGATCTCAAGGATGAAAAGAGAAACCGATTGCTGGAAAAATACAAATGACATTCAAAGTCTTTATTGATTCGGACATCATACTTGATGTTCTCGCCAAACGGGAACCATTCTATGAACCAGCCGCACTTTTATTTTCCTTGATCGAAAAAGGGAAACTTGCCGGTTACACGTCTCCAGTCATTTTCTCCAATATATATTATGTTTTACATAAAAGAGTTTCAAAAAAGATTACGACAGAGAGTCTGCGATATTTAAAAACGCTTATTCAAATATTGCCACTGGACAATAGAGCTATTGAATTGGCACTTGATTCAGAATTCAATGATTTTGAAGATGCCATTCAATATTTTTGTGCCGAGCAAAATAGCATCAATTATATTATCACCCGAAACAAAATTGATTATAAAAAGGCCAAAATCAATATTTTAACCGCAAAAGAGTTCCTGGCTATGCTGAAAACGATCAGCAATAATTAAATCAACCGCTTTTCAATCATTCCTGTTGTCCCGGTCTAAAGTTCTCGCTGGAAAACAAATACCGTGGCCGGTTCATTACCCTCGCGGCCGGCACGGTACTCGGTAATGGTGAGGGTCATGCGGTCTTTGGATATCGTGACATGGCTCACCGAGCTCAGCACCGTCGTACCCTGATTGGTTTCCGCTTCGTAGATGGCTTTCAACAGCAGTGTTTTGCCGTCTTGCGCCCAATTCGCCTTCCAGGTCACTTCTTTGCTCCAGGCGGCCAGATAGCCCATGCGCCGGGGCCGGTCTTCGGGTACGGTCACCGCCGGGCCGCCAATCTGCAGGGTCCGCGTGTTCTGCAATTCCCGGTGATGCACAAACCGTCTTCTGAAGGCCAGCGATGACAGCGTAATCAGGTCTCCCTGTTGTTGAATATCAAGATTGTATCCTTGCGGAAAGACATTGCGGCTTTTCCCGCGATCCAGCACCCAAGTGCCGGAAAAGTCCGGATGATACTCTACAAACCGGGTGGTCATGGTCGGCTCTTTACCGGCCATAATTACAAATTCCACCGGATTGACAATCTCGAATTCATCGCCCAATTTTTGTATCGTTTTTGCCATCCGATCCACATCATTGTTTTCTCGTACGTGCACCGGCAGAAAGCAGGGGCGCTGCGGATTCATTCGGGCCAGTTCCCGGAAATCGCGGACCACTTGATCCACACTCAGGCGGGCGTCGACATAATAATTGTACGAAATAAGCGGCCGGCCGTCACGACAGTCATAGGTGTTTGCCGGATCGTAACCGTTGAAAAAGCCCTTGACGTGCGGCATATTTTCGTAATAGGCATCCACCACGGACTTTGGTAAATCCACAGTGCCGACCATGTGGTTGCTCTGGGAAAAATCCATGATGCCGAGCACATGCAGGTCCAGCCGGGCCATCAGGTCATCCGCGATTTGCAGCACGCCCGGCAGCTTGTCCGGCGGATAGGCTTTGGGGTATAGATAACCCGGACCGCTGAGACTGCCGATAAAAAAGTCGTTTTCGGTGGCTTGCTCGTAATAGTACTGTAGCAGTGCCGGCGCGAAATCGATCCATTCCATGTTGGTTTCCCAGGCATAGGGAATTTTCCCCCGGCCGGGTTTTGTCCATGAACCGATTCCAAGCCCGTCACTTTGCACCAGCGCGATGTAAACTTTATCTTCCACTTTGGGATTCGGGTTGTACGTTGCTTTTTGTTTAAACCTGAACCCTTTTGACAGCGGTACCTGCCGGTGGAAGCTCATATTCGGCATGGTCGCCAGACCTTCAGCCACGACCATCGCGTTCCGAGAGATCATGGTCACGCTTTCCGCCTCCTGATCTTTGCAGTAAGAGTGCCACCCGAACATATAGGCATAGTCGTTCATTTCCCGGTGCAGCTTGTCAGCCAGCACGTATTCATCCGGATCGGCCGGGCTGGTGGACAAATCCGTGAAAAAGGCGCCCTGAACGATTCCAAAATCGCCGATACCCGGTTTCATGCCCGGTTTGTTGTCCGGCGGCACGCGGCACCATTCACCGAGATAGAACAGAACATCCCGGCTGCACCGTTCCCAGTATTCGGCAATCGCCCATTCATAGATTTCAGCGTCGGTTTTACCTGTGAATTGATCACGAAAATCCGCCACGATTTCCAGACCCAGTTCGTCCGCCAGCTCAAGTTCCTTGTCTGAAATAATCAATGCATCTTCCAGACCCGCCACGGTAAAGGCGAGCCGCAGGGTCGTCAGCATATTGCGATCCCAGACCACACATTTTTTCAGATTCTGAGCATAGGCCCGCACGAGATCATCGGCTGAATCGTAGGGTTTCGTTTTGATGCCGCGTTTATTGCGGTAATAGTCCAGCACGGCATGCGTGCCCGGATGCTTGTAATTTTCGGGGTAAAGCAGGTAAATGTTGCCCGTTTCCCGATTGGCGTGGCCCTGCATACTGATGGCCATGGCCTGCCAGGATAAATCACTTTCAGCCATCCAGTCGCCGGAAATGTCCAGCACGCCAACGATTTCAGCCACTTTGGCTTGACTGGCAGGGGCCGCCAGGAGTAAAAGCAATCCCAGCATAACGAATATCGGTTTTTTCATGGTTCTTCTCCTTGGGTTATCTATAAGAACATCCTGCATAACCAGTGCAGTGATGGTTGGGCAAGTAGGGGTGGAACTGCATCTGGTTCATGCTTTTGTCATTGCTCAGTTCTCTTACTTTATAATGATCGTATTTTGCCCCTCTGATGGTTAAACGCTTTTTATTGTCAAGTTTTGCATCATATTCTTTAATGATTTTCATGGTTCACCTCAAATCTTATCAGTAGGATTTCCCACAATATATATCAAAATGCCCAAGTCATCTGACCTATGAGCTTTTAGGGGCTATAATCGGGATAGGGTGACGCCTCTCGGCGCCACTCCTCCCAAGCGCCAGTAATCTCACACAGCACCACACGGCATACGGATCACGTACCAGGACAGCCACAATTGTTCTGCCGGCGTGATGACGAATCGCCTCCTGTCTTTATCACGATTTTCTCCTTTGAACCCCAAGTATCCTGCAATGTTACTAACTGCGGGGTTCGATTAATACTGTATGCAACAAAGCAAACGCTTCTACAGCAAATATATCAGCATTAGTAATGCGATTAAGCTGATACGACTTTCGACCTTTCGCTACAGAAAAAACTGTCGGACGAATGTAGAATGTCTTTGGGCTCATTTCCCATTTTTTGCAAATGGCTTCTTTTGTCCAGCCGTACGTTGTGTATCGATTCATCATTTCGATTAAATCCATCATGATGTCGATTAAAAGGTGTTTGTAACGCTTTAATCTACAAGTTTTTTTTGAGGTCAAACGCTTCGTCGGTCACAATTGCGATAATCTTGTCCTTGCGCTGGATCTCTTTTTCTAACCGATTGATCTTTTTTTCGCTGAATTTGGCAGACTTTAAAAAAACGAATCAGCGTTTTCATCCAGTGCGTTTTGGGGTTGTCTCATCCTATTTATCAAGTTCTTCCTTAACTTTTTCCGCTAAAAATATTTTTAGCAAAGACTGATAGGGTACATCCTTTTTATTAGCGAGTAATTTTAGCTCTTCAATAATTGACTCAGGAAGTCTTATCGAAATAGTCTTTAGCGTTGGTTTTAATTTTGGCAAAGTAATGGTTTTCGATTTTGACCAATCAATATATTCTGAAGAATCATGTGTGGCCCAAAACGCTCTTTCTTCTTCCTCGGTTTTAAATTTTGGTATATTCTTTTTAGTTATGTTGCTCATATTCATCTCTTTCTTTTTTACTCATATCTCTGGATGAAATAACCCGTATTTTTGAATTTCTAATAGTAAATGCAATAAATAACTTTCTTCCACGATCCGTTTTACCCAATGCATAATATCTGCTTTCAACTTTAGTATGTTTTATATCCGCTGTAATTATAAAAGGATTATTAAAAAATACTTGTTCACTTTCTACTGGAGTAACATTATGTTTCTCCCAGTTTTTATTAATATTGTATTTATCCCAGTTAAATCCGGTGCAATCACGAATTATATCGTATATCTTATCCATACTGATAATATATATATGAGATATACAAAAAACAAGTATTTTCTAACCCATAAACCCCGCAGTTAGGGCAACAGGTCTTTTCCCGAAGGTGGTAACGGAAGTAGCCCGCAGAGCGACTGGAGTTACCACCTTCGGGATGCGTTAAAAAAATATATGGAAACATAAGAAAACCAGATGTAAATTAATTTGCACACCAATTTACATTTTAGAGGTTTCCCTGTGCTTTGCTATTTTATTTTCGATTTTCTCGTTTATTGTAAAGCTTTTAAATTTGCTGCCAAATCTCTCGAAACGCTTTCTATTCAACTCTCCGAATTCGATCACTTTATTATTTAAGAAAACATTGCCGCCACAATTCCCTACCCAAAGATCATTAAAAAAGTACCGTACTATTTAACAGTGAATGAATTCAACGAGTTGCCGGAGTATGCCGCAAAAAAAAAACAAACGATCTTGTGGGCTTGCGTAATCTGCTCATTCTAATAATTCTCGGCTTTTTGGGTCTGCGGCTCAAAGCCCTGCAAAGCCTCAATATTGAGGCTGTCAGTCTCGACAGGGGTCCTTTCGTTCAGGAGAAAGGCGCCATAACACGCCGGTTTTATATGCCGCAAATTCTGTGCACTATGCTTGCTGATTATTTAAAATCACTCAATATAGTCGATGCGCCACTTTTTCTCTTCAAAAACGAAAAACGAATTTCTGGACGATTGTCAGGTCAAAGCCAAATGCATGAACTCACCGAGCAGAAAACGCAAGTGGAACATATTCTCTGCTCAAACTATTTTTGCAACAGGCTCGTTAGCTGAGGATTAGCGCACCTTGTGTAACGCTCAACTGCTCTTACGACGGATAATTTTACGCTTCAAATTGAATATCGCACTCATTGAAGGCTTTTTCTAACAGATTTAACAGCCCAAGCTTGTGAGACCACGCTTTTAAATATCGAATATCGAGATTTTTGCCTTGTACCTTAATCACGCCAACTATATCCAGCCATTGTCGTTCGGACACTCGATTGCCTTCGTTGCGCGCGCCATCCCATAAATTGAACTTGCAACCGAGCCGCCAATATAATAGGGAATCGATAATTGCTCGAAAGCTTAGATGACCGGTTTTAGGGCAGCTAAAATATCAGGCGTTTTCATGTTTCTTGTCGATATTTCGTTTATATTGACGCGCTAATTCGCTTCCATAGTGCAAATCAATAAAAATGATATTAATCTGATCGTCATCGATTCCTTGATTAGCTCTGACAATGGCACGTTTTGAAAGCATCACAGTCGATTGCGACAATGAACGAATCATCGCAAACTTTTGAGCCGTGCTTTTCTCTCGTAAAAGGGAAATCAACTTTTGCTCGGTCTTGACATTTGTATCTATCGATTGTGAATTCATATAACGAACCTTGTTCATGCCTTCTGAATATCGAAAATTACATTGTAGATGTCACACGATTTTTTGCTTTTTCATTTTTCAGATAACATCAAATTGAGCTGCAAGCCGTTAAGCTGGCGCAGTTTGTGCTTGGCTATATTTTATCTCAGAATTATACGTATAGTTATTGCTGTAGTATACGTATAAACAGCCGGAAGCATGCACAAACTGTGACAGTAGGTTTGTCTGCTCCAATTGCTGGTTATGATAGCACACTATTTACTCCATTTACTTGGCAATTTGGGTGCCGCGTACTCGCAAAACCGGCTATTCGCTGTTAAGCGATGAAGTTCGTTTGGTTGAAGTCCACCTTCGACTTAATTGACACAACCATACGCCGATCAAATAAAGCACCAGAAACCGAATGCGTTATTTCTCTATCGGATTGGTTGATTGACATCTTCGCGGCGATCAAACTAAAGGACGCCAATACCTTACTGGTTTGTGCTTTCTTAGATCTCCTTTAACTTTATCGCTTAACGTTTGACGCATGGCGAAGTTTTGCGCAGTGAAACGGAGCAAAATTTGGGTGGAGCGAAGCGGAACCGCCATGCGTTTGTTGTTTGTCTGTGGCCAGCCAGCCTATTTTTTGCTACCATATTTCTCTCATTCTTCTGCGCGCGCAATTCTTTTTCAATTGTCTGATTATGCACTAATCAGTATTTCCGCAATTCTGTTCACAACTGCTTTTACCTAAAACTGAATCAATTGTAACGAATTCTATATTGGAATCCATGCGGACAATATTCCAAACAGGGTGCTGTATAGAATTGCTTCGAGCTGTATTGTCCAGAACACTTTCTTTTTAACAAATGGCTTCTTCAAGTAAACCAATCCTTCTATTGTATTGGAGAATGGTATAGCACTTGAAAAATCCGCATAGACAAACATTAATCCGCCCATGAACAAAAACTGCATACCAAAGGATAGTTCCTTCAGATAGGGCAGAATGGGATAGAGCACCAGGACATCAGAATACCCCTGATAAACTGTGATGGCAAAAGCAGCTTTGCTACCCTGGTACTCTCTTGTTTATCCTCCATGTTTCTGAAAAACGACCTGTAGAGTCTGTCTTTTCCCTCATAAATGCTCTTCGCCAACTGTAAGTCGATGATACCGGCGATGATGTAGCAAACAAGATGAATCACAAAAAACAACAGGCTGAATTTCAAATATGTAACCATAATGCTTATCCTTTCCAAGAACCTCCTACGAGTTGCTTGATCACTTTTTTTGCCATGAACTGCAGGGCTTTTCCCCTATAGGAAAAATCATTGAATGTACCTATGATGTACGATTTAGTCGCAGGATGATAAAACATGAAAGCGCCGGTAGCGCCAGCGCATCCCCAACAGCGGTACGCTTCAGGTATCAGAAGCGGAATTGACCTTAATTTCCAGATCGAATACCCATAGTTAAAACTGATAAGAGGAAACCCCATTGCAATCTCATCGCTCAACATTCTATCCAGCGTTTCTCTCTTTATAATCGCATGGTTAACCAGAGCTTTCATGAAAAGTAAGTATTCTGAGAGTGGAGCAATGACACAGCCTCCAGCATAATCAATCTGATGGTACCCGCCTATGGCGAGTATATCCTGCCCGTTGATATATGCCTTAGAAGGAGTGTAGTCAGCTTCAACACGGGGTTTGGAAAAGCCATACATATACGCGTGCTGCATACCTACACGGTCAAACACAAATTCATGCATTATATCATGAAATGCTTTCCCGGTAATGTTTTCGATAATTAACCCAAGCAGGTGATAATTGGTGTCTGTATAGACGTGTTTTTTGCCCGGAATTCCCACCGGTGTAAGATTCTCCTTACCCCAGAGAATGGCTTCTCGTGGAGTTATTGTGAATTGAGGTTCTTTTATCATCTTATTCAAAAGGTGGTAGAACACGTCATACAAACCAGAAGTTTGCATGAGAAGGTGCCTGATTGTTATGCTTGTCGAGTAATCATTACCCTTGAAAACATGCAACCTGTTTACTATTTCTGCATCAAGGTGCTTACTGATGCAGTCGCTAAAATCAAGTTGACCTTTTTCATAGAGCATCCCGATTATGGTTGCGGTAAACAGTTTTCCAACACTTGCCATGTAATTGGGTTGATGTATATCGGCCTCTCCGGCTACGGTTGTGCACTTTGCAATTTGCAGGTCGATTTCATACTTCTCAGAATTTACAAGTAAATATGCACTTCTTATGTTCTTATCCTTTTGCACTTGTCTTTCAAATGAAGACTGAATTCTTGATTCTATGTCTTTCTCTTTCTCTTTCTCTTTCTCTTTCACATCTCCTCCTTTCTATATATCAGGTGTATTTGGGTTGGGGCTCTCTCTTCGCGCGCGTCTTTTACTCTTCTACAACTCATTCAAAAAATGGGCTGGCTGGCTATTGCAAACAACGATTGAACTCACTGGTTTTTACGTAGCAAAGCGAAATAAAAATCCAGTTCAGTGATTTGTTATGTATTTTACTCACCTCCGTATCAGCCAATTCAATGCTTCGGCGATTTCAACCACTTTACGGCAATCGACAATTCCGGCATTATCTTTAGGCGTATGAGTAATCGTCTGACTGTCCATATTGTCTATAAACCATTTTGAAGATACGGCAATAGCAGGGCATCCTTGCTGAACAAATATACTGTGATCTCCTTGGGACCACTGGATACCCTCTGTTATTCCATTATATTCCGTAAAAATGTCATTTACTTTCTTTTGCATTTTTTCAGATAAATTAAAGAGTGAAAATGTAGATTTACCCGCCTTGTAACCCGCACCATCTATGTTTATATTTAAAAGAATCTCATTGAATTTATTCTGATTGTTATAGATATAGTCCATCTGGCCAGGAACAGCATAATAATCTTCTCCGTTCAATGCGACGAGTTCAAGCATTCTGTCCCCGTCATAATCTTCAAGCATTTCAGCGACTAGAAGTAAGACCATTATTCCCGTTGCGTTGTCAATTGCTCCCGGGGTGCCTTTTTTGGCATCAATATGCGCTGTGATGACAATCCGTTCGGTTGCATTTTTTCCCTTTCGCGCAATAACGTTAGAGGCTTTTGCGGGGATTCGTCTCGAATGAGATTTCAGTTGAACTGATTTTCCCGTATGGGGCAAGAGTCTTCTTCCCTCCTCCTCGGTCATATAAACTGAAGGAATATCAAAATCTCCGTCTTCAATCAGTGGGAAGGGGTATACCCCTCCAGCCAGAGCGGCGTTTCTTCCAGTCGCGGAAACTATGGCAGCAGGCTTCTTTTCCTCAAGAAGGGCAATAATTCTCTGGTGTTCTTCAGGATTAAAGAAAACGAAATTTTTAGGCATTAGCTGTTCTCTGGCAATCTCGCCATATAAAAGAACTATTTTCCCACTTTTATCTGTCCGTTCAATTTCTTCAATATTTGATATGCTGGTTAGTTCCTCCTTAACATTACAGCCAAGAGAATATGGGCTAACCGATACCTTAAAACTTATATCTTCGGCTTGCAGAGTTGCTCCGCGATCCTCCCAGTCAACTACATTTAATTCAGAGGTTTCACAGTTCCAACCAAATGAGGAGATTTCTTTATTGAAAAAATCTGTCGCTTGCCTGTTGCCGGCACTCCCAACGCTCCTGTCCTTTATGTCTTCGCAGAGCGTTTTCAGATATGACACACTTTTTTTATAAGCTTTCTCTGTTTCCATTGGATGGTCTCCTATTTACACACATAACGATTAAATCAGCCGTTTTAACCGCATCGGACTAACTTGCGCAAACAAACCGAATTTGAAATCGCCCCAAAATGTGCCTGAACCACTCGGCGGTTAAAATCGGCTGCATTTGCTTGTTGAACTAAGCCCCGCCCCAAAAGACGGCGGGGCACTTTTTTGCCCGATAATTGCAGCCATCGTGAACCATAATCACTATTTAATTAATTTAAGGAGGTTCACGATGACTGACTGGCGTAAACGGTTGACCGAAGACCTTCATCTTCGGGGAACTTGCCCCGTGAGATAAATGTATTAAAAAGCTTTGTCGAGATAACATCTGTTGGTCTCCAACCGTCAAATTCAGCGCTCTGGAATGATTATCTCACGGGGTGAATCCCAAAACAACCATGATCTATACCCAGTTGATCAATCAGAATTTGCCGGATCCCATTCATCTGATCAACAAGGTGATGAACGATCTGTGATCACACTGGCGGACATTATCCGCCAATTTGGAAATGAAACCGTTGCAAAATATAGATCGAGTGTTCTGCCAAGCCATTATAAAACCATGCAAAATATCGTCGATTGCCGAA
>WJMF01000117.1 GCA_014728085.1 Candidatus Zhuqueibacterota bacterium
CTATTCTGTTATTGTGGCATGGAAAAGAAAAATCAATTCGAACCATCCTCAAAACTGTGTGTTGTCTGGTCGAGTGCGGATGTTGATGTGGCAAAAAATGTCTGTTTCATGTACACCCTGAATGCCAAAAAAGCGGGATGGTTTGATGTCGTGCATCTGGTGGTCTGGGGCCCCTCTGCTCAATTGCTGGCCGATGATGCTTCTCTGCAGGCTGAGATCAAAGCCATGCAAGAGTCCGGGGTGGTTACCGAGGCCTGTGTCGCTTGTGCCCGCCGTTACGGAGTGGATAAAGACCTCAAAAATCTCGGTATAACCGTCAAGGGAATGGGCAAACCGTTGAGCGACCGTTTGAAAGCGGACTGGAAGGTGATTACATTTTGAATATTTGCCTGCGAATAGGGAAATTTAATTGTATTTTCGCAGGCATTACTATTTCTATCATCCTGATGATCATACTGTTGCGCAGTCAAATCAAGTAGGCCATTTCATCTACATAAATCCGTCCCTTTTTTCATCGCTCTTGAGGATTTATCTGTAAATCTCAAACTAGATTTTCGTATACCTATACGGCATATCTCAAATTGAAAGGAATAGCAGACCGTGATCTGTTGTTTATTTTTGTAGGACAGCGAACATGATTGAGCCGTGTGGATAGAACCGGTGATATTATTAAAAGCTGTCTATATAGCCTTTAACACAGGGCTAAATTACATCGTTATGTTGAAATGAATGTTGAATAAAAAAGGAAAAAGAACGGATGAATTATTTTATCGTTTCAACCTTTATCGCTTTTATCGTCGGCTTTGCGTTTTCTCAATCCGGCGACAAGGATGTTCTCAAAGAATACCGCTGGAAAAACAGACCAATTCTTCTATTTGCGCCATCAAAAGCCGATTCGACTTTTCAGCAGATTGAGAAAAACATCAAGGACCTGCGGAATGAACTCGATGACCGCCATATTGTTCTTTTTAAGCTCTTTACAGATGGCAATAGTTCTGCAGGGGATACGCTGTTCGATCAGGAAACAGCAGCAAAGCTCTACCGGGTTTATAACGTTAATCCCGAGGTAGTCACTTTAGTTTTGATCGGCAAGGACGGTGGTGAAAAACTGCGACAACAAAATGAAGAGATCGATTTTCAAACTGTTTTTGATCGTATCGATGCCATGCCGATGCGAAGGCGGGAGATGCAAAATCGCAACCGGTAGAGTATACCAAAAACGTACAGCCGAATCTATGTCAAACGTTATCCTTTTTAACCTGTGAAACCGCCAAAGGCCAGGACCGTAGAGTAAAAATTTAAATTATCTCTTTATTGGTTTATTATTGAATTTCGCTTTGAGACATAACTTTTTCTTTGCGGTCATTTTGCTACATTTTAACTATATATATGGGTTCTGTTT
Organism: Candidatus Zhuqueibacterota bacterium; assembly: GCA_014728085.1. Taxonomy (GTDB): domain Bacteria; phylum Zhuqueibacterota; class Zhuqueibacteria; order Residuimicrobiales; family Oceaniaggregativiventaceae; genus Oceaniaggregativivens_A. Next base: position 1,403 of record WJMF01000117.1, read on the forward strand.
TGCTTTACTCTTTGTAATGGTAAACATATTTGATACAACCGTTGTGATAGATCATTGGTAATCACCATTAAAAGCGGACAAAAAAATGATCAAACGAATAGTGGCAATCATTTTCACAGTGTTTTTTATCAGCTCATGCACCACCATTGAGCTCAGGGAAGAAGAGGCTTTTGACGTCAAGCGCAGCATCGCTCCGGACTATTTTGCCGGCAGCGACTATGACATCGAGGAAATAAAATTTTTTTCCGGGGATAGCCTTTTGCTCAATGGCTGGTGGATCACGCAGGATTCGTCTCTTGGGACGGTTCTCTATTTCGGCGGCAATGGGTTTGTCATGGTCACTTCTTTTCACATTATCAACTCGATCATTGAACAAAATGTTGATTTGATGATATTTGATTATCGTGGCTATGGTAAAAATCCGGGCAAGCCCTCGGTTGCCGGCTTGAAAGCGGATGGACTCGCTGCCTATGATTTTCTTGACCGCGAACGCGGTGTGGATGCAAAAAAACTGATCCTGCATGGACACTCTTTGGGTAGCTTTATGGCTTCTTATGTGGCGGATAAACGGGATGCGGCCGGACTGGTGCTCGAATCGCCGGTCACCGATGTCAAGGACTGGACCGGAAGGCTTGTGCCGTGGTTGTTAAAACCATTCGTGCGTTTTGATATCGATCCGGTTCTCAAGGAAAACAATAACATCGAGCGTCTTTCCGATCTCGATATTCCCCTGTTAATCGTTACCGGAAATAGCGATCAAATCACGCCGCCGGGGATGGCGGAAAAGTTGTATGATAAAGCCGCAGCAGGGGATAAAGAATTGGTGATTATCGAAAACGGCGGTCACAATGACCTGCCGCAGAGAAATGAATACACAACTGCGTTGCGACGGTTTTATCAGAAGATATTGAAATAATCCTCTGGTATTTTCGCGCTTTTTGATATCAAGGCCGGAAGCGCAAGGAAATCGATTCAACTTTTACAACTCTTCTTTTTGTTCATTTATTATAACGCCTTCCCGCGATAAATCAAAAAAATTTCCTGCAACTGTTGTAGCCCCCGCAAAAAGTTTGTATATTTTTTAAGGGTATCAGTTTATGCCGGATACTTTTAATTAAATTTAAATTGTCTTTTGGGATGGCGACGGACTGTCCGAATCTTTAGTGAAATAGGTGTCCGAAATTAGTGAAATATTCAAATTGACATTTAAAACTCAAAAAACTTATCCTTTGACCCAAAGGATATGGTGTAGGAGAAC
>WJMF01000118.1 GCA_014728085.1 Candidatus Zhuqueibacterota bacterium
CGTCAATGCTCACTGATACAAAAGAAAGATTGGTTTTTTCCTTGAGATAGCGGGCGTTTTCCGGCGTGATCAACGTGCCGTTGGTCTCCATATCCAGACTCAATCCCGCCTCGGTCAGCATGTCAGCGATTTCGAAGAAACGCGGATGCAACATCGGCTCGCCGCCGGTAAGTTTGGCATGGGTTAATCCCATGGATTTTGCCTCCGCCACCGCTTTTTGCAATGCATCTTTGTCGATAACCTGGCCGGGGTCCGGTTCGCCGTCGACGAAATGCGGCGTAATCCAGCAGTGACGACAGGCGAGATTGCAACCGTCCGAGAGGTATAGATAAAAAGAACGCAAGGGGGGAATCCCCTCGGGCAGAGTGTTATAGGAACAGGTTTCGGAAGCGTGCTCGTTGCAACAGCTCATAGAGTCTCCGTGAATTGCCGTTCAAATTCATTTTCATCATCGCTTGTTGCTTTGAATGCTCTATAACAGTAAAGAGGATCTATACCATGCAAGCGACCAAATCGATTCATTACGCCGGCCGGACAACCGCCGGCGCAAAAACCTGTGTATGGACAATCCCGGCATGACTCAAGGGCGGTCAACGGGATTCTGCGGCGTTGCCGCACCACATTAATGGAGGGGTGATGCAACCATGCCTGCTGAATCGAGTTGATGCCCACAATCCCCATGGTCAGGGTAGGAAGCATGTTACACGGCACCATGGTGCCGTCGTGTAAAATGGCCATTTTGCTGAACACACCACCGCAGGAGCAGAGCGTGCCGCGGCCAGGAATGCCGGTTTCGCCCTTTTGCAGGCGCTCTTCAATCTCTTTAAACATGTTAAGCCGGGCTAGTGGTCCTGCCTGGGCGGAAATTCGGCCATCATAGCGCCGGTTGAGTACAACAAGGTCATTCATTGCCCGGCGCCGCTCCTTCTCGCTCAGCACCACGCCCTGCCCATGACAGCGGGCAGAGCCCATGTACTCCGCCTCGTTGGTGCCAAATCCGCTCAATCCCAGCTCGTCCAGCAAAAAGCGGGCGATGTTCTCCAGGTCGTGCACATTGTAGTGATTAATGGTAACCCGCACAATCACCGGAAAGCCGTACTTTTTCAAAAGCTCGAGTCCGTTTACCGCCCGGTCAAAGCTCTTTGGCGGCCGGCTTTTGTCGTGCACCCCGGCACAAGAACCGTCAATCGATACCTGTATCGAATCCAGACGCTGACGCCGTTTTCCCGTTTCGAACTGTGCAATGGTTTTCTCGGTAATAAGCGTGCCGTTTGTCAATAGGCTATAGCGCATTTTATTATCAATAAGACAATCGACGAGTTCAAACAGATCGGGTCGGGTAAACACCTCGCCGCCGCTCAGAGTCACGCGTTGAACCGCCAGCTCGCCCAACTCACAGAAACAGGCCTTCCAGCGCTCGGTGGAAAGGTCGGAAAGACCGGCCATCTCGTCGGCATAAAAACAGTAGGCACACTTGAGATTGCAGCGACCGGTAAGCGAAACATCAACTTCCCTCGGTCTCGATTGCAGCCCGTCCGGTGGCAACACCGGATCGAACCAGGGTAAATCATCCTTCATGATCGCCGACCTCCTCGAGAAAATCCGGTAGCAAGGCGTTAACAAATTGGGTCACATCTTTATACGCTTGTTCAGTCGAGAGATTCTCATAGTTCTCCCGCAGATAGCTACATATCTCTTCGACGGTATGGGGGTGTTGCAAAAAATCCCAAATCAGGTGTCCGGAATCATTGATGATAGAAGTATCATCCGTATCCGGATTGAACAGTACGGCTCCGTCCTTTTCGATGCCGCAGGAAACAACAGGATTGATCCGGTAATAACGGGATTCGTTCTCCATTGTCTTTCTCTTATGATATTGTTGCGTTGTTATTCATCTCACTCTGCTCTACTATTCTCATTTTCCATGGCGATCCATTCAAATCCGATAAAACCATCCTCCGCAAGGGTGGAAACCAGACTGCTGACATCTTCGACTATATCCGGTGGTGCATCCGGAAAATAATTATGAACAGCAGCGACGATCTTTTCCAGTGTACGCCTGCCATCCGATAATTGCCATATCAGATCACCGGTAAGATTGAGCGCAACCGAAGCACCATTATCGAGATTAACCAGAACCACCTGATCGGTCGCGACTTTTCGACGCACCACCGCCGGATTGGCCATAGGTTTCAAACATGGATTGAAATCGTTCATTCACGCTGTCTGTTTCGATTTATCATCCTTGTTATTCCGCATTTTTCCGCCATCGCAATATCGTCTAAAATAAAAATTGACGCCTTAATTATGAACTGAAAAGGGCCGTTTTATTCAGCACAAAAGCCGCACCACTCAAACAGATTCACATTTCGAATGATGTTGTAAAGACGGGAAAAGTAAATGCAGAACCCGCAATGACAAAAAAAGAGCGCGCTGAAAAAATCATTTAAAAAAGCCAACCATGGTCTCGATTCAATCATGATCGAATAAAAGCAGGGATTGATGACAATTGAAAATCCGCCGTTCCCTGATTCGTCAATACACGGTTGTATCTTCAACGATTTTTGTCTCTATCAATGGATGCTACAACGAAGGGGACCCAAAATAAAAGTGTTATGCAATGGATGAGAAGATGAAACCTCTCCGCGTTTTACCCAACCATCTTTGCCCAAAAGAAAAATGCATAAATTTGATTAAAGATAAAAAATGTAACCAACAATCACAATAAAAAAAAGCGCCTGTGTCATATTTTATGTAAACTGCGTGTTTCAACTCTTTCTCGCTTTGGGCAATCGCCACCAGGCCATCCAGGGATACTCATGATGCTCCCAGTGGACGCCGAAATGATAGCAGGAGAGAAAGGAAAAGAGCAAAGAAAAATCGTTGCTGACACAACGATGCTGATCCGGATAGCCCCCGGGCCTTTTTTTATGCGGCAGATAGGTGCCAAAGTAAAAGAGCTGAACCGTGCTCAGCAATGCCGGGACAACCCAGAAAAGAATCAGATTGACGACCGGGACACCGGCAAGATGCTGCAAGAGGTTAAAAATCACCGCCATGCCCACCAACTGCTGCCAGCTGATATAGTTAAGCAAGAACCTCAAGTACCACCCCCAAAATCCCGATTCTTCCCCATAAAAATCAGGGTCTTCTGCTAAAGCAGGATATTGATGATGCAGTCGGTGGCTTTTGAGCAAATTCTTGTAGGAAAAAAAAGCATAGAGACGTACCGCCACCGTGCCGATCCACTTGTTGATGCGCTGATATCCGGGGGCAATGGTGCCGTGCATGGAATCGTGGGCCGTAATAAAGAGACCGGTATATAGAAACGTCATCACCAGAATACCCGGGGCGATCCAAATCGCCGCTTCGGGCAGGGAACGGGTAAACAAAAACACCAGCGCGCCAAGCCAGCTGATCAGGACCGTGATTGCGATCGCGATTCCGCGAATATGATCATGTTTAGCAGGTCTATATAACAATCCGCCTCCTATTTGTCCCATGCTTTGGAATAATCCCGCTCTTCGGGTGACGGGTGACCGCCGGGGCCATATCCCTTGCGGTTTGAAACGCGGTTAAGCGGAATGAACGTTTTTTCGATCTTGTTGTTATAGACGTCATAACGATAGAACCCCAGCCGCGGATCGCCATCCGGCCATTTCTCTTCCCACTGCGAAAAACAGGTGGCTGCGGCCAGATCGAAAGCGATGCCATCAGCGACGTGATCTTTGCGGCAATGAATATGGCCGGAGATGACCCGGTCGGTATCGGTCTGCTTAAAAATCTCCATTACCCGGCTGCGCCAGGGTTCATCGATAGTGAAATACCAGCCCAGGTATTGGTCGATTTTGGTGATGTCCCAGTTAGGTTCATCGAGGCTATCAGCGAAAAGGGCATAATGCATCATCCAGATGTGATGCTGCGGTTGAGATTTTCCGGTTTGTTTTTCCAGCCAACGCCACTGAGCTTCTTCGTCGGGCAAACCCGATCCCGGCAGCATATCGCAAAAACCCGACACCCTCAAATTTTTATGCACAAAGGTCCACCATAACGGCCCGAATACCGATTTAAACTGATCGAGCTGTTTCTGTGTCATATTCAGCTTTATATCATTGCGATCCGGTCGGGCACCGTCGATGTCTGTGTGTTTATTGCCGACATCCATATTGCCGGGAATAACGTGACAGGGAAAGGGCAGCCTATCCAGATCAGCCTTGATGCTTTCCAGCTCCCATTTGTGAATATAGCCGTCGCGGGTCAAATCCCCGCCGATCAGCAAAAATTCAGGATCAATCCCGATGATCTGTTCGCGCGCCGTTTGCCAGTTGTCGTTCCAGGCCGGTGCAAAGCGGAACGATCGCGGTGATCCCACCTGAATATCAGCCACATGCACAAAGGTCCATTTTTCAAAAGATTGTTTTTGCATAGAACATCCACTCACCATAATCATGATAACAGTTAGTATGAAAATTGTTAAATATCTCATTTTTTCCATAATCACCTTTCGTATTCCACCCATCCAAGTTATCTCGATAATATAAAATGCCCAAAAGAATCAAGAGTTTCAAGCATTTATTTTGACATTGATTAAAAGTAGAATATGCAACAATAAACCAAACACGTACGATCCATAGCATCTGTGTAATCGTAAATATGGGTAATCTGTGGTTATAAATCCACTCAATCGGTGCAATCCGCGTAATCGGATCAATCCGTGTTCTCGCTGTTCATCTTGATCACCAAAAACGTCATATCATCGCGCAGAGGCGTTGAGCCGGACCATGCTGTTGCCGAGTCGCCAAGTTGCGCCACAATCCGATCAGGGGTGTCGAAGGCAATTTTCGCAAACAATTCCCGGGTACGCTCCTCTCCATACTGCTCCCCTTTCTCATTCGGTAGTTCAAGTAAACCATCGCTCAAAAAAAGAAAGGTGTCGCCGGGCTGTACAGGAATCTCCTTTGAATCATAATCGAAATCAGGAAAACTTCCCAGCGGCATCCCTTTTAATATAATTTCGTCGACCCTGTCTTCCGCACGCCGGTAATGATAGGTGTAAGGCATGCCTGCTGAAGAGACCAACAGTGTGTCCGGCGTAAATTTGGCGATGAGCATGGCCATATACATATTGCGGAATCCGATATTTTTCAGCGCCAGAGACATATTTTTGAGAATGGAAACCGGATCCGGATGATGAGCCAACGAATTATAAAGACTTTTTGTCGCGGTCACCACGGTTCCGGCCTTGAGGCCATGGCCCGTGGCATCGCCAATCGCTGCGGTAAGGTGGTTGTTTTTGTTGACATGAAAATCATAGTAATCCCCGCCTACCTCCTGCGCAGTCTTCATCGCAACGGCGATGTCAAGATAGTCCAGACTGGGCGTTTGTTCGGGTAGCATATCGAGCTGTAATTGGCGCGCCGCCTCCAAATCGCCCTTCATGCGTTGATTCGCCGCCTCCAGCTGCTGCGTGGTTTTGCGCAGTTCGTCTTCCGCCCTTCTGGGATTGGTAACATCGGATTGAATGCCGATAAAGTGGGTGACGCGCCCTTTATCATTGCGGAGCGGCGTGATAGAAAGGCGATTCCAGAAGGTTGTGCCGTCTTTGCGATAATTGAGGATTTCGACGGTGATTTCACGTTCATTTCGCACCGCCTCGCTGATAGCCGAAACCGTTTCGGCATTGCTATCAGGTCCCTGAAGGAAACGGCAATTTCTGCCCAATACCCGGTCTACCGGATAACCGGTCAAACGTTCAAATCCCTTATTTGCATAGATGATAGGATTATCGCGCTGCGTATTATCGCTAATCGTGATGCCCTCGGCAGAGACGAGCAATGCCTTATCCTTCAGCAGTAACTGGTCTTCAATGGGTGCGTCGGAGAGCAAATGCACGCCGGACCTGTATTTATTCTTGTTAATATTCATATTTACGATTGATTACCTTTTTTTTATTCTCATAAAATGAAACTGTTTCAAACGCAGAATCTTTTCCATTTCCAATATCGCCAAGTACGAATTTTTTGTTTTTCATATCCACAAAGCTCCAATCAATAATGATCAAACCGAAATAACAATGGATTCAATTGTTATTAAAAACACAGGATACCGCTGATTAAACCTGAAAATAATCATCGTTTCCTCTTGTGAAACGTAATCCGGCAGAAAAATATTTCAGGAATCAACGACTCTGCTACCAAAATAAAATATATAACAGCGCCGTAAAGACAATCACCAATACGCCGAGTACATAGACATGCGGTTCAGGGGTGATATTTACCTTGTTCTGAACAGGCAGTTCCACCGCCTGAGCCAAAGGTTCCTTATGATTGATCCATACCATATAGAGAACCACCAGTACAAAAACGATACCCATGTGGTGCAACAAGGACCAGCTGTTATACTGCGCCACCGTTTTTTGGACGACACCCGGCAGGTCATTGAGTAATGGCAGATCAAACAAAAAGCGTCCAAAACGGCTAAAGCCGTAGAGCAGCAATCCACCCAGCATCGCGCCTTTGGCGGCACGCGGTGGTGCGGTTTTCACCACCAGACCGACGAGAAAAGCAGCGGCAATTCCCGGCGCAATAAATCCCCAAAACTCCTGTATATACATGAAAACACCCTGAAAATTGGAAATAATCGGTGCCCATATACAGGCCAGAAGCACAAAAAACGCGGTGGTGAGGCGGCCGACAAAAACCAGTCGTTTTTGCGATGCATCCTTGCCGATAAACTGCTTGTAAATATCAATGGTAAAAATCGTTGATGCGGAATTGAGTCCGGAATTGAACGTACTCATGACCGCACCGGTAAGGGCTGCAAACATAATCCCGCGCAAATGCGGCGGCAAAATCTGGCTGATCAGGTAGGGATAAGCCTTGTCCGCCGTGGCGATTTCATTGCCGAACAGTTGAAACGCCATAATGCCGGGAATAACGACGATAAAGGGAATAAGCAATTTTATCATGGCGGCGAACATAATTCCCCGTTGTCCTTCAGCCAGACTCCTGGCCCCAAGGGTTCTCTGAGTGATGAACTGATTGCAGCCCCAATAGTGGATATGACCAATCCACAAGCCGCCGAAAAAAACCGCAAGACTGGGTACATCCGGATCATTCCACGGCAATACCACATGCAGTTTTTCAGCATTATGGCTGTAAAACGAATGAATGCCACTAAAAATATCCCCACTCCCCAAAACCTGAAAACCGAGAATCGTAACGATAATACCCCCGATGATCAATGCGCCTCCCTGCAGCAAGTCCGACCAGACCACCGCTTTCAATCCGCCATAGATGGTATATGCACCGGCGATAATACCGATACACCAGATTCCCAGCGTGTTGGCCCAGAATTCAGCTTCCGCAGGTGACAACGCAAAACGCTGCTGCAGTAAACCGGATACATCAAAAATAGCATTGATAGCGATAGCACCGCTGTAAAGAACAGTTGCCAATAATGTAAAAACATAAGCCACCATGACCAAAATCGACATGATCGTGCGGGTACCGGCATCATAGCGAAACTCCAGAAACTGCGGCATGGTATAGATACCGGCTTTGAGGAATCGAGGCAGCAAAAACCAGGCAACAAAGACCAGGGTTACTGCAGCCGTCCATTCAAAGCTGGCAATCGCCAGTCCGATTCTGCCGAATGCCGAACCGGCCATCCCGATAAAATGTTCTGTGGAGATATTGGAAGCGATCAGCGAAAATCCGACCAGATACCACGTCAGTTTTCGCCCGGCAAGGAAATAATCCTCGGAAGTTTGTTCCCTGCGTCCGGCATAAAGCGATATGGCGACAACAATAGCCATAAATCCGAGGAATACGGTTAAATCAAGCCAGTTTAAATCCATCTGTTTCCCCTCTTCTTCCGTATCAGCAGCAAAGGTTGCAAAACAACTGCGGTTTGGCTCACGCCAGTGGCCTCTTTCGATTAGAAAATAGAAAAATATTGTGAAAATTCAAAGCCCGATTCATTATAATATTTTTCTTAAAATCAATCACTCTTTGCACCGTACCCTTTTTTCACATTTTGCTTACGATTATCGAAACGTTTGTTCTTAACCTGCACAAAAATAGTTCCAGATCATTTTTTTATCCCATTTATCGATGGTTAATATATTCATAAAAGCAATAATAACAATTCACTGGAAAGCTATATGAAATCTTGGCATTCTAATTGTATAACTATCAATAGATTCGATTAAAATAATGGAGGCGTTCATAATTGCACTAAAGATAAAACACAACACCTGTGCAACAAAAGTGCGACTAGAATAAACCGCAAAGAGATTAAAAATCCGCCAAGAAAAAAATTACAAGAAATCCATACATATCATTCAAATCAATAATAATGAATTGTTTGTAAACATATCAAAATATCTTGTAATTTTTACTATTCCAATTGACTTGTTATTTTTTGTCATAGAACAAAGTGGGTTGAATCTAGTCTCAGCGATCTTGGCGTTCTCTGCGGTTTAAACCAAGTCCGACTTTTGATACAGTGCCACAGTATCTAAAACCATTGATATAACCGGAGCGACCTGTAATGAAAATGCCGGAAATTTATGAAAATGAATAGCAGCCAATGAGCGGTTGCTAAAACGCTACCGAGCTGTTCATATAAAAAATCCATCAAACCGGTATGCCCTGCCAACGAGAGCAGAGTCCTGCGGCATTCAATCAGAATTCGGCAAGCCGGGATAATCGCCGCTGCCGATATGCAGCGTTTCACCGGCAAGGAGAAACGAGACTGCATGATTGAGGCTCTTGCAGGGTTTATCCTGTGAACCCGGCCGGGAATCGCTGCTCTGAACGCGGTCCGGAGTGACATACAAATGATGCTTGTAACCGGAAATAAACACCAGTTCCCACATTTTTTTAGCTCCGCCACAAGAGTATTTATCTGCAAAAAAACAATCCGGATTAATAATTCAAATAAATTTCCGGCGAAACATTAAACGTCGCGGGCAGATTCCACATAAAATCGTCTTCAATAAACGGTTCATCTTCCATATGAGCTTTCATCAGATCGATTTTTTTCTGCAACAGCTGATCGAGGTTTTCGCCATAGGTGTACCAGTTTTCACCAATTGCGGAAATTGGCGTAAAAGGTACAGAAGAGCTTGTGTATAGCGTCTTTAATTCTCTGCAATTATCAATCTCATCCCGCATCATGTCTCTGATCATTTCAGCATGTCTGTTCTTCACCTCTTTTGTCTCTGCCTGCATATAGCCATGGACACCCACAATCCATTTACAGGTATTCTCCAGAGAGCGGTGGTAACACAAAAGCGCTTTCAGACGATCCCGCTGATCCGTAAAGACCGCCTTTACCCGGTCGTTGTTGTCTATATCATCACACTCGAGAAGGCTGATCGCCTGTTTCAGGTCATCGTATCCATCCAGGCGGTACTGTTCAACGATTTTTTCAGCGGTTTCCTGCGGCACCAGCGTCCACAGGGCGTTTTTGCTCAAATCAACGAGATTGGGATTGTAATAGTTGGAAAGCATGAATTTTTCATAATAGGCCCGCTTTTCCTGCGGAATCTTTTCAATATCGGGAACCAGCGGCCGCACCCACAACCGGAAAGAGACAAAGCCATAGCCGGCATAGAGCGGTACAGACGGAAATGTTTCCACCGTTTTATCCACCAGCTTCCAGGCTGCAACCAGAGGCTCTGCCTCCTTTTCTCCGACCCACCGTTTTGCTGTCTCCAGCACCAAAGAGTCGACTGATTGTTGCGGATGAAACTGAAATCCGCCCAGGACCTCCCGGTTGATATCGTAAGGCGCCAGAGAAAAGGGATGCAGTGACAGGGTCAGGCGTTCGATTCCGAGATCAAGCATCTCCTGCAGCCGCTTTTGGGTTTGCCAGGGAAACGGCACCCCGGCCACATGACTGTAAGGCATGGAAATAGAGTTGGTGTATGAAAAATCTGATCCCTTTTCCCTGGCAACTGCAAATTTCGTCCATTTTTCATTATCGCTACGATCGGATAAAAAGAGCCTTAAATCGATTCCCTCTTCCAGGTGTTTTAAAATATAATCTTCGGCCGCCGGAAACGAAAACAACCGCAGAATGACATCAAAATCCGGACGGCTCCGGCGGGCGGCATCGCGCAAGCCTTTCAGGTAGCGCAAAATATTCATTCCCGCTTTTTCCGCAATCTGCTCATTGGTGCGCCACTCCCGCACCAAAAAGGCGCCCCCGTTACGGCCCGGATAGGTGGTCATGGTGTGTTCGAATCCGGATCCACTGTCGTTGCTCCAGATATAAGCCCAGGAAAGCTGTGGAAATCGCTGCATGATCTTTTTCATCATCTCGGCATAATGCCATCGTACGGCCGGATGCGCCAGCGTCATGGTATAGCGGGGTTTGTAGCTGTGAAAGGGATGATCGATTCGGGCACCACGCAGCTGCGGATATTTTTGAAAAAAAGATTCAGGAACGGATCGCGGAGAGCAGAGATTCAGCCCGGCCGCGAGACCGTGTTTTTCCGCCAGCTCGATATTTTTCTGCATACGATTCATGTTGGCAGCCAGATATTCCGGCGGATAGGTCTCTTTATTCAACTCGGTTTCAACGAACTGATCCAGGTCAGGATTGGTGATATAAAAGCGATAATAGTGTTCTCCCGGCGGACCCTGTTCATAGGCAAATGGAGTGGCCAGCGCATTAACGCCGATGTGTGTACAGCCGATACGGGCCATTTCTCTAACATTCTCCTCGGGATTATATCCGCGACTGAAGAATTTACGGGCGGCGAAAAAGCCATCCGCTCCTTCCAGCCATTTAAAGCTGGGGAAAAAGTGACGCCCCTTCCGGAAATAAGAGGCCTCCCGGCTTTGCCACTGTTGGGCCAGCCGGCATGCCGCGGTGTACAACAGGGAAGCATCAGAGGCCGCCACGATAGCGCCATTCTCTGCGGTTAACCGGATAAAAAAAGAGTCGTCATCTCCATTCTGCGAAGAAAATGGCCCTTCACCGCTATTCGAGTCGACAACTCCAATGGTGAGGGTTCCTTCTCCCTGAAGGGTGCATTTTTCAACGCTTCGAACGGCATCGCTTTTCATCTTTGGAAAAAGAACACGAACCGCACTCTCGACCACCGGAGGAGATGCTTCTAAAACATATACCGCACGAACATCTTTGAAATAATCAGAAACCGGTTGCGCGAACAAGTTGCAATGAACAAAAACCAAAAAAACAATGAGCAGTCTCATAATGAACATTCTCCTGTTTTGTTTTATCATACTGTTTGCATATTATAGCCGTATTTGTTCGAATATATATTCAAAATAAATGAAAAAGAACCGATCCTATGTCCCTTAATTTTTCAGCCGATATTTTTCCCAGGCGTATCCAAGGGCATTGGCAAGCTGGGACAGAAAAAAAAGTACAGAAAAACGCAAGGCACAATTGTTCTGTTTGAACGGATAAAGAAGAAGGTTAATATAAAATCGCGATGGTCCCAGGGTCAGGTTTTTTCCTCCTCTTTCATAACCAATCATCCGGAATTGTCGTCCTCCACGTCCGTAATTAAAATGCTGGTGCCAATATTTTTTCAGGGTCAACTGCGGATCGTGATAAACCACGAGTGACGGCACATAGCGGGATTTTCCGCCGTATCGATTCCAGCGATAGCAAAATTCACGATCTTCCCCGGCAGCCTTTTTAAAACGCTGATCAAAACCGCCGCTATGCAAAAAGGCACGGCGATCGAGAGCAAAATTATTAGAGGTAAAAAATTGCGGATTACCCGTTTCATCCGTATAATGAATATAAAGAAAATCAATCAGATATTGGCTGGCGCGGCCATAGATGCTTTGACCGTTGCCGATTTTGGTTTTACCTCCGATTAAATGGTTTGGTGTCTGATGCAATGCCTGAGAGAGGGTATTGAGCCAGTTTTTGCCGACAATACAGTCGTCGTCCAGAAAAACGACAACATCATTAACCGCGGCAGCAGCACCGGTATTGCGCGCCGTGGCCGGTCCCCTTTGTTTCTGGCTGAGAAAACGGACAGAGCGTCCCTTTTCATAAGCAGAACGAAGCGGTTCCGGGACCCCGCCGCCATCATCGACAACAATGATTTCAAACTGTGATCCGGGATAATCCACCTCCTGCAGAGCAGCCAAACAGTGCCCAAGTGCCCGGGGCCGTTTATAGGTAGGAATAATGATAGAAAAAGTTGCGTATTGCATTCTATTATTTATCTCGTTTTGCTTTCGTTGTCGAAAATAAATTTTTCAATGCGGATATCTCGTTTCGATTTACAACATTGGCAAAATAATAAATTATGAGAACAAAGACAAAAAGTGCGAACCCTTTTAAAATGATCCAGGCATCATCGCCGGGTAAACATTGTGCGATGAAATAGACGAGCAGAGAGCTCAAGCCGGCGCCGGTGAATGTACGCAGCTGCAGCGAAAGTTTCCAGGTGCGTCGCAGGCAAATAGATTTACCGTTCGGGCTACCCGTTGTACCGCCTGTTTGCCGCTTGCCGGATCGACGAAAGAATATAAATCAGCGGTAATCCTGTCGAGAAGATCATCATACTCGGCTCCTGCAGCAACGATTCCTTCGGGCTCTCTGCCGCTGAGATTCACGCGGATAAAACCGGTGTAGTAGGATGGAATCGAAAAGGCGGTGGTGGCGGACCAGTCGATGCTGTTTCGGAATTTGTCGGATAATAAACGATCCTGGCCGAAATAGAGCCGTGCATGTTTTTGTCCGTAATTACCCATTCTTTGTACTTTGCTACGGTCCGAAAGCAGATCGGTTAGTGCAGCAGCCCGTTGTTCGATATCGCCGGTCGGCAAGAGAACGCCGGATTTTCCGGGAACAACAGTATGCCGAAGACCGCCGCAATCGCTTGCCGCCAATACCGTACCCCGCAATATGGCATCGATGACCACAAGGCCAAAAGGTTCCGGCCACAATGATGGTACCGCCTGTACCCATTCAGCGTCAAAACGCCGCTGCATGGCCGCATAGGAGAGCGATCCGAGCATGTCCACAGAAAGTTCAATACCGAGCTACCGAATCAATATTTTAAGGCCTGGTTCCAGCGGCCCGCTGCCGGCGATGAGGAGCCGGGCCGAAGGCACGGTGCGTAAAACGCGGGCGAAACTATGGATCAGCACAAAGAGCCCCTTTTCCCTGACCAGCCTGCCGGCGAAGACCAGCAATGCCACCGGCGAGGATGCGGGTTTTGTGACCTCTGTCTTGCAATCCTTCTGCAAGCCTGGCAAGCAAGAGTTCTGCGCCTCCCACAGGGCTTCCATAGTCGTTAATCAACAATATTCTCAAATTCAGCCCGATACAGTTTTACCTTACCGTCCCTCGACATCGAGCCAGGTGGTCTTTCGTTTCAGCGTTCTCAGTGTAAACCAGACGAGAAATCCGAAAAGCAGAAACACCCACCAGGCAGTATGAATTTCATAGTCGCCGCCGGCAAAAAGCTCGGAGAGCAGTTTTAATACAAAAAAAGTGAGAACAATGGCAAAAAAACCGCTATATTCGCGTTTTAAGATCGTTTTCAGGGAAAAGGGTAATACATTTTTTTTATAGTTTTTAATATCCGGAACAATAGCAGGCGTTGTCTCGGCCCAGGCGATATAAGCATCGCCGAATTTTCTCACCAGAAAAGCCTCTTCGGCAAACATGATACGCTCGTAGTAGATCCAAAAAACGAGAATATAGATCACAACAAGCCAGCCATTATGCGGAAACATGGCGATACCGAGTCCGTTGAGAAAGTTACCCAGATAAAGGGGATGGCGTACTGTAGCATAAATTCCGCTGGTGTTGAGCGTTTCCGCCTCCGGGGCACCCGTGGTGCGGCCCGACGTGCCTTCCGGCGTGTGACCGATGGTGATAATACGTACGATCAAACCCAGAAAACTGATCGTTATACAAAGGCCGTTCCATATTGCCGTGACAAATTCACTGCCGAACAGATAATCATAGTTGAAAAGCGCGATCAGCAAAATGATAAACATGACAAGAGGTAAATAACTCCGCCATCTGAACAGCCAGTTTCCGCTTTTTTCAAATTCTTTTTGCAGGATCATATCTCTATCCTTTTCTCGGTGCGATTTGGATTAACTATTTTGACCGCCAGGGGATTGAACCTCGCGCATTACCCGCATGAGGTTTTCACCCCAGATCTTCTCGAGATCATCAACAGAATATCCCCTTCGCAACAATTCACGGGTGATTGCCGGCATTTCGCTGACATCGCGGCAATCCTTCAGACCACCACCCCCGTCAAAATCGGTGCCGATTCCCACATGATCTATACCGGCAACGCTGACGATATGATCGATATGATCCGCCATATCAGAGACGGTTGCGAGGGCCTCGGGATAATCGCGGTTGAGCTGTCGCCACTCCTGCCATACCCGCTTTTGTTCCTCTTCAGTCATCTCATCATAGTTTTCATTTCGTTGCCAGAATGCCGTCACAGCGCTGTCTCGTTTCGCATCAACCGGAGGTTTTTTAACATAAGCGGAGAGGATGCACATTTGAATCACACCTCCGTTTTTCTTCAGCGCCAGCAACATATCGTCGCTTAAATTTCTCGGATGATCACACACCGCCCGCGCGCAAGAGTGCGACGCGATAACCGGAGCCTCTGATATTTCGACAACATCGTAGAAACTCTGATCCGAGGCATGAGACAGATCAATCATCATTCCCAGCCTGTTCATTTCCGCAACCACCTGCCTGCCGAACTCACTCAGACCTCCGTGAAGCGGACCGCTGTCATCTGTGGAAGAATCGCATATCTGATTGTGCTTTGTGTGACAGAGCGTAATATAACGACTCCCAAGATCGTGGAATGATGTCAGCAGCGAGAGATCTTTTCCCAAAGGATAACCGTTTTCCATACCGATAAAAACAGCGCGCTTATCCTCATTCTCGAGGCGATAGGCATCCTCCGGAGATAACGCCGGAGAAGCCAGATCGGGGTGCCGGTTTAGGGAAGAATCAATGGCTGAAAAAAGCGCCAGAGCGCGTTTCCGGGCCTTCTCATAACCCTTGTCCGTCAACTCGCGCTGACCGACAAAGACAGCGAAAAATATCGCATCCAGACCTCCCTCCCGCATTCTGACAAAATCGACCTTGCCCTGATTCGCTTCATGGCGTTCCGCCAGATTATAATCCGATCGCAGCAAACGCAATGGCGTATCGACGTGAGAATCAACCGTAAAAAGATTTTGATGAATTTCCAATGCGCTCTGTCGATTGCAAGCGAGAGTAAGGAATATCCCTGTCATCAGCAACAGGAATACGGAACGACAATATATATATTGATGTCCCATTGAGGATCCTTTCATGTCAAAGCGTAAACCGGTATCTGTTAAAAGGCGATTAGAAAATAGGAATTTCTCGTCAAAATAACAAGAAAGGAAATAAATCATCTGCCCGACCCTCATTGTAAAGGTATTTTACATCGTTTAAAATGGCCCCTGTAAATATCCTTTACAAAAACTCGAATAATTTTTCAATTTGATAAAAACACCTCCCGGTCACTTGCGCTTTTAAATCAAAATAAAACAATGAATTATAGATATGACCCCTGCATTGGTATGATTTTTGTCTTATATTTAGTAACCATTGAATGTATGAATCAAAGGAGTTTACCCATGAAAACAACAGCTATTTTTGTATCGCTTGGTTTGCTTTTGCTTTTATTTGCTTGCGAGCAACAGGAAGATGAAGCCTTTGTTATGAAAAAAATGGAACTGCGGGAAAAAATTGACGAGACCATTGTAAGTATCGATAAAGAAATTCAATCTATCCAGGAAGATATTCTGGAAAAAGCGGAAGAGGGTAAAAAAGGAAACCTTGTGACTCAGAAAAAAAAGTTAATGGCTCTGAGAGATTCTCTGCAGACAAAATCAGAAGCAGTGGAAGAATTAAAAAAGAAGCAGTGGGAAAGCTTTAAAACGGATACCGATTCTCTGGTTGCTGACGTAAAAACCAGACTGGTGACGTTTAAAACAACCTGGAATGAGATGAGGCCTCCTTATCCGTATTAAAAGCATTTCGTAGCAGAGAGAGCATCAGGGGTTTACCCGATCGCAAAAAATTCTTCATCCCCATTAGGGGAGCTGCGATGAAAAACGTATGATATATATATATGTCTGTTTATGACAACGATAACCATAGACAGTCACATCCGTTTTCCCTGGGATGGCATAGCAATGAAGAACTTGTGTGTTTACATTCACAGGCACATTCTGGTCACAGAAAAAATGATCTCTGCAACAGGATCAGGTCCGGCCGTTATGTGGGATTTATCTTCCCCGCGGCCGGATAAAAGGTTCTGGAAATAAATCATAGTTCAGATGTATATACAAAAACAACCACGGGTCGTGCGAAAACCGCACCAGCCTTTAATAAAGATATGTCTTTAAAAGCAGATAAAGAGTACCTGCAAGAGGAGGAAGGACAAAGATGAGATATTTCAGTACTGAAGAGCTCAGCTATTTACTCGAAGAAGATAGTGATCCCTGTATTTCCATATATCTGCCCACTTTTGTAAAAGGAAATGATGTTGAACAGAATCAAATCCGCTTTAAAAACCTTTTACGGGAAACCGGTGATACATTGCAGGATTATGGTTTCAGAAAACCCCGGATAGACGAGCTTTTAGCACCGTTAAGGGAACTCCTCGAAGATGCGCCTTTTTGGAGTCATCAGGAAAATGGCTTGGCGCTATTTCGCACCCCGGAAAATTTTCAGACCTATCGAACACCGGTAAAATTTCAGGAGATCAGTGTGGTGGCACCACGTTTTTTTATCAAGCCTCTGATTCCGCTGATAAACGAGAATGAGCAATACGGTATTCTGACGCTGGATTTAAAGGGAATCAAGCTCTATAGCGCATCCAGATATCATATCGAAGAGAGGCCTTTGCCGGACGTGCCCGTCAACATCGAAGAAGTATTAAAATACGACGATCCTGAGAAACAATTGCAGTTCCATACCGGCACAGGTCAGAGCAGTGACGGCAAGCGTGCTGCCATGTTTCACGGCCGCGGAACCGGCAGTGACAAGGCCGGTCAAAAGAAAAATATTTTGCGCTTTTTCCTCGCCGTGAGCGACAAGCTGGATGCGCGATTCCGTCAGGACAATTTGCCCATAATCCTGGCCGGTATTGATTATCTTCACCCCATCTATCGAGAGGCCAGCTCATATACCCATTTTACGAAAAAGGGAATACACGCAGATATCGATGAACTCGGAATCGATGAACTGCACCAAAAAAGCTGGAAAATCATGGAACCTCATTATAAAGTAAGAGAAGAACGCATCCTTGGAATCTATGAACAGATTAAGGATAAAAATAATACCGGAAAGGATCTGGAATCACTTCTCACGGCAGCACACATGAACCGGATTAAAACCCTTTTAATCCAACCCGGGGAACAGGTTTGGGGACAATATGACCTGGACAAAGACAAGGTGAGTAAAACAGAGGTCAAGGAATATAAAGATGTCGATCTTATCGACCTGCTCGTAGCGCAAACCCTGCTACAGAACGGAAATGTTTTGATTCTGGACAAAGAGGATATGCCGGATACTCCGGTTGCAGCCATTTATCGTTTTTAGTCAGAATCCAATTTCTATTCCACTTGTCGTTGCACATAAAAACGAACCGTATCGGGTATGGCTGCGGCGAAAACGCCGATACCATCACCTTCGAAATAAAAACGGGGTTCCAACAAATTGCCGTCGATCTCCTGAATCTGACGGTGGGTCAGTAAATAATCGGTAAACTGGTCATCAGCGGCGTAAAGAATGACCCGGTAATTGCCGTAAAACCAAAAATTAAACCATTCCAGATCAATTTCCGACCGCTCGCCGGCCTGCCCCGTCGGCGTGATATCCCATTGCCAGGTGTGCTGAAACTGCACGAATCTTACC
>WJMF01000119.1 GCA_014728085.1 Candidatus Zhuqueibacterota bacterium
AAAAGTACATAAAGATACTCTGGCCTTGGAAAATATCCAGCTCTCAAAATCGCGGGGTATTGATTCAGTAAATCAGACTTCCGCCCCAGCTGGATTGTCTGAACACCTGGAGATATCCACAACATCAAAACCGACAAAAAAGGACTCAAATCTTATAAAATCAAACAAAAAGAAGCCTCAGGCAAAGTTGTTATCCACAGAGCAAGATCATAATGTTGAAAAGTTATCCACAAAAAAACTCGCACAAAACATGACAAAGGCGCAAAATAAAACCAAGACGACGGGAACGAAAAATGCCGGTGCAACGAGCTCTGATTCTTCGACTGTAATGATTTCGTCTGCCGACAGGTCATATCGTCATATGAAATTAACCGCCGAAAAATTAAAATTAAAAGCAGCCCGGCAAAGTGTTGGCAGTCAGGTTCGACAATTGTTGCGGGACAACGGCTATAGCGCTTTTGCTGGTGTTTGCGATTCAAGTTCAAATGACAGCAGCCCCTGGATGGCTGCGAACAGACATCCTGATAAAACCCTGATGCCGGAAAAGCACAGAGTGTCCAATGATGGAGTGAAAAGCACATTGTGGCAGCCCGATGGATTTAGGCCTGTAAACAGATGGGCTTTGGGGTTACGGCTTGGGGCTCTTTATCCTGCAGCCCATAACCGAGATATGGCGGTTACGCCGGTGACGGCAGCAATGCTTCGATATCGGCTTTATAAAAACCTTCATCTTTCTGCCCAAATTGGCGGCTTTCGCCTCACAGACGGAAAAAAATACGCTTCACGATCTGCGGATATCCTCACTGTTGATTTAAAAACGCAATTATTCATCAACGACGACGCCAGGTTTCGTTTCTTCGTACATGCAGGTGTCGGCCTAAGCCGTTTTTCTGTTTCGAATAATGGTTCCTTTTTCTCATCGCAGACCTCGGCATCTCTGTTGGGTGGAGCAGGTGTTGAAATCAGTCTCCATAAAAATCTTGCCCTTGCCGTTACGTGTGATGTTCGCCAGGTTCAGGGCACGGCCCGGGCAGGAGAGCAGAGTGTGGACCAATATATTTCCGCCCAGATCGGATTTACATACTATATGGGACCAGGCAAAACCCAAGATCGTCACAGCGAAAATCCTCTTCTTGCCGAAAGGGATAAATAATTGCCGTGTCATCATCTTGTGACATGAAAATACTTGCAATTATGGCTATTTTTTCGTATTATTGTACAAGGGGTTTTCATTTCGACCTTATTTTCAACAGTGGAACAACGTTTTTGGGAACAACTTTTATATAATAGCGTTTATAGTGTAAGCGACAGGAGGTTCCTTCCCCCTTTGAATGCTGACCCCCCTAGGCATTCAAAACCCCTTCTGTCGCTTTTTTTTATTGATGAAGCAAAGAAAAAGGTGCACATTTTTTTCAGGCGCCCGTAGCTCAATTGGATAGAGCTTCTGACTTCGGATCAGAAGGTTGGGGATTCGAGTTCCTCCGGGCGCGCTTTTTTCTAACCAATTTTTCCCTCAAGCAGACTAATTTTATTATTGTGCAATATATCTATCTTTTTCCGACCAGACAAATTGCGGCGGATAACACGTTACCTGCAATCTGATGAATCGGGTCATCCTCAGTTAGGTGGCCAGGCCTGTGGATTATAGCGGATTTTCATTCTCTTAAACGGGTCTTGTCGGAGAAGGTGATGGCTGCAATTGAAAAAGACCGGTTGGCGCGACAGGGGTAAAGAGGTCATTTCGGTTTGATTGACTCTTAGATCCGGTGGTTTGCAATCAACAGCGAAGACGGATCGAGTTTGAGCGGCAATTTATCCGGTTTGGTCTCGTCATAACATTTTAACATTACCAGGTCCACATAGTTTTGCAGCGGATTCAGCATAATGATAACGTCCAGCGCCGTTTTTAGGCGATTCACAGGGGATGGAATTCCATCTTTATCAATATCAAGTTCTTCCCGGTGAAGTGTGGCGGAGAACCACATTTCAACACTGTAGAGGTTGGCGATATCCCGCCAAGCTTTCATTTTTTTCGGGCTTGCCTGATCGAAATCAAAGCCGTCTATAATCAGGGTGGCCGGATCGAAGGCGGTGTTCCGCAACAGTCTCGCTATGCTCTCCTTGATTTCTTCATAGCTGATCTGCCGGTTTTTTAGATGGAGAATCAGACGATTGCGAATGATCTCATCAAAAGCGTCTTGTTTATCTTCGAGCTTGTAGGTTTTTGACAGTTCATCGAAAACCTGTTCATACCAGTTTTCGATATGGTGGGGGTCGTCGGCAAAGGAGAGGTGCAGAACTTTTTGTCCGCGCATCATTTTATCGATGGAAATGTGTACCAGACTAGCCGTTTTGCCGACTCCTTTTCTCGCCGTAAACACACCCAACTTTTTTGATCCCAATCCTCCCTGAAGGCTTTTCTCCAGTACCCGAATCGGGCTTTTCTTGATAATATCTTCTTTCAGCATTTCAATATCCTTTAAGAAGCTATATATTCTCAGTTGTCAGGCTTTATAGAAATATATAAATGTATGGTAAAAGTCCAAACACATTTTCACGATTTATTCTTTTCCGCAAATTCTTTTTTCAATTCTTCTGCAATGCTTTCCGGCACTTTACCGTATTTTGAAAACTCCATGGTGAATTCGGCCTTGCCCTGGGTGGCAGATCTCAAAACGGTTGAATATCCAAACATCTCACTAAGGGGCACTTCTGCTTCCACATGGGTAAACGCATTATCTTCTGTTGCACTTGTAATGATACCACGGCGCTGGTTAAGTGTACTGATAATATTGCCCTGGAATTCCGATGGGGCTTCCACAGAAACACGCATAATGGGCTCGAGGATGACCGGTTTACAGCGGGAATACCAGTGCCGGAAGGCGTTCCATGACGCTGTTTGAAAGGCCATATCGGATGAATCCACCGGGTGATAATTGCCATCATTCAGGGTTACCCTGACACCGACGATTGGGAATCCGGTTAGTGTTCCTTTTTGCAGTGCTGCTTCAATTCCTTTACGGCATGCCGGAATGTATTCCGATGGAATCACACCGCCCTTTATTTCGTCGATGAATTCAAAGGTTCCCTCTCCGTCGCGAAAGGGCTCGATAATACCGGCGACGCGCGCGTACTGACCGGCACCACCAGTTTGTTTTTTATGAATATAGTCGAACGTTGTTTTTTGAGAAATACTTTCGCGATAGGCAACCTGTGGTGGTCCCACTTTTAGGTTGACATTGTATTCACGGCGCATGCGTTCGAGATAGACATCCAGATGGAGTTCGCCCATGCCCTTTATAATGGTTTCGTGGGTTTCCGGATCGATACCGGATTGAAAAGTGGGATCTTCTTTATTAAACCGATTTAATGCCTTGGCCATATTTTCAGCTGATTTGTTATCTGGAGCATTCACCGACAATGAGATGACCGGATCGGGCACATACATAGAGGTCATGGTGATATTCACACTGCCATCGGTAAAAGTATCCCCGGTCGCACAATCGACGCCAAACATCGCCACAATTTCTCCGGCCCGGGCTTTTTCGATATCCTGCATTTTATCTGCATGCATACGGATCAGGCGGCCCACCCGTACTTTTTTGCCGGTTCGCATATTGATAATATCGTCGCCTTTTTGAATCGAGCCCTGATAAATGCGTATATAGGTGAGTTGGCCAAAACGGGTGTCATCCAGCTTGAAGGCCAGCAATACGGCGGGCTTTTCCGGATTCGATTCCAGAGAGACCTGCATCTCGTCATGGTCCAAATCCAGCCCGGTGTTTTCGATATCATAGGGAGACGGAAGATATTTATTGACCGCTTCGAGAAGCGGTTGCACACCCTTGTTTTTAAATGCACTCCCGAGAAAGACCGGTGTCATCTGCAGCGACAGCGTTCCGGCCCTTACTGCTTCATAGACCAAATCTTCGCTGACACGGTCTTCGAGATAAGCCTCGGCCAGGTCGTCGGAATACATTGAGGCCGTATCGAGAAGAATGTCTCGTTTTTCCAGCGCATCATTCATACCGTCGGCAGGAATTTCTTTTTCCACCACTTTTTCACCAAACTCACCTTCGAAATAAAACGCTTTCATTTTTACCAGATCGATGATGCCCTCAAACTCCGCCTCCTTTCCGATCGGCAACTGCATTAGGATGGCGTTGTGATTGAGTTTGTCCCTGAGTTGTTGAACGACGTTGAAGGGATTGGCTCCCATTCGGTCCATTTTGTTGATAAAGGCGAGGCGAGGCACTTTATATCGACTCATCTGCCTGTCGACTGTCAGTGATTGAGATTGTACGCCTCCAACCGCACATAATACCAGAATGGCGCCATCAAGAACGCGCAGCGACCGTTCAACTTCAATCGTAAAGTCGACGTGTCCGGGCGTATCGATAATATTGATTTTATGATTTTTCCATTCAACATGCGTTGAGGCGGATTGTATGGTAATTCCGCGTTCTCGTTCCAGCTCCATCGAATCCATGGTGGCACCAATACCATCGCGTCCTCTGACTTCGTGAATACGATTGATTCGATTGGTATAAAAGAGAATCCGTTCCGTTAAGGTGGTTTTTCCGGAATCAATATGGGCGCTAATGCCAATATTTCGCATGGTTTCCAAATATTTACTCATATTTTTCTCAAAGGTGTTTATTGATACAGGGATTATATGGTTTATTGAATACGCAAAAAGTGTAAACATATAATTTACAAAAATTCGTTTTAAAAAACAAATTAATTATTTTCGACTTTTAACAGAAATTTTTACCTTCACACATTCTTTACTTGATGATTCTGCTTTTTTTTGTTATTTTCTCTAGAGTGTAAACTGTTTAGTTGGATAGAGATATGAAAATGGCCAATTTATTAACCCTGTCGCGCATTTTTTTTGCGCCTCTTTTTATTCTTTTTTTTCTCATCAATACCACATGGTCTCTCGCCATTTGTATTTTAATCGTGTTCCTGATTGAACTGACCGATTTTTTCGATGGACGGGTTGCCCGAAAACGCGAAGAGATCACTGATTTTGGCAAATTAATGGATCCATTTGCGGACAGTGTTGCGCGGTTTTCCATTTTTTTGTGTTTTCTCGATTATGAGCTGGCTCCGGTCTGGATTATAGTTATTTTTTTCTACCGCGACGTTCTGGTCTCAGTTATTCGATTGTTTTCGATTAAATTCGGGGTTGTGGTTTCAGCGAGAAGGAGCGGAAAAATCAAGGCCTGGGCACAGGGGTTGGCAATTTTTGCAGTCTTGGGGCTTTTGTTATTTGATAAACTCGATCTTATATCCTGGCCTGTCCCTCTCTTTGCCAAATGGTTAATCATCGCCGCTGCTGTTGTAACGCTGTGGTCCGGTATCGATTACTGGAAAGCGAACAAGCATATGTTCCATCGCGCTCGTAAAATTGAACGTTGAGAATATTCTATAATCAGCATTAGCGAGATGTAAAGGGCAAACAGGAAAAGAACGATTACAGGTAGGGGATGAGTTCTTTTACGCTATCAACCACTATATCCGGTTGGTCTTTGGAAACAGCCAGCATCTCTTTTGTCGTCTCCCCACTCAATACCAGAACAGCCAGCATGTTTGATTGTTCGGCCATCCTGATGTCCGTATATAAACGATCACCGATAAAGGCAATTTCTTCCGGCTTTGCCTTGGCCCGTTTGCAGATTGCGTTTACAGCTTCAGCGGTTGGTTTTCCCACCACGACCGGTGTTTTACCGCCGGTTGCGGTCTGAAAGAGAGAGATGAATGAACCAACGTCAGGCTTGAAGATGTTTTTGCTAACCGGGCAGAGAAGGTCGGCATGCGTGGCGACATATGGCAGATCTTTTATGATCAGATCATAACAGGTATGAATTTTTTCATAAGTTAATTCCGTATCAAAAGTCAGGACAACGGCTTTGGGCAAGTGGTCTGTTTTCACCTCTTGATTCGACAAAAGGCGAAAGCCGTGGGTGGTAAAATCGTTTTGCAGATCGCGGGTAGACACCAGATAGATTTCCGGAAAAATATGGTGCTGTTTTAAATAGGATATGGCACAATCTGCGGATGTGATCAGATAGTCATCATGAGCCGGAAAACCGATCTCCTTGAGTTTGTTCAGATAGCTTTGCCGCGATTTGGAAGAGTTGTTGGTAAAATAAAAAAGATTCTTGTTGGAGTCGAGCACGCTTTGCAAAAAGGCGAAAGAAAAGTCAAATGGCTTTTGATCCAGATAAAGCGTACCGTCAAGGTCGCAAACAATCGCTTTGCAGGTTTTTAATCTTTCGTATGCTTTCATATTTCTCCCAATATTTCAAGCTTTTCAATTAATCAAAATATAGTGAAAAAAGCAAGAAATTAAATGACTTGCATAAAAGCAATAAATTTGCTAATTTAAATTTTCTTATATTCCCCGTTTTCCAGAGGTATATCCCGGCGCGATGTCCAATTCATTATATTAAAATTACTATTTGATATATTCATATACTTTTTTGGAGGTTATCGAATGACACGAAAAATGGTCACACTAGACGGAAATGAAGCTGCTGCTTATGTTGCTCACAAGATCAATGAGGTCATCGCTATTTATCCCATTACGCCCTCTTCGCCCATGGGAGAATGGTCGGATGCCTTCTCAGCAGCAGGCCAAAAGAATATCTGGGGCACCATACCCCAGGTTACGGAAATGCAAAGTGAGGGTGGGGCTGCCGGTGCGGTTCACGGCGCCTTGCAGACCGGCGCGCTTACCACAACCTTTACCGCTTC
Organism: Candidatus Zhuqueibacterota bacterium; assembly: GCA_014728085.1. Lineage (GTDB taxonomy): Bacteria > Zhuqueibacterota > Zhuqueibacteria > Residuimicrobiales > Oceaniaggregativiventaceae > Oceaniaggregativivens_A. The sequence goes on from WJMF01000119.1 coordinate 6,763, forward strand.
CCAGGGGTTGTTGTTAATGATTCCGAATATGTACAAAATCGCCGGCGAATTAACGCCGACGGTATTTCATGTATCAGCAAGAACGGTAGCGACACACGCGCTCTCCATTTTTGGTGATCATAGCGACGTTATGGCCACGCGACAAACCGGATTTGCTCTTTTGGCTTCCGCTTCTATTCAGGAGATCATGGATTTTGCCGTAATCGCACAGGCAGCTTCATTAAAAAGCCGTATACCTTTTGTGCATTTTTTTGATGGATTCCGCTCTTCTCATGAGGTTCAAAAAGTTGAGCAGCTTGAAATGGATGATTTACGCGCCATGATAGAGGATGATGATGTTTTTGCTCACCGCATGCGCGGATTGTCCCCCGATCATCCGGTTCTTCGCGGAACCGCCCAAAACCCGGATGTTTTTTTCCAGGCCCGGGAAACGGTTAATCCTTATTACGACAGGGCCCCCGGGATTGTTCAGGAGATGATGAACCGATTCGCCAAAACCGTCGGCCGGCAGTATAATCTTTTTGATTATGTCGGCGCTGATGATGCCGACCGTATTATCGTTTTGATGGGCTCTGGTGCGGAAACCGCTCATGAGGCTGCCCAGTATTTGGCTGAAACAGGAGAATCTGTTGGTGTGGTGAAAGCGCGGCTCTATCGTCCATTCTCTATTGATGCCCTGATGGAGACGTTGCCAAAATCGGTAAAATCTATTGCTGTGCTGGACAGAACGAAAGAGCCCGGCAGTGTCGGCGAGCCTCTTTATCTGGATGTTGTAAACGCTTTGAATGAAACCCGTGCCGCTGGAAATCTGCCCTTTAAGGAAATGCCCGCTGTTGTTGGTGGCCGCTACGGTCTCTCCTCCAAGGAGTTTACGCCGGCAATGATCAAAGGTGTTTTTGACGAGCTGAAAAAAAAGACCCCCAAGAATCACTTTACAGTGGGAATCGAGGATGACAAGACCCAAACCCACATTGGCTACGATCCTGATTTTACCACCGAGAGCGATGATGTGGTTCGTGGCTTGTTTTACGGACTTGGATCTGATGGTACTGTTGGCGCCAATAAAAATTCAATCAAGATAATCGGTGAGGAAACTGATAATTATGCCCAGGGGTACTTTGTTTATGATTCGAAAAAAGCCGGCTCGGTAACGGTTTCACACCTTCGCTTTGGCCCGAGACCGATTCACTCAACCTATCTCATCAACAAAGCCAATTTTATTGCTTGTCATCAGCAGATATTTTTAGAACGCTTTAATATGCTCGAAAATGCAGTGGAAGGAGCAACCTTTTTGCTCAATACTCAGGCAGAGAAGGATCATGCCTGGGATTCTCTGCCAAAAGAGTTCCAGAAAGAGTTGATCGATAAGAAGATGAAGTTTTATGTTATCGATGCCTATGATGTGGCTAAAAAGACCGGAATGGGAGTAAGAATTAATACTATCATGCAGACCTGCTTTTTTGCCATTTCCGGAGTTCTGCCGCGCGATGAAGCGATTCGCTATATTAAAGATGCGATCAAGAAAACCTATGGCAAAAAAGGCGAGCAGATTGTTCAAAAGAATTATAAAGCCGTTGATCAGGCGCTAGCCAATTTGCATGAAATCGAGGTTCCGGAAAAAGTCACCAGCGACCAATCAATGCCTGCCATTATTTCCAAGGAAGCGCCGGATTATGTGCAGACAGTGGTTGCCAAAATCATGAAAAACAAAGGAGATGATTTACCGGTTAGTGCATTCAGTGAAGACGGCACCTTTCCAACCGCCACGACCCAATGGGAAAAGAGAAATGTGGGTTTGGAAATTCCGGTGTGGGATCCCGATGTCTGTATTCAGTGCGGTAAATGTTCCATGGTTTGTCCACATGCAACCATTCGTCAAAAAGTTTATGATCCCAGGTTTCTCAAAGAGGCGCCGGAAACCTTCAAATCGGCGGATGCCAGGGGCAAAGATTTTCCCGAGGGGTACAAGTTTACCCTGCAGGTTGCCGCTGAAGATTGTACCGGCTGTGGATTATGCATAGAGGCTTGTCCGGCAAAGAACAAGGAAGAGCCTGGTAAAAAAGCGATCAATATGGCGCCGCAACCGCCGTTGCGGGAACAAGAGCGAGAAAACTATAAATTTTTCCTGGAAAAGATACCAGAGCTCGACCGGACAAAAGTTAAAATTCAAACCGTCAAGGGTTCACAAATGTTGCGGCCGCTGTTTGAATATTCCGGTGCTTGTTCAGGATGTGGTGAAACGCCATATGTTAAACTCGTTACCCAGCTTTTTGGTGACCGTATGATCATTGCCAATGCTACCGGTTGTTCATCCATTTACGGCGGCAATTTACCGACAACCCCCTATTGTGTCGATGAAAATGGACGGGGGCCGGCATGGTCAAATTCTCTTTTTGAGGATAACGCCGAGTTTGGGTTAGGGTTTCGCCTCACATTGGATAAACAAATCGAATTCGCCTCAGAGCTTGTACAAGCCCTCTCTTCTCAACTAGGTGACGAGCTGGTTGCGGGGTTGTTGCAGTCGGAACAAGAGAATGAAGCCGGAATTAATGAACAACGCCAGCGAGTCAAGGCTTTGAAAGAAAAATTAAAAAACATTAAAACAATAGAGGCCCGACAGCTTGAATCAATCTCTGATGTACTGGTAAAAAAATCGGTCTGGATAATTGGCGGCGATGGTTGGGCTTATGATATCGGTTTTGGCGGACTCGACCACGTCATGGCCTCGGGACGCAATGTGAATGTACTTGTCTTGGATACGGAAGTATATTCCAACACCGGCGGTCAGATGTCAAAGGCCACCCCCCTGGGTGCAGTTGCAAAATTTGCGGCTGCCGGGAAACCGTTGCCCAAAAAGGATCTCGGCATGATTTTTATGACTTATGGTAACATTTATGTTTCCCGGGTTGCCATGGGATACAACGATATGCAGGTTGTTCGTGCCATGCTTGAAGCGGAATCCTATGACGGACCAAGTATTGTTATTGCCTATTCTCACTGTATTGCACAGGGAATCAATATGAGTCAGGGACTCGAACAGCAAAAACTGGCTGTGCAGAGTGGTCATTATCCATTGTTCCGCTTTGATCCACGAAAGACCGATGAAGGAAAGAATCCACTTAAACTGGATTCAAAAGCGCCTTCGATTCCTTATCAGGATTATGCCTATAATGAGACCCGTTTCAAAATGTTGACCAAATCCAAACCCGAACGCGCTAAAATGCTCATTGAAAAAGCTCAGAACGAGGTCCAGTCTAGATGGCATCTCTATCAAGCCTGGGTGGATATGGAATATGGAGAATAAAGTTCTGATTAACCTTCGGGAGGTATTATTATTTCGTTTCCGAAGGTTTTTCTAAAGCGGGTAAAACCTTTTTCCTTACATGAGGTACTTGCAAACATATCAATAAATTGAAAGGAATGGATAGATATGGATTTATCAACAACATATATGGGTTTAAAGCTCAAAAATCCCCTGGTACCATCCGCATCACCGCTTTCAAAAGAGCTGGGAACGATCAAAAAACTCGAAGACGCCGGTGCTTCCGCTGTTGTTCTGTATTCTTTGTTTGAGGAGCAGGTCTCTTTTGAACAGGAAGAGCTGAACTATTTTTTAACAAGAGGTACCGAATCTTTTGCCGAGGCATTGAGCTATTTTCCGGAAGAAGAGGATTATAATAGCGGACCTGAAGAATATCTGGAGCACATCCGACAGGCAAAAGAATCTACTGATATCCCCATTATTGCCAGTTTGAACGGCGTTTCCACAGGTGGGTGGATTGAATACGCCAAAAAAATGGTGCAAGCCGGAGCGGATGCCCTGGAGTTAAATGTCTATTTTTTAGCCACGGACTCCAATACCGATAGTCAAACCATAGAAGCGCGGTATAGATCCGTATTAAAGGCGGTTAAGGAATCCGTTACCGTTCCCGTGGCGATGAAATTGAGTCCTGCATTTAGCTCTCTGGCCAACATGCTTCGCATTCTCGAAGATGATGGGGCTGACGGGTTTGTATTGTTCAATCGTTTTTATCAACCCGATCTCAATCTGGAAGAACTGGAAGTAACGCCCGGGGTTGTGCTGTCTACTTCAAAAGATCTGCGACTGCCCTTGCGCTGGATTGCTATTATGAGCGACAAATTAAAGAGCAGCCTGGCGGGTTCAACCGGCATCCATACGGCAACCGATGCACTTAAAATGGTCGCTGCCGGCGCTGATGTTGCTCAACTCTGTGCTGTTTTGCTCAATAACGGACCGGATTACCTCGAGACAATATTGCGTGAAATGGAATCCTGGCTGGAAAAGAAAGAATATAAATCTCTTGCTCAGCTCAAGGGAAGCATGAGTCAAAAATCAGTTGCCGAACCGGGCGCTTTTGAACGAGCCAATTACATGAAGGCGTTGAACGAGTTTCGTACCGAGAAAACGCTATAAGACCGACGTTGAAAATAAAAAGCCGGATCATTTTTTGATCCGGCTTTTTATGATCAAGTATCACATATTACAGCAATCCGTCTCCTGGGTTTGGCTGCATTGATCGGATTCATGTCTATTATAGCAGGCTCGCTCCATCATCTGACATTTCTGACTTTTAAATTTCGCTTTTTACCGGGGAATCTACCGATTGGTTTTTTGCTCGGCTTGGTTATGGAATGGCGATCGAAGCTTTGACCACGTCATCACGAAAAAACCAAAAGAGGAGGGAGTAATTCAACGGGTTTCGTATTTATGCGAAGAACAAAAAATTGTAATAAAAGCATTTGAAATCCTGCTAATGCCATAGTATATTTAAACAGGATTCAATAATGTGGATTTGTGTTTCCCCTGTCGACTTGATTCCCACTCAGGCAGGATGTCATTGAAAAAATGGAAGGGGCCATGAACAGATCGAGATCGAGACGCCATTTTATGAAATCCTGTGCTATTGCCACCGGCGGAATGTTGTTTTCAAACTGCCGTGGCCCCGAGAACAAGCCCAGACGTCCCAATATCCTTTTTTTCCTGGTTGATGATCAAAGAAACGACACACTTGGATGTGCCGGTTTTCCGGTGTTACAGACACCCCACATAGATGCATTGGCCCGTAATGGTATCCGTTTTCTTAATACCTTTGTGACCACTTCTATTTGTGCTGCCAGTCGAGCATCAATACTGACCGGATTATATGAACGAACACATGGTTATACTTTTGGCACGTTACCATTGTCTCAGGCCAGCTGTATGAACAGCTATCCGGTTTTATTTCGGAAGAATGGGTATCGTACAGGGTTTATTGGCAAGTTTGGTGTCACAATCGAGAGCGGTCAGCTACAGCAATTGTTCGATTATTTTCGTCCCCTGGATCGCAATCCCTATTTCAAGATTCAGGAGGACGGCTCTTTGCGTCACACGACTGAATTGGCAGGGGATTATGCTATAGAATTCCTGAAATCTCAGCCTCAGAATGAACCATTTTGTTTGTCTGTGAGTTTTAATGCAGTCCATGCCGAAGACAGCGACAAAGAGAATCATTATCCTTATCCTTTTGCTGTAAAAAATTATTACAAAGAGAGGGCAATGCCCCTGCCCAGACTTTCCGAAGACACCTTTTTTTCCTCTCAACCGGATTTCCTAAAGCATTCTCTTAACAGAGAACGCTTTTTCTGGCGCTGGGACACTCGGGAAAAATATGACAGGAATATGCGCTCCTATCTGCGCATGCTCAGTGGAGTCGATAGCGTTATCGGTCGAATACGTAAAGCTCTGGAAACCTGCAAGCTCGGCGATAATACAATCGTCATTTATAGTGCCGATAATGGTTATTACATGGGCGACAGGGGCTTTGCCGGCAAATGGTCTCATTATGAAGAGTCCTTGCGAATACCGCTGATTATTTATGATCCGGATTTTTCCGGACTTGAGAAGGGTAAAGAAATCGACAGCATTGCATTGAATATCGACCTGGCGCCGACCATGTTGGATTTCGCTGGTGTGGCGATTCCCGACATCTATCAAGGCCGTAGCTTGCGGCCATTATTCAGGCACGACCAGCCGTTTCGGTGGCGCACGGACTTTTTTTGTGAGCATTTGATGTCTCACTCCAAAATTCCCAAGTGGGAGGGGGTACATAGTCAACGTTACGTTTACGCGCGTTATTTTGAGCAGGATCCGGTCTATGAGTTTTTGCATGACCTGGAAAGAGACCCGGACCAATCAAAAAATTTCAGCGACCAGCCGGAATACAAAACTGTTCTTGAAAAAATGCGTCATCGTTGTACCAACTATGTGAATCGTTATAAACGGATAATAACCGGTGATGCGAAGGAGGATATGTGAACGACTTTTTATTGCCTTTTCTGATCAGCAACTCGATTGCGTTGTTGTTATTGATTTTTTCTTTTCGCTGGACGGTCGTAGCCAAATATCTCTGGGCGTTTATTTTTCTCGCAGCCGGTGGAATCAATTTGTTCTTTAGTCAATCAAAACCGGACATCTATGCGGAAAGCTTTGGTCCTCATGCCATTGATCTGTACCAGCGGTTTATTTATGGCTTTTTCAGCCAATACACGGAGTTTATGGTATTAACCATTGCAATTGGACAGTTGTTGGTAGGCATTTTGCTCTTATGTCACAACAATCTTTTCCGTCTGGGTATATTCGGTGGTACGGTTTTTTTGCTGGCGATTGCCCCACTAGGAATGGGTTCGGCATTTCCGGCTACACTTTTAGGCGCGATCAGTCTTGTTGTGCTTTTACAGCAAACCAAATATGCAGAGGAAGATTAGCAAGTCTCTAGTCCGGCTTGTGCGATGTTTAATAAAGGTCCGCCTGAACAGCGATCATAAACGATATGATGAGCAATTTGGTGGCCTTGATTGTCCTGAGGTAGATGCTGTGCAGAATGGGTAGGATGGATTGGATTTTATGGGTAGAATCAATCTGCTCCTTACCGTTTTATCATTTCATTCGGGGATAAAGAGAACATTTGCGAGTTTATTTTCTCTTGACAAATTACCCTTAAAGTTTTACTTTGTATTTTTATAACTTGTAGCATTTGCAACAAAAGGAAAATTACATTGTCTAATCTGATACCTGTTGGCGTTTCCAATCGACATATGCATTTGACCAGAGAAGTGATGGACAAGCTATTCGGTAGCGGTAGCGAATTAAGGGTTTATCGGGATCTACTGCAACGGGGCGAATTTGCTTCAGAGCAGAGTGTGGAAATGATTGGTCCCAAAGGCAAATTTGCTTCTGTCCGGATTCTCGGACCTTTACGTGCGCGCATGCAAGTCGAAATATCCCGAACAGATGCATATCACCTTGGTATTAATCCGCCGGTAGGTAAGTTTGCAGCTCTTCCGGAGGGAGAGGTGATCACTTTAAAGGGGCCGGCTGGGTCTGTTACCTTGACCGAAAATATTATGATTTCCCGTCGCCATATCCACATCAATCCGGAACAGGCTGCTGAAATAGGCGTCAAGGATCAGGACACAGTATTTGTCGCACCGGCAGAACAGGGTGACGGTGATTCGGCGGAATCACGAATTATGATTATGGGCAATGTTCTGATACGCGTCAAAGACACTTTTTTGGCTCAATTGCATATTGATACGGATGAAGCTAATGCCGCAGGGTTAAAAAGCGGGGATTCTGTTTTCGTGGTGCAGAGCAGCCTCGGATTGTACACTGAAATGCCCAGCAAAAGATTGATTACAGAAAACGACGTCCGGCAGGCAATTGCAAGAAAACAAAGAATACGGATCAAATCTGAAACCATTGTAACGCCGGCTGCGAGGGACCTGGGTAAAGATAAGAACGTTTTTGCAAAGGGTTAATTCCGTTGTATTATTCGCTATTTAAAAAAGGAACCTGGCATCTGTTACTCGTCGGAACCGAAAAAGGTCTGAGCCACATACAATATTTACAATCCCAGGATTTACGCCCTTTTTTAGAAAGATATAAAATCAGGTATAATACAGACATTGTTGGAAATCCAGATCTGTTTCGTCCCTGGCAAAAAGAGTTTGACCGTTATTTTGAAGGCGAATATACGGATTTAAAAGTTCCCCTGGATATTAAAACAGGAACGCTTTTTCAAAAAAAGGTGTGGTCTGCATTACGCTCCATTCCCTACGGAAGAACGATGACGTATGGTCAATTGGCCAGGACGATAGAACACCCCAAAGCCTTCCGCGCGGTGGGGAATGCAAATGGAGCCAACCCTCTTCCCATTGTGTTACCCTGTCATCGTGTGATCGCAGGTGGAGGAAACTTGGGCGGTTATAGTTCCGGTCCTGATATCAAAAGGGCTCTTCTGCGGCTGGAAGGAATTTTTGTTTAAAAATGTTCGATTATCAGCGCTTTGAAATACTTGTCAGTACAAATCTTGGCCAGGATAAAGTCCGAATCCTGTGGTTTCCCTCACATCCTCCGCTTCCACCATCACTGAAAAGAGAAATTATTGACTACTGGCAGCAGTTCAACAATCAACATTTTAATGGTCGGCTGGCGCGTCTGGACAAGTGGAAGCTGGAAAATTCAATGCTGACATTATGGCTAAGTAAAACGGATTATAGAACTCTTTTATACTCAAATGACCACATTGATCATATACAGCAAAGATGGGGTGACGAGCATGTCTGCCGGGCTCTTGGAATAAGCTCTGTTGTGATCAGCAAAGATCAGTATCTGATATATATGAAGCGCAGTCATTCGGTGGGGGAGTATCCTGGCTGCTTTGATATTTTCGGCGGGCACGTGGATACACCGGCCTCTCTCAATCAAGCCCCGAATGTTTTTAATGCCGTAAAAACGGAACTGGAAGAGGAACTGGGTTTGCCTCCGCATCTGCAGGATTGCGTTTGTATTGGGTTGGCCAGAGTTACCGAAAATCAAAAACCCGAATTGTTTTTTACAACCCACAGTACCCTGACGATGAAGGAAATTATCGACCTGGCCAGGGGGGCTAAGGACAGGGAAGAGTATACAACCATTCTTTACGTAAAGAAAGATTATGATCAATTGTCCGCCTTGCTGCGTGATAAAGGCAAAGAATTTAGTCCATCCGCAGAGGCGGGATTAACTCTGTTTCTAAATCAAATGTGAGGAGTAGGTCGTGGATGATAAGATCGATACTATAGAAGAGGAAAACAAATTATATGCTTTTCCGGACATGAACAAATGCATGATTTCCGGTCGATTGGTGCAGAATCCTCCTCTGCGGAAAACCAAGAAAGGTGTACCGGTTACCAATTTTATTATAGAAACATTTCCGGAGCAACCACAAGAGTCCGGCGAAGGATTGGAACGGGAACCCTGCCAAATCAGCGTTGTGGTGTGGGCGCAACAGGCTTTACATTGTCATCGTAATTTGGAGAAAGGGGATGCGATTTTGATTGTCGGCGAACTACAGTCCATGCCGAACGCAAACCCCGGCAAGGATTTTTTACCCGTTCAGATCAATGCCCAGTGGATCCAATATTTGGAAGACAAATTGGGACCGGAGCCGAAAACAGAGACATCTGAAACCACCCAAGGGGATACTGCCCATCCACCCACAAGCGGAAATGACGGCGATCAAAACAAAGTAGAATATGATCATGAGGAGGTGGCAGAGAGTGGAGAAAAGGCGGAACAGATTCAAGTTGCGGATGACGGGGAAAATTTGAACACTGACAGGTCAGCGCCTTCTGGTGAAAGGGACAACTTTTCTAAAGATGACCCTTCGGACAATGAAAACACCAAGCAGGACAATGCTGAAAATGACGGCGATTTTCGCGATCAAGACTTTCAGAACGGTTTTGAGCACAACAAATAATATTCCCGGTGAAAGATGTAGCGGTTACTTGGTTATTGCGGTCCGGAAATAACCGTTAGAGCCATTTTTTATGCTCTAGTCATCCTTTAATCACACCCAATGGTATGAGTTTTGCCACTTTATTCGAGAGTCCCGCCCCTGATACAGCGTCGACAACATCGGTTACATCTTTATAAGCCTCTGATATTTCTTCGGAAGCGGTAGCGCGACTGGATGCCTGGAGCACAATTCCCATGTCTTCCAGTTCTTTAAACAGATTGCGATTTTGTGCAGCTTTTTTTGCTTTTTTTCGGCTTAGCCGTCTGCCTGCACCGTGACAGGTGGATCCAAAAGTCTCTTTCATGGCTTTTTCTGTTCCGGTAAGGACATAGGAATATCTTCCCATATCCCCTGGAATTAAAACCGGTTGGCCGATTTGTTGATAGGCCTGAGGAATTGCCGGGTGATTGGGCCCAAAGGCACGGGTCGCTCCTTTTCGGTGAACACAAATAGAAACCTTTGCTCCCTCTATACTGTGTTCTTCTATCTTGGCGATATTATGAGCCACTTCATAAACAGGGTAAAGCTCGACGGACGAACCCAAAATCGACCTAAAGACGTCCTGGGCCCAACAGGATATGATTTGCCGGTTACAAAAAGAAAAATTTACAGCGCAGGCCATAGCTGAAAGATAATTTTTGCCTTCCGGCGATCGAACAGGGGCACAGCACAGTTGTCTGTCCGGCAGGTCGATGTTATATTTTTGTGTAGCTTTAAGCATAATTTTTATATAATCTTCACAAACCTGATGGCCAAATCCGCGTGATCCTGTATGAACGATTAAGGTAACGCCATCTTTTTTCAATCCAAGAACCTGCGCTGTGGTGGAATCAAAAATTTCGTCTACGAATCCGAGTTCGACGAAATGATTTCCAGAACCCAATGTGCCAATTTGAGCTTTTCCCCGTTCCAGCGCCCGATCACTTATCAGGTCCGGTTCGGCATCTGCCATACATCCATTTTCTTCGATTTTATCCAGATCTGATTCATTGCCATAGCCATTTTCAATCGCCCATCGGGCGCCTTTGGTCAACAGTGTTTTCTCTTCTTTCTTGTTGAGTTTAATCGGTCCTGTTGAACCGACGCCGCTGGGAATGCGTTTATAAAGCGCTTTCATCAGTGGTTTCAAGTGATTACCGATATCCTGACGCCGCAAATTGGTTTTTATCAGTCGTACACCACAATTTATATCGTAACCTACGCCACCAGGAGAAACAATCCCGGTTTCTAAATTAAAGCCGGCAACGCCACCGATCGGGAATCCGTATCCCCAATGAATATCCGGCATGGCGAAAGAATATCCCACGATTCCCGGCAGACAGGCAACATTTTTCGCTTGTTCTGATGCATTATCCTGAAATATGTCGTTTAACATATGCTCGCTGGCGTAGATTCTTGCAGGCACATGCATATTACCGGTTTTGGGAATTTCAAAACAAAAATCATTTATTTTTACGGCATTTCTTTGCATACCCTCTCCTTCATTACAGATCAAATATAACTTGCGCTTTCCACAGTCCCTCTTCTTTTTTAAGATAGAGTTGATGATAAGTTACTGCTTTAATTTCAGTTTCGAGGGAATGTCGTTCCAAATCGATGTTGTCAACATAAATTGTTGCCGCCAGGGCTCTATTTTCAAACTCCAGAGTATCCACTTTTGCCAGAAGGATGCGTTGGGTCTCAAAATGATAATTGAGTTCGGAAAGCCAATTCACCAAAAGCTCTTCTTTGGTATCGCCACTCACGGTGAGTCTCTTTTTTGTTTTAGGCTTGATCGTGTCATCAGGACAAATAATTTTAAACATCTCTTCCGCTGCGACGGTAAAAAGTTCTTTCAGGCTTTTTGCGTGGATAATGAAACCGGTATCTGCGGTATGATCAATATATTTTACCAGCATGTGATATTCTCATCGGTTGATTTTATTGTTTTGAATTGTAACTTTCTCAATAGATACATAGCGTTGGTGTTGTCGAAAGGTCAAATTCTGGTTGCTGCAGGGTTTGCGGTCTGTTTTATCGGAAACAATGATAACAATGTGCTCTGGTTTTGATAAAAGCGGGGTTTAGCCAGGAACCTAGGGGCCGATGGTGTCTAGACGATGGGCGTTGGCCAGGAGCAATGTCATAAACTCGTTTGATTTTATAAACCCTAAACCTCCGAGGGCGCAGTTTACTTCGTCGAAAGATTGTATGGTATCATATCGACACCAGCGTGACTGTATCAGTACAGGGAGCGGATGCCAGCTGTTTTCAAGCATTTCTGTCGGCGTGGAATGATCACCTGTAATGGCGAGCACATCATGTTGGATTTTTTTTAGCTGCGGCAATTTGGGATCGATTTTTTCAATGGTTTTAATTTTTTCATAATATTCCCCCCTTTGACCGTAACGGTTGGTTTCATCTATATAGATAAAAATGAAATCGTGTTGGGGCTTTTTTTCAATTAAAAGATCTAAAAGCGCTTCTGGCTTTTCGGTTTTATTTTCTATAATTTGAAATCCCAGACCGGAACATATTTGTCTTACGCACGGATTGTTGCTGAAAAGGACAGGGTTAAGTTCAAATTTTTTGTCAAAAGGGGTAAGGGGGACGAGTTTGAAAAGGTCCTCAAGCACAGCCGGATTTTCATCCAGTTGATTATATAGCGGTCGCAATTGCTTTTCTTTGGCGATCAACGCGGCAACATCATATCCCAACAATGAGAGCAGGCTGACAAGAGGTCCCGGTGTCAGGCCCCGTCCCAGGGGATGCCATAGCCCGCATATGGATTTACGCACAATTGCGTCGAGATTGGGCGAATGCGCCTGTTGTAATTCCGTGAGAAGATTGGGGCCGGACTGGATGCCGCCAAGGCCGCCAAAAACCAGCAAAATCATCTTTGTTGATTTTTTTTTGATCTTTATTAACTCTTTCATCGATCATCAAACGTAATTAAAGATTCGTTATAATTTTCAGGTTTTTCGATTCCCAGGAGATTCAAAATTGTTGCGGCTACATTTGCAAGGCCTGGATTTTTTATGTCGGCCATTTTATATTCATTTTTATAGCCAGGATCATAAACAATAAAAGGAACGGGGTTGAGAGAATGTGCCGTTTTGACATTTTTCTCGCCATTTTTAACTGAAAACATCTCATCGGCGTTACCATGATCTGAAGTGATAATGGCTATGCCCCCCAATTCGTCTATTGTATGCAGTAACCTGCCGACACATTTGTCAACTGTTTCAACGGCTGTTACCGCGGCTTTGATAATCCCGGTATGTCCAACCATATCTCCATTGGCAAAATTGAGACGGCCGAATCTGTATTTACCGGATTTCAACAATTCAATGGTTTTGTCGGTAATTTCCTGTGCCTTCATTTTCGGTTTTTTATCAAACTGAATTTTATCGGAAGGGATTTCCAAATATTTTTCAAGAGTTTTATCGATATATCCTGAACGGTTACCATTCCAAAAATAGGTCACATGGCCGAATTTTTGTGTTTCTGAAATGGCAAACGAGTGGATTTGCGCGGCACAAATATATTCGGAAACGGTATTTTCCACTTCCGGTGGAGAAACGAGATAATTTTTTGGAATATGTAAATCTCCGTCATATTCCATAATGCCGATATAGAGAACATTCGGTGCATCGCCGCGGTCGAATTCATTAAAGTCTTTTTCTTCAAATGCACGCGATATTTCTATTGCTCTGTCTCCGCGGAAATTATAGTTAATGACCACGTCGCCATCAGTGATCCTGCCCACCGGGTTTTTATCCTTGTCTACAACAACAAATTGGGGGAGATATTGGTCTGTGATTTCAGGGTCTTCATCATAAAAGGTTTTTATGGCCTGGCTCGCTGATTCAAATTTCCGGCCTTTACCGTGCACATGGGCATTATAACCTCTTTTCACCACATCCCAATCCGCATTATAGCGATCCATGGTGGTTACCATTCTACCGCCACCGGAAGCGATTCTATAATCCACTTCTTTTTCTTCCCGAAGCTTTTTGAGGAGTTCCTCGGTCGGTTCGATATATTCCAAAGCGGATTTTTCATCAACATCTCTTCCGTCCAGCAGGGCGTGGATTCTTACGCTGTTTATGCCGGCGTCCGCACACTTTTTTACCAGGGCAAACAGATGCTTGATATTTGAATGAACATTACCGTCTGACAACAAGCCTAAAAAATGGACCGTGTTTCCTGATTTGCCTCGTTCAACAGTCTTTTGCCATAACTCCGATTTGAAAATTTCTTTCGAGTCTATGGCCAGGTTTACCCGTTTTGCTCCCTGTGCTATGACGCGTCCCGCGCCGAGGGCATTATGGCCTACTTCACTGTTACCCATATCCTGATTGGTCGGCAGACCAACGGCTTCACCATGCGCCTGTAGTTCGGTTACCAGCTTGCCCTGTTTCAGTTTATCCAGGACGGGTGTGTTGGCGAGCCAAACAGCATTGCCGTCATATTCTTTACCATTCCCCATGCCATCCATAATGATCAGAAGCAGGGGTCCTTTGTGGCCGGAAAAATGTAAACTCATTTAATCTAACCTCATCTGTAAAAAATTTGTACCTTTTGATAAAAATGCTTACTTTGCAAGTTATATAAAAATTTAATGTACTCATATTCTGAACAAGAGTCAAATTTATTTTTTTTAGTGAATTACAGGAGAATGTTTGAATCAGGAGATTGAAAAACTTTTACTGGAACGAAAAGAGAATATTGTTGAACATTGGGAAAACAGAATTGCTCATCTTATACCGCAGAGCATTGACGTTCACAAGCGTAAACAATTGGTAGAGGTTTTCTATTCCGGCCTGGAGGCTCTTTTTTGCCAGTCTGATTTTGATTTGGCAATCAATCGTATTCGAAAAAGCGTCCAGATTTTGGCAACAGATGTGAATAATCCTTATCAGTGCATCATAAAAAGCATACTTATTTCCCGTTATGTGATATTGGCCGAGGTGGTACGGGGTCAGACGGCTTTTAACAGTCTGGAATTCTTTGAATATCTCAATGATTCTCTGCAACCACTGATAAAAACCTTATCAAGGCAGAGCAATGTCGATTCTCTTTTACCAAAGGATTTTCGCGCCAGAGAGCTTGGATTGCTTTCCATCGATTTTGCCGGTATTGGCCTGTTCCTCATCGACAAAGATTACAACCTCATATTTTGGAACAAGGGAATGACGCGCTTGTATGGGATTTCAGAAGAGGAAACCATTGGACAGAATCTTTTTGAGGTTGTTTCGGTATACAAAAAAGATGAATATATTTTATTGGCTATACATAATGCAATGACCAATGGCGAGGAAACCGAACTGACCTCGGTTAAACAGAGAATCCCTCATCGCGGCGAGAGGTTGATTAACCTTAAAATTGCCCCTTTGTTGGATATAAAAGACAAGCTGGTAGGGGCGAGTGTCCTAATCGATGATATTACGGAGCGCAAGGAGCATGAGATCACCCTGAGAACGTTTGAGCGGTATTTTGAGAATATTTTTAATGATGCTGCTGATGCTGTTATTATTCTGGATGCTGAAGATCGTATATTGAAATGGAATCGTGGTGCTGAACGCATGTATGGATGGAAAGAGGAGGAGGTGGTTACCCAATCGATCGACAAGATTGCACCAACGGATGCGGAGATCCGCAAGGAGATCAAGTGGATAAATGGTGTGGTGAAAGAAAAGGGATTTATTCGAAATTATAAAACCGAGCGGCTGTCAAAGGATAGCAACCGCCTTGTGGTGGAAATTACGCGGACGGCGATTCGCAATGAAAGTGGGGATTACATCGGCAGCAGTGTTATTTCCCGCGATATCACCGAACAGGAGCGGCTAAGACAGCAATTGATGCAATCGGAAAAATTAAGCGCGGTTGGTACATTGGCGGCAGGCATTGCACATGAAATCGGGGCTCCCTTAACAGCAATTTCCTCTTTGAGTCAATTGTTAAAAAATCGCACCACCGATCAGTTTTTTATCGAAAAGATATCGCTCATTCAGCAGTCGATTGACCGTATTTTCCGCACTGTGCGTACATTGGTGGATTTTTCCCGTCCGGTAACGGCTGTTATTGAGAGAATTTATTTAAACCATGTTATCGAACAGGTTCTTAATATCATTAAATATGATACAAGGCTGAAACATCATAAAATATCGACCCGGCTCTCGACGGACCTGCCCCAGGTAAAAGCCAGCTTTGACCAGTTGCTTCAGGTCTTGATTAATCTTATTCTCAATTCTGCAGATGCGATGGAAGAAAAGGAAGAGGGTGAATTGAGTATCAAATCGTGGGCGGAACAGGATACTGTATTTGTTTCAGTAACGGATAATGGCAAAGGGATACCTTCTGATAAAATATCCCACGTTTTTGAACCCTTTTTCACAACAAAGCCCGAAGGCAAGGGCACTGGTTTGGGATTGTGGGTGAGTTATAATATTATTAAAAATTTTTCCGGAAAGATTGCCATAGAAAGCAAGGAGGGAGAAGGGACCACGATGACAATTTCACTTCCTGCCGACCGGGTGAACAGCAAAACAGAACCTTCTTAATATCCTTCCAATGCAAGGATTAAAGCTTCTCGTTCGAACAAATCCTGGCTAAAATTATCAATAAAATCCTGAAAGTAAGTAAAATGCTCATTTACTTCATCGGCTTTTAATGAACGACCGGCATGACCGTCCAGCTCATCTGACAGGGTTTGCATGTTATTGAGCAATGAGTTTTCCAGGTTGTATAATTGATTGATGACTCTTTTGTTTACTTTTGCTGTTGAAAAAAAAGCAGAGTCTTCATACGTTGGATTTTTCAAACTTTGACAAATTGTGTCTATTTTACGTCTTGTTTTTTGATAAATCAGATTTACGCTTTCCTGAATTTCAGGTTCGAAGGCTTTGGGAGGGTGTCCCAGTCTTTGTTGAAGGTGTTCCAGATTTTTTTCCAAATGTTCTCTTAAATCGCGATCTGATTGCCCACGTTTTTCAAGTTCTTCATAACCGCTATACCCTTGAATGGTGCCAACAAGCAAGTTACGAGAATCGGAAACCTCTGAGCTGGGGGGATTCATAATATACTCCTTAAAAAGATTGCAGACGGATAGACATATTTACACACCAGTTCCCGGTCAGCCGGATATTGAGTTATATACATTCATCAAATTATATCTTAAAGGAGTAATATCAGTAAAGAACATTGGTTGAGGAAGTATATTGAAACCTGGATATGCGAAACAGTTGATGCCGGTTATTGGACTGCTGAATCCATCCATTGTAATTCAGCAAGGTGATAAAACCATTCGATGTGTTGATGCTGTGTTTTCGTTTATCTATTATATGTTTAAAAAGCTGATAACCGGACAAGGGAGTTACGGACAAGTTTGTAAATATAACTTGTTACAATAAAAGAGTCAACTATTTTATTGATATTTTTCTTCAGGTCTTTCCACCAATTGGTAGATTTTCGCTTCGAGAAAAATATTAAATAATACGGAGTCAATTTGGCCGGCTTTAACTTCGGATGCGATAATGTCCAGCGCTTTTTCTACCGGAACAGCTTTTTTGTAAGGGCGGTCCCAGGCAGTCAGGGCATCAAAAATATCAGCAATTGTCATCATTCTGGCCGGCAGTGGAATCTGATTGGCTGACAATCCGCGGGGATATCCTTTACCATTTAGCTTTTCATGGTGGCCATATGCGATTTCGGGCACCATTTTCAGATTTGAGGACCAGGGTATTCTTTTAAGGAAATTATAGGTGTGAGTCACATGCGACTCTATTTCATGGCGTTCTTCTGTACTCAGGCTCCCTTTACTGATGGAAAGAAATTTTATTTCTTCAGGCGTCAGATAGGGACGTAAATTTCCGTTCTCTTTAAATGATTTTTGACCGACTCGAATGATTTTTTCGTGCACGGTTTCTTCGAGGATTTGAGGTTCATTGGCCTGTTCTATGATGCCAAGATACTTTTCAAGTTCATTTTTTCGCTTCTGAATTTCCCGGTCAAATTTTTTCATTTCCTGTTGAGCTGTTTTCGTTCCATTATTTGAGACCAGAGCAAGTTTTTGTCTGTAATTTTCGATCTCCATGGACTTGTTGATCAATTGAAAGCGCATACGAATCTGATCCAGTTGCTCGGGATATAGTTTTTTCGCTTTAATCAGGACATTTTCCCGAACACCGATTTTTCCAAAGTCATGTAAAAGGCCGGCGTATTTAATCTGTTGGATATCATCGCGGTTATAGGAGATGTTTTTATAGGGACCTTTGTTTGTTCGATCGATCTGTTCAGCCAGACCGACTGTAAGTTCGGCAACCCGCTGGGAATGGCCAAACGTGGTTGGATCTCTTTGCTCGATGGCATGAACGGAAGCAATGATAAACCCTTCAAAAACATTTTTAATTTCTTCGTAGAGCTGCATGTTTTCGATACTGACTGCAGCCTGCCCTGCCAGAGATGAAGCCAGCTCAACCCCTTTTTCATCAAAGGGGATGACCTGGCGGCGAATGATTTCCGCACTGTTCAGCCTCACACTATAATCCGCTTTTCTGTTAATAAGCTGCAAAACACCCATGATTTCATTGCGGTGATTGCGCATGGGAAGACAGAGTACGGATTGGGTGCGATACCCCATCTTTTCATCAAAGCTGCGATTGTGTTGAAATTCACTATCGATGGAAATTTCATAAGCATTGGCAATATTCAGGGGACGACCGGTTAAAGCTGTATAACCAGCCATGCTTTTTTTGTGAATCGGCATGACAAATTCATTGTAACTCGAACTAATCGAGTCATTATGGGCCAATTTAAATCGCAGTTGCTTGTTTGCCCAATAGTCATTTTCATTCTCTTCAAGATCAGGATTTTCCTCGATCAAGTATAGACTGCCTGCATCGGCAGAAGTAATATCGCGAGCCTTTTTCAGGATCATATCCAAAAGGACATCCGGATCTCGTTCCGCAGAAAGGGCCACCCCTATCTGATTTAGCTCGGCCAGTTCCCGAGTTCTTAATTTGAGAGAGCTGTGCAAGAGCTGCATTTCCCGCCTGGTGGAAAGCGTACCCGACAATCGGTGAAGGGTCTGCAAAATTTCCCATACCGCCAGCGGCGGTTTGACATAGGCAATCAGGTCATTAAACTCTTTTGGTCTGTTGCCCTTCGGAACAATATCAATGATGGCATAAAGCGAATGATATATTTTATCACCCAAAATGCTTTCCAGCCAGCCATCGTAGCGCTGGTGATCCTGGTCCGAGATAAGGATAATCCGGTCGGATATATCGTCGAAATTCGGTTTCTGATGATTGGGCAGATGTACCCAGTGCCAGGCTTCCACCTTGGAGGCTGTTTTTTCGAACAAGTCTTTATAATTACTGCCAAAATGTAAAAGTGTAATTTTATCCAGGTTTTGCATAAAGACACCTATGTGATGATATTTTTTTACGGTTTTCTGCATATAGCGTAAAGGAGACACCAGCCAAAATAATAACTGCACCGACTATTTTTATCAACGACGGTTGTTCACCGAGCAGAAAGACAGCCAGTATTGTGGCTCCAATCGGTTCCCCCAGGGCGACGACGGCAACCGAGGTGGCGCTTAAATATTTTAAAGCCCAATTTAGGCTGGTGTGTCCTATAATTTGAGGTCCTATTGCTATACCAACAAGATAAAAATATGTTTGTGTGCTAAAATTTATCAAAGAATGTTGTTTAATCCAAATCAATAATAAAATGGTAATGGCGGCGGCTGAATAGACAATAGCGACATAAGTTATGGTTTCCATATTATCGCGGACGCGTCTGCCGATGATGAGATAGCCGGCAGCACAGAGAGCTCCCGCAACCGCCAGGGCGTTACCCAGGAGCTGGGATCCTTTGAGGGAGGCATCATTGGTTCCGATGATTAAAGCGCCGCACAATGTAATGGTTATACCTAAAAACAATCTCCAATTCATCCTTTCTTTTAAAAGCAGACAACTACCCAGGGCGATAAAAATCGGACTGGTCTGTACCAGCACCACGGAGCTGGCAACAGAAGTATAACGCAATGATGTGATCCAGAAGGCAAAGTGCAAAGCTAAAAATATACCGGAAAGGATCATAAGAAACTTGTGAGGAATTCCTCTCCTTTTCAGTCGTGTGCTAACCCGGGTATAGGAAAGACCAAGATAGAAAACGGATGCTATAGACAGACGGTAGAAAGCAATGACCAGAGTAGGGGCGGTACATCTTTTTATCCAGATCGATGCAATTGAAATGGCGATTACACCTATGCTTAAAATCAATACGAGTTTATATGTTCCCGGTTTTTTCTCCATTGTCATGTTGTCGAATCCAAAAAAATGCTTTCAAGATCCTGAGGTAAAAAGGAATTTGGGAAAATCTCCCGGGCCTCTCTTAACATGGTTTCTTCTTCTTCCTCATCATTTCTTTGGCTGATATGGTAAAGATAGAGGACTCCGGCTTGAGCGTTATCTGCGATTTCAGCTGCCTGTTTTGCTGTGCTGTGATATGTTTGTAAGGCGCGGTCGTGGTGTTTTTGAGAAAACGTGCTTTCATAAACAAGAACGTTGGCGTGGTCGGCCAGCTTCAGGGCGGCATCACAGGGTCGTGTATCCGTACAATAGGTGATTATTCGCCCCGGTATTGGCGGTCCCACAATCTGTTCGGGTTGAATTTTTCGGCCATTTTCCAGGGTAACGGCTTTGCCTTGCTGTAATTTTTGGCGTTGGGGCCCTTGCGGTACATTTAAGGCCTCTGCAGCTTTTTGGTCAAACTTGCCCGGTTTGTCTTCTTCGACAAAACGAAAGCCATGACATGGCATGCTGTGATCTAAAAGCTTTGTAACGACTGAAAAGTGATCTATTGGCAAAGTATAATCTTCACTGTCTTCAAGCTCTTTTATCATCAGCGGATATTTGAGCGTATGTGAAGACAGGTGTTGAATAAAGTCTACATAATCCTTAATGCCTTTCGGGCCGATGAGAGTGAGAGGTGCCGTACGGTCTAATAATTGTTGTGTGGTGAGTAAACCGTTCAAACCGAATATATGATCCCCGTGAAGATGCGAGATAAAAATATAGCGCACCCGGGATGGAGAAATATTGGCCTTTTGGAGCTGAAGTTGAACCCCTTCACCGCAATCACACAAGATGGAAAAGCCGTTTTTTTGTATGATCATACTGGGGAGGTTTCTTCTTACAGATGGAATAGACGCTGATGTCCCGAGAAAGGTGATTTTCAACTGATTATTCATCTTTTTGTTCAATGTTCCTTTTAAACTTGTTTTCTTCGCCTTTGAGCAGTCTTTTAATATTCGATCGATGGGTGAAAACGATCAATACAGCAACCAAAAAAGAAAATATATAAAGCGTTTGGGAAATTTCCTGGTTAAGCGCATATCTGAAAATAGTGAGAACAAGCGGCAAGGTTACAGCAGCAATCATGGAACCGAGAGAAACGATGCGTGTTAAAAAAAAGACCATGAAAAAGACAGCCAGACAAATTATAAAGGCCAGGGGATAAAGGGCAACGAGCATTCCTGCCGCCGTTCCGACACCTTTACCGCCGTGAAAGTTGGCGAATACGGTCCAAATGTGACCCAAAATAGCACAGCAACCGGTGATTAACTGGACCGAACCATAATCGATAAAGGACAAATCGGATGCGATTAATGAAATCCAGAATGTTGCCGCGAAACCTTTGAAAAAATCAAAGAGCATGACAAAAAGGCCCGGTTTCCAACCCAAAACGCGGAATACATTTGTTCCACCTGCATTTCCACTTCCATGTTGGCGAATGTCTATCCCTTTGAGCAGTTTACCAGTGATGATACTGGTCGGGAACGAACCGGCCAAATAGCTCAACAAAATGACTGATACCAATTGAAACATAAAGACCTCGTTTATTATTCAATTCTATCGATAACGGCAATCGCTACAGCCCCGATTCCGGCATAGACGCCGAGAGCAGGTGATGCTTTCAGGATATGAATGTCATTTTTTTTCAGCAAGTCGCGGATATGCGTACGATAGGCATTTGCTCTGTTCCTGGCATTGGCGTGCATAATTCGGAAAACGGGGTTTTTCAGCGTTTCTGCATAATCCATGGCCAGAGAGAGTGTTTTTTTAAATACATTTTTTTTACCAAATGTCTTTGCACAGGGAACGATTTTTCCGTCGGAATCACTTGTTAAAACGGGTTTGATATTCAGCAGGGTTGCCAATATACCCTGGGGTTTACCCAGCCTGCCGCTGCGAATGATATACTTTAACGACGGCAGCGCGATAAACAATCTAACCGTTGCAATCGCCTTGTCCAGATTTTCTTTAATATCTTTCACAGTCAGTCCTTTTTCGATTAACAAGGCCGCCTCTTCAACAACAAGCCCCAGGGCACCGGAGAGGGATTTGCTGTCGATAAAATGAACCTTGTTTTCATAGATTTTGTTCTTTACTGAAATCATACCGCTTTGTAGTGTTCCGCTTAAACGCCCGGAGAGATGAATGGATAGTGCCGATGTATAGGATTTAAATACATTGTCATAAATATTTTGGTAGAATGCCGGTGATGGTTGTGAGGTGGAAATTTTTGCTTTTGAATGTTTCAGAAGACTATAAAAGCGTTCCTGAGTCAGTTCTGTTTTATCCTTGTAGCTTTTTTCTCCGACCTGGATGATGACCGGCACAAAATGAATGTTATATTTTTTTGCTGTTTCTTCGGCAATATCGCATGTTGTGTCTGTCACCAAGGCGATATGATCTGTTGATGTTTTCAGGTGGTTGTGCTGCGATTTCATGTCGTCTACTTTTTTCCTGGAAATTGTAGCTTGTTCAGAAGCCAGGGAGAAAACCTTTTCGGGCTCGTTGGTGTGGATATGTATCCTGGCTTTTTGGTTTGATCCGACGATGATCAGTGAATCTCCGATAACGTCCAATTTTTTTCGGAGGAGATCCCGGTTAATGTTTTGTCCTTCCAGCAGACATTCCGTACAGTATCTGAAAGTAATTTTATGGTCATTTTGCAGAGCTTTGATTTTTCGGGTAACGCGTGATTTTGCCCGATAGGCTGCGATTTTTCCGGTTTCAATAAAATCAGTGACACCCTCAAGAATATTGACGAATCCCTGCGCCCCGGCATCGACAACACCTGCTTTTGAAAGGATCTGCAGTTTTTTCGGTGTGTCAGCCAAGGATTCTTTTGCCCTGTACAAGGCGTCACGGAGCAGATCGCCAAAATCGGTTGTGTTTTTGGCGCGCTCATTCAGGTGGTGTGCCCAATCCCGCATTACAGTGAGAATGGTACCTTCTTGTGGATGCACAATGGCTTCTCTGGACCGTTCGACGGCGTTGTTCATGGCCTGAGCAAAAGAGCGGGTCGTCAATCGTACTTTACCTTTTGTCGCTTCTGCGAGTCCGAGAAAAAATTGAGCCAGGATGACTCCGGAATTACCACGCGCTCCATTTAGGGCGGAATCAGCGATGGAAAGGCTTACCGTTTCTATAGAGGTATCATGACAATTTTTCGCATCTCTGGCGATATGCGTCATGGTTGATGCCATGTTTGTTCCGGTGTCTCCGTCCGCTACAGGAAATACATTAATGCTGTTCAGCTTTTCCCGCTCCATATGAATTCGCTGCGCGGAAGCTATAATTGAACGCTTGAGCCGAAGGCCATCCAGGTATTTAATTTTATTTTTCATTCGAATTCTATCTTTCGTTTACATACCGTTTCGTCACAGGAAAGGTACCGTTAAAATACGGACTTTATTGCAAAATCTGCAACACTTTTTGTTTTATTTGGTCGGCAAAAATACTGTTCAGGGCTAGCGTGAATTGTGTTTCGAGATAGCCAAGAGGCGTACCCATATCCAGCGATTTTCCGGAAATCAATGCCCCAATTGCACTTTCGCGTTCACAAAGAACAGCCTGGGCATTCGTGAGTTGAATCTCTCCTTTTTCCCGAATATTATTTTCAATAAATTTTCCCAATACGGTAAAAATCGAAGGTGCAAAGACATAGATGCCGAAAAAGGATAAATATTTTCCATGTGGTAACTCTTTGGAAGATAGATATTTTTGGGCGGTTTTTATATCCGGTTTTTCAATGATATTTTCAAGTTGGAACAGGGGCGGGGTTTCATGAAATTTTGGTCCGCTGACAACGCCATACAAATGGAGTTGTTCCTCCGGGGTTTCCTTGACGGCGAAAATTGATTTTTGATAGCGATTAAAAATATCGACAACTTGAGAAATACATGATCTTGAACCGGCGGATATATATATATGATCGCCCAAAAGAAGCAGGAAAGGAGAATCCCCCACCCACTCTCTGGCGCAATACACAGCGTGACCATAACCTTCCGGAGAAGGTTGGGGTATATAGGTGATGCGATCTTTAAGCTTGGCGAGGACATTGGATTGTTGATGCAAGCCCGGATTTTTGCTCTCATTTTCCAGGGCCTGAAAGTGCAAAGCGAATTTTTTTTCTTCACCTGGCTGGACAACGATTGCAATTTCTTCTATCCCCGCTTCAAGTGCTTGTTCTGCGATGATTTGAATGGTTGGCTTGGTAATACCATCCATATCAACAAGCGGAAACAGTTCTTTTTGTATCGCATTGGTGGCCGGATATTGACGTGTTCCTTTCCCGGCTGCTGTAATGACGGCTTTTGTTAACATCCTTTATTCCTGATTGTTTTTCTCACCAAGATAATTTAAAAAAGTAGCAAAAAGATACTCAAAAAGCAACACGCAGATTGTATTTTATAAAAGCCTTGAATAACTGGGTCATAGAGTTTATATTTAATTTAACACCGGCTACATCCATTGGTGCCCGATCAAGTTCTCTTCCATCATATTGAATCCGTATATTACATCAGGTGATGACTTGAGATCAGACAGATTTTAAGGTGGTTGATTTTCAACAATAGAGGGGCCTCTGGAAAGCCCGGCAAAAAAGTATGTGTTCTAAAACAAAAAGGAAAGTTATATGGAAAGACCAGTAGCATTGATAACCGGAGGGGGGCGAGGCATAGGATATGGTATTGCTGAAAAAGTCGCCGAAAATGGATTTGACATCGTTATTGATGATGTTCATCCTTTGGAAAGTGTGGAAAAAGAGGTCGACAAGATTAAAGCCAAAGGCGTTGACCTTCTTTATGTTCGCGCCGACATTTCAAGGGCTGATGACAGACATTTAATCGTCGAACAAATAAAGGATCGCTTTGGCCGGATCGATCTGTTGGTAAACAATGCCGGTGTGGCACCCAAACAGCGGATGGATCTTTTACAAGCGACCGAAGAGAGTTTTGACCGGGTTTTATCCATCAATCTAAAGGGTCCCTATTTTCTAACTCAGCTTGTCGCCAGCTGGATGACGGAAATCCGGAAGGATTATCCGGATCGGGATCTGCGCATCATCAATATATCGTCCCTTTCTGCTTATACCTCTTCTCCCGCCAGAGGAGAGTATTGCATTTCGAAAGCGGCAATTGGTATGATGACATTGCTCTTTGCGGACCGCCTGGCAGAAGAAAATATTCTCGTTTATGAGATCAGACCCGGCATTATCAAAACCGATATGACAAAAGTGGTAACTGAAAAATATGACAAATTAATTGCAGAGGGATTATTGCCCATTAAGCGGTGGGGCTATCCGGAAGATATCGCCAATGCCGTTGCAGGTATTGCAAAGGGATATTTTCCCTATTCCACAGGACAAGTGATCAATGTCGATGGCGGGTTTCACATCCATCGATTGTAACAAAATAAATATAAAGGAAGCATCATGAAAGAACGAACGCTTTTGCTTGACAAGCATCATTTTCCCGTTTATGAATATGAAACGCTGGTCATTGGATCAGGTGCAGCCTCTTTAAATGCGGCTGATCATTTATATGCTTTTGGACATCAAGATTTGGCCATCGTCACGGAAAAGGTGGGCGGGGGAACCTCAAACAACACCGGTTCCGACAAACAGACATATTATAAACTTTCGGTAGCGGGGAAGGAACCCGATTCTCCCTTTGACATGGCCAGATCTCTGTTTGATGGTGGCGGTATGCATGGAGACCTGGCATTAATTGAGGCCACGCTTTCCGCCAACGGGTTTTTTCGTCTCGCCAATCTCGGCGTTCAATTTCCCCATAATGTCTATGGCGGATTTGTCGGCTATAAAACCGATCACGATCCGCGGCAACGTGCAACATCAGCAGGTCCCTGGACATCGAGCCAAATGTTCAACTGCCTATATCAGCAGGTTAAAAATAAAAATATTCCTGTCTATGATGAACACGATGTTGTGGCTCTGCTTGTTGATGATAACCGTTGTGTCGGTTGTATTGCAATAGATAAAAATGCCCTGGATCAAGACAATTTCGGATTGAAATTTTTTCATGTGAATAATATTATTTTCGGTGTGGGTGGTCCCGGTGGTTTGTATAAAACCTCGGTTTATCCCAAAGTGCATATTGGTGCCATAGGATTGGCTCTGGAGGTCGGTGCCAAAGCGCGGAATTTAACGGAATCCCAATATGGCCTGGCCTCTATCAAATTTCGCTGGAATGTGTCGGGCACTTACCAGCAGGTCATTCCGCGCTATATCAGCACCGACGAGAATGGTGGGGAGGAGAAGGAATTTTTTAATCCCTATTTTCCATCTATGGGCAAACTCGCCACAGATATTTTTCTGAAAGGATACCAGTGGCCTTTTGATCCACGCAAAATTCCCAATTACGGATCTTCGCTGATCGATGTGTTGGTCTATATAGAGACTGTGGTTAAAGGGCGACGGGTTTTTATGGATTTTCGTGAAAACCCCCGCGGAGACGAGCGCATCGGCTCGTTCTCTTTTGAGGCGTTGGAGCCTGAAGCCCATGACTATTTAAAAAATTCAGAGGCCCTGTTCGGAACACCGATAGAGCGACTGCAAAAAATGAACCCCCTGGCAATTGAGCTCTATGTTAAAAATGGTATTGATATAGAGAATGAACCTTTGGAGGTGGCGGTTTGTGCCCAGCATAACAATGGAGGATTAGCCGGCGATATGTGGTGGGAGTCGAATATACGGCATTTGTTTCCTGTGGGAGAAGTGAACGGAAGTCATGGTGTCTACCGTCCCGGCGGCTCCGCTTTGAATTCCGGTCAGGTTGGATCTTATCGCGCAGCCGAACGCGTGGCAAAGGCAATCGACAAAGGAAAATGTTCTTCAGATCAGTTTGATCGCATTGCCGCTTCCCGGGGACAGGCATTATTCGATAAACTGCGCAGCATTATTGATCATAAAGGAGAAAGCACGGTCATGTCTTACAGAGATGAATTGCAGCAACGCATGACCAATTTTGGATCACACATTCGCGAATTGCACCAGGTTGAAGAAGCTTTGCAGCAGGCTTATGAGCAGATCGAAACGTTTGATCAACAAAAAATTACGGATAATAAAGAGATACCCGCGCTTTTGCAAAACAGGCATTTGGTTCTCGCCCATGCGGCTTACCTTGAAGCTGTTCGCGCTTATCTAAAAGAGGGGGGTGGCAGCCGCGGATCATATCTGGTAATGGACAAGGCGGGAGATCCGGTTCTGGAAAAACTGGGTGAAGCGTGGTGCTACAAGCCGGAAAATCCGGAATTACGCAACAAGGTTCTGGAAACGATTCTTTCTTCGGAGGGAAAGTTTGTCTCAGAGTGGAAGCCTTGCCGGCCTTTACCGGAAGAGGAATCCTGGTTTGAGAATGTCTGGGGCAAATACATGCGCGGTGAGATTTTTGCCGAGAGCAGCGAAGTATAATACCGCAAGCTCTGTTGCTAAAACCGACAGATCATGGGTTCGCGTTTAATACGTCGGTTGCCAAAACCGCTATTTACGCAAAGAGCACAGAGAATGAACACGGGTCATCCTGTCACGTTTTTTTGCGAAAACAATATTCGCTTTCTATGTAATAACCGTGCCAGGATGATTATCGGAAACGATTGTATCCGTTTTCTATTAATCGTTATAACTGATTTTATCGAGCTTTGCGATTAAATAATATGTGTTATTCTATGCGCTCTTTGCGCTTAGCGGTTAAATAAATCCATCTGGTATTCTAAAATGACTTTATAAATTTAAGAAATTCAGAATCCGTTGACAGAATAATGGTACTTGTGCTATCGATTGCGGTTCGATAGGAATCCAGCGTTTGCATGAATGAGTAGAAATCCGGGTCTCGGGTAAAAGCGTTGGCATAGATTTCAGTCGCTCTTCCGTCTGCTTTACCTTTTATTTGTTGTGCCCGTCGATATGCTTCTGAGCGAATTTGCTGCAATTCTTTTTCCATTTGACCTTCGATTTGCGCCTTTTGACCCTGTCCCTCTGAGCGATATAATTCTGCAATGCGACGTCGTTCCGAAATCATTCGATCAAAAACTTTCTCTTGCACCTCTTCGATATAGTTGACCTGTTTGATGCGGATGTCGAGAACTTCGATTCCATACTGAGGGGTAAGAATCTGTACCTGATCGAGGATTTCCTTGGTGATTTGTTTTCTCCCTTTTTCAATCAGGAGGGAATCGGGAAGTACTGCGCTTTTGCCGCCTTCATCCGTCGAGAATACCATTTTACGATTTGAATTCCGAACCACTTCGATTAAAGGTTGTTCTGAGATAAAGTCTCTGGTGATGCCATCAATTATATCATCCAGGCGACTATGCATGTTACGTTCATTGTTTACAGATTGGAAAAATTTAAGCGGATCGGTAATTTTCCAGCGTGCGAATGTATCGAGAAGGATATATTTTTTATCCGAAGTGGGAATCTGATTGGCATCTCCATCCCATTGCATAATGCGTTTTTCGAAAAAGCTCGCTTTCTGGATAAAGGGTGTTTTGATATGCAATCCTGCTGCGATTACGGGATCACCTACGGGGTCACCGAATTGCGTAATGATGACCTGTTCCGTCTCATCAATGACGTAGAGGGCATCGCTAAGCAGAATCAATACCAGGGCAACGATTCCCGCAAAGAGGTATATTTTTTTTCGATTAATCATCTTCCCACCCCCTTTCCTTCAAGATGCAGTAACGGCAAAAACGAGCCAAGCTCGTCATCTACGATGACCTTGGTTTTGATTTTAGGCAAAATTTCCAGCATTGTTTCCAGATAGAGACGTCGTTTTGTTACGTCCTTTGCCTTTCGATACTCCTGCCATAGCGACAGAAACCGGTCCGCATCACCACGTGCCCGGTTGATGCGATTTGTTGCATACCCTTCTGCTTGCAGGACAACTTGTTCAGCTTGTCCCCGGGCTTTGGGTATAGCCGTGTTGTAGGCCTTCCAGGCTTCGTTGATAATTCGTTCTTTTTCCTGGCGGGCTTCATTGACCTCGTTGAATGCCGGTTGTACCGGTACGGGAGGATTAACATCCTGTAAATTCACAGTGACAATGTCTATGCCGGTTTCATATTCATCCAGCAGAGCCTGGGCCAGTTCCTGGGCCTTTTGAGCGATTTCTTTTCTTCTCAGAATGATAACTTCATCGACGCTGTGGTCTCCGGCCACCTGGCGCATCACCGATTCAGAGACATCCCGAATGGTTCCTTCCACATGGCGAACGCGAAAGAGATAGTTTACAGGGTCCTTAATGCGATACTGAACGATCCATTCCACCAGTGCAGAATTCAGGTCTCCGGTCAACATCAAGGATTCTGATGTATAATCCCGCGAAGAATACTCTGTCCGGACACCCGCTGAAACCGTGCGGAATCCAAACTCCTCTTTGAATACCCGCTGTACTTTTACTTTGGTAACAGCTTCAATGCCCCACGGCAATTTGAAGTGAAGTCCCGGCTCTGTTGTCCGGTGATACGCTCCAAACCGCTGAAGGACGCCGACTTGATCCGTGCCGACAGTATAAAATGATGAAAACAGAATTAAAATCACCACAATACCAAGCACAACACGGAAAATGAATTTGGGACTAACGTCGGGTATTTGAACCTGTTCACCACCGATATCGATGGTTCGACGATTCATAAAACATGTCCTTTCGTTTAATACAGTGCTTTACAATAGATACCCCAATATACGAAAAATATTCTTTGAATCAAGTATAACCGCAATTCAGGCGTAAATATTCAAAGTTTTAGAAAGAGAATTCTTGATTGCTGTTTTGTATATGTGTATATTAATCGGGATTAAAATTAACAGAAAGGTAATTTAGCGATGGGAACCCTATCAATTGTCCTGCAAGCGAATAAAAACTCGCCTTATTCTATTTCCGATTTTTCCAAAACATTGAAATCTCTGGAGATGCAGTATGATAAGGATTTTCAGGCAGTTATTTATGGCGATTGGCAGGAAGCAATGAATCTGGCAAAAGAGCAGGGGTTTATCGCCGTGGAGGCGGATTTCAGTAACAGAGCCGCAGCTCTTAATGCCGCCCTTGAAAAAGCCGGGAATGAATATATACTTGTCTGTAACAATGAAACTGACTCGATAGAGCTTGTGCGTTCTGCTGTCGCGTTTTATAAAATGGTTATGGATCGCCATCCATCCTGTAATCTGTTATATGCGGATTATGATTTAATTGACGGGCCTGAGCGCCGTGAGCGCAAACTGCTCGAATTTCATCCGGGGCGTATACTGGAAACCTGGGATATGGGGTTTTGTTTATTGTTCCGCCGCTCCTTTTTGCGGGGCATCGGATTCTGCGATGAACAGTACCGATACAAGCCGGTTTATGATTTACGCCTTAAAGCGTTTGAGACAAAACAAGTGGTACATGTGTCCAATCGTTTCAATGGTACACCCTATTATGTTTATGCTCCACAACAGGAGCATGATGTCTTTGCTTATTTAAAAGCCGGCAAAGAGATTGCGAAGGAACTGGAAAGAATCTGTACCGAGCATTTAAAGCGCATCAACGCCTATCTCGCTCCCGGACAGAATTATAAGGCCGTGACCTATACGGAGGCAGAAGAAGAGTCCTTTAAAGATTGTTTGGTTACGGTGGTTATACCGGTTTTCAATCGCCCGGAATTTATCGGTAATGCCATTGAATCCGTACAGGCACAGACCGTAAAAAACATCGAAATTGTGGTTGTTTGTAATGGTGGCGAAGATGATCCGACTGTAGGAGCGGTAAAAGAATATATGCATGGGGGCAGCAAGTTTCATCCCGAAAAACCAACAGTTCGCCTGATTGTTCATGATATGAATAATCTCGGTTTGTGTTTCAACTCTGCTCTTCAAAGTTCAAAGGCAAAATATTATATGCAGCTCGATTCCGATGATCTTTTATTCGAGAATGCGATTGAAAAAGTCCTGGAGGTCTATGATCAAGATGATCGAATCGGTATGGTGATCGGGTCATATCAGGTTTTCGAGAAACAGGATAATGGCGATATCGCGCCAATACTTTTGGATGGTAACCCGTTTGTTGTAACGCATGAGGAATGGACAGAGGAGAATGGACGGAACAACCTGTTGCGGGTTGGTGGTGCCGGAGCGCCACGATCGATAAAGATCAAAGTGCTCGAGAACATGGGATGGTTCGGCATGAATGATTCACCATATTGCCGCAACTATGGTGAAGATTACGAGTTGGTGAATAAAGTTGCCGAACATCACCGGATTGGCCGCGTCTGGGAACCGATTTACAAGGTTGTTCGCCACAGCGGTGGCACCGATCATTCTATCGATCAGGTCACCATTGATGTCAATGAAAACGCCAAAGATATTATGCGGTTGTACGCGATTCGCCGGCGTCAGATAATTAACCGGGGCGCCTCGGGGGAGAAAATCGACAAAAATCCTTTCTAGCTGCAAAAAAATGAAGAAACGCCCTTTGGTGTTGACAAAGGGCGTTTCTTCAATATAGTTATATCTGCTTCGAAGACTTGTTCTCGTTGGTGAAGAAGCAATGGGGCCTCTTTGTTTTCCGCAAAAAAGTTAGAACCTGATTACGCATCCATTTTCTTTGCAGGTACTATATTTAGTGGTTGCATGAAATAAATAATCTATATATATTGTTTTATAACTTGCCTGTTTGGGGGAGTAAAATTGAGGAGATATTTTCATGTCTGGTGCCGGCAGCAATAACCTGGATGGATTAATTAAGCGCAATGGCTATTTGGTTCCCTTTCGTGCCCAAAAGATCGAAAACGCGATCAAGCGGGCATTTCAGGCGGTTAGCCGGGAAACAGGGGAAACCTTTGAGAGAGGCATTTATAAAAAACTGGCATCTGCTGTTGTTGATCAGCTAAATGATCCATTTAGTGAATATTATGTTCAGGAAGATGAAAGGGGCAGGCGCACCCCTAAAATCGAAGATGTGCAGGATTTGGTAGAAATTGTATTATCGGAAAACAATTTTCCTGTGGTGGTGGCTGCTTACAAGCGTTATCGAAAGCAGCGTGAATTGTCACGAAGAAGAATTCGTGTTCGCTCATCAAACAGCAATATGTCGAAAGATCCCACCGATGCAAATCTGCTGCTTGTCGAATCTATTACCGACAACATTACAACCATCTGGGATCGGGGAAGAATAATCAAGCAACTTATCGAGTCTGTAGGATTAGCTTCCGAAGACGCCTCTGAGATTGCAAAGTCTGTAGAGAATATCGTCATTGGCAGCAAGGTGACGACGGTAAACACGGCATTGGTTCGTGAGTTGGTGAATAATGAATTGTCTTCGCGAGGTTTTCAGGAGCAGTTGCACGATTTGGGGATGTATGGAATCCCAAAACAGTATATTGAAGCTTTGATGAACACAAAATCGTCGGAAAATAGCAATATTGTAAACAATAATCCTGAGGCAGTGAATTTAGGGGTTGCCGAGCTTGTGTTAAAGCAATGGGCATTGGATACCATTTTTTCGCCCAGCGTCAAGCGAGCCCATGATACCGGCATTGTTCATATTCATGATTTGGGATATCCTCATCGAGTCTATTGTTCATCCCATTCAGTAGAGTATGTGAAAAAGTATGGCTTGCAGCGTTTGCTCAATCTAAACACCGAATCCAAACCGGCCAGAAGTGCTTCCGTATTAACCGGTCATCTTAATACATTTTTAGCGACCATGCAGGCAAATTATGCCGGCGCCCTGGGCATTGCTTACATTAATGTTCTCTATGCGCCTCTTTTGGCAGGAATGAATGCCGTGGAACTCAAACAGATCGCTCAGGAGCTTATTTTTAATGGTTCGCAAAACGCCTTTTCCCGCGGAGGGCAGACTTTATTCCTCGATTTTAATATCCATACCGGTGTGCCATCTTATATGAAAAATGTACCCGCCATCGGTCCGGCCGGAAAATATATGCTCCAAACCGGAGATGGAAATATCATACCGCTGAAAGAGGTTTTACGGGATGAATGCGATGAGAACGGCTATCATTACATGAATCTCTATGTCGACGCTCCGGATTCCAGTCCGAGGTTGGTGTTGAAGGAATATGGCGATCCTCAAAAGGGTCTCTGTTATGATGAAAACGTTCAGAAGGATCTGGAAGCACGTGGTGAAAAAATTCTAACCTATGGACAATTTCAAAAAGAGGCACAGGAATTTGCGCTAGCGCTTTTAACGGTCTGGGAGGAAGGTGATAAACAGGGACGTGTTTTTGAATTTCCCAAATGCGATTTTCACATCAACGAAGAGTCTTTTGAAGATGAAAACCAACTGCGCATCGTAGAACGGGCCTGTCAACTTGCCAGCAAAAACGGCTCTACTTATTTTATATATGATCGGGATGAAGTAACCCTTTCGGCCTGTTGTCGTCTGCGAACCACCATTACCGATAATCGTATGCTCAAACATCCGGAATCCATGCGATTTTGCGGATTCCAAAACGTGACGGTAAATATCCCACAGGCGGCATACAAAAGCGCGCGAAACGGCAAAAAGAATCTGGAGGGATTGCTACAGGAGATTGATGCGGCGATGGACATCTGCGCTGAAGCACACCTGCAAAAGCGGAGAGTTACTCGCGAAATGATGTCCGAACGGGGCCGTCCGCTGTATCAAATCGGTCAGCCCTCATGTGACGGCTTGCCTTATGTAGACCTCGACAAATGCACCTATATTATCGGATTGATTGGCATTAACGATGCTGTTCAGTATCTAACGGGTGAAGAACTGCATGAAAGCAAGGCCGCCCAGGAGCTGGGATTAAAAATTGTTGCCCATATGTTCTTGCGCGCTAAAAAGTTATCGCGCAAGCATAATATCAAGCTAAGCCTTGAAGAATCGCCGGCTGAAAGCGCGGCCCGGCGCCTGGCAAAAACCGATCTGATCTATTTTCCAGAGGAGGCATCCAAAGTTGTCAAAGGGAGTATTAAAGAGGATACGGTTTTTTATACCAACTCTGTCCATTTAACCGCTGATTCTGATGTGTCCCTGGTTAGCCGAATCCGTGAGCAGTCTAAATACCACAGCATGATAGAGTCTGGTGCTATTATTCATGCTTTTGTCGGAGAAGAGCAACCATCACCCAAGTCCATTTTTAAATTGGTTAAAGAGACATTTTACCGTACCCAGTGCGCTCAATTGACGATATCTCCCGAGTTCACCTATTGTAAAGATTGCCTGCATCAGGCAAGAGGCCTGCAAAGCGAATGTGTCCGATGCGGCTCTGAACAGGTCTATGGTGAAACCCGGGTTGTCGGCTATTTCAGCAAGATTGAAAATTGGAATCGTTCAAAACAATTCGGCGAGCTCCTTGCTCGTCAACATGGAAACTACACCATCGAAACAGCAGAGGATGACCAGACCGCCAACACCCTGGTCACCGCAAGTGAGGCTTGAAAAATTCAGCAGCCATCCAGGTAGCAGAGCAGAACGATTTGTTCGTTCTAATCCGCTTTTTGCGCTATCAGAAAGCGAAATATTGCAATAAATTTTGATACAGGGATAAAGGAGGGGCATATATCCGAGGCGACAGCGGGGTTGCCACCTTGCGGTTGCTGAAGAGATTTTCTTGCCCTGTTTGCGGTGCGGGGACTAAAACAGAGGGACAATTGTATGATACCAAAATCATACCGTATAGAAGTATACGGTAAACCCGGATGTGAAAAATGTGCTCTTTTAAATAAACGATTGGATGGTTTATTAAAAACCAAAGAGTGGCAGGAGTTTAGCAAAATTTATTATAATGTCGAAAGCATAGATGGTCTTGTGGCGTTCACTCAGGTGGAATGTTTTAATCCATCGCGAATCCCGGGATTTGTGATCACAAAATGGAACGATCAAACCCGGGACTATGAATACATAGCTCAAAACGCTCAAGATATGGAAGATAATTTTAAACGAACCCTGTTGCATATGTGGTTGGGATTACAAACCGATTATAGTGAAATCGGCAAGGGGATACTGCCGCCAAAACTAATTCAGGATATGTTACAGAGAGCGAAAAACGGATAAGTTATGAGTGAGCTTGTATCTGGGAGCAGCCGTTATTCGCCAGTTTTTGCTTATCAAAAACAACTGACCATGATTGATTTTCGCGGCCATCTTTCCGCTCTTTT
Organism: Candidatus Zhuqueibacterota bacterium; assembly: GCA_014728085.1. Classification (GTDB taxonomy): domain Bacteria; phylum Zhuqueibacterota; class Zhuqueibacteria; order Residuimicrobiales; family Oceaniaggregativiventaceae; genus Oceaniaggregativivens_A. The sequence continues at coordinate 42,087 of WJMF01000119.1, forward strand.
TTTTACGTCGGGATGTAACTTTCGTTGCGGCTTTTGTCACAATGCAGAACTGATGGCAAGCAAACAAAATGGATTTTCCTGGGAGCGATTGGAACGCCTGTGCATAAATTTTAAGGACAATTGGGCGGATGCAATCACAATAACAGGTGGCGAACCGATGCTGCAAAAACAGTTACCCGAATTGGTCGAGTTTTTTAGGAATTATTCGTTTGCCATAAAAGTAGATACCAATGGGTCCTGTCCCCGGATGTTACAAACCATCCTGCCAATAGTAGATTATATTGCCCTGGATGTCAAGTCTTCATTAGGTCGTTATTCTGAACTAACCGGTTACGACAAGACCTCAACTCTACAGGAATCCATCGATCTCCTCAAATCCGCTCAAGTGGATTATGAATTTCGCACGACGATTATCGAGTCTTTTCACACGGAAAGCGATATCAAAGGCATACTGAAAATCATCAATGGTGCAAAACGTTATGTTCTGCAGCCATTCGTTCCCCAACCTCATCTACCGGAGCGTTGTTTCCGCCAGACCAAACGAACCTCTCCCGAAACATTAAAAAAATATGCGCAATGGGCGAAATCATTTGCCGAACAAGTCATTATTTCAGGTAACGAATAATTTCTTCATATCTTTCCGAATTAATCTATATGAGGAGATTTTGTTTTCACCCTTTGAAACGTATGACTGATTTGTATCCGATCGGGATTTATCTTGAACTATTTTAGGAAAAAAGATTGATGTTTAATCTGCTTCTGATTATTTTATATATGAGGCATGAAAAAATATAGAGGAGTTTTTATGGTACGTTTACTTTATTTGTTGTCTGTGATTCTGATAATGACAGCGTGTCAGGAGAAGGATCAGACCGATGTCAGCATTCAGGAGCTGGCCGAATTTAAAAAATCTGCAGATCGCCAGGTCTGGGGGGATACCGACA
>WJMF01000019.1 GCA_014728085.1 Candidatus Zhuqueibacterota bacterium
AGATTGATCTTGACGCAGTCATTGACGGTATATTCACGACCGGGCAGGGCCGACCAGTGACAGCCGGAATAGGCGCGTTCCCGTGCCAGCTCGATGGGATAGCCGTTTTTGCTGAATCCCTTGCTGGTCTGGTCGACGCCGAGAAATTTGGGAATGCCGGTTTTGTCCTCGAAGAGGATCTCAACCCCCCGTTTTAAAAGTTCACTATCGGTTTTTTCCCCGACGCTGACGCCGATATTGGCCGGAATGCGCAACCGGTGCGCTGCCTGTAAAACCAGGTAGGAAAGCTCGTTGGTGGTGTCGTTACCATCGCGGTCGGGTCCGCCCAACTGGGTATAACTGGTATCCATGACCAGATGACAGGCAAGATAGAATACCGCCTCTTCATCGGTCAATAAACCGGCTTTTTTGTCGCGGATATAGAACGGATAGAGAAACTGATCGATGCGCCCCAGCGAACCGCCCATGTTGTACATCTTGCCCGCCATTTGATACCATAACATCCATTGACAAGCCTCCCGAAAGGTCTCGGGTGGCTCGGTCACCAGTTTTTTATTGATGGCTGCGATTTCGAGCAAATTTTGTTTTAGCTGCGGATGGTTTTCCGATTCCGCCATCTCTGCAGCCGCTTTCGCATGGCGGCCGATCCAGCTCTGAAAGCCGAGCACCATAGCCTCGAGTCCGGCATAAAGCTCGGTCGCCTCATCATCTGTGTTAATGCTGCGATAATGATGTATTTTGTCAAGAATACCACCCCAGCCGAGCTGAAAACCGATATTCATATCCTGGCAAAAATGCTGAACCGCGCCAATGCCGTGCAACAGCTTGTATTTTTGTTGTTCGTCGTGCAGGCAGGAATAATCAAAATCCGGATTCCACGCCGGCTCGCGATAGGACAAAAAATTGACCATATAGGCACCGGCAAGGGCGCTCACGGGATCGATGTAGACGGGATGGGTTTCCAGCAGCTTGCGAAAATTTTCACCGCAACTGCGCGGGCCAAAAAATCCGCCGCTTTTATGGTTGCTCTTCGGGGTAAAATCGGATAAAAGGCAATCGGTAATAGGAACGCCGGACCCACTGATGACCTCCACCAGTTTACGCTTTTCAGGCGGTGGTAAAATAATAGCGTGATCATCAAAATCCATGGAACCGATGGCTTGCCACTTTTCCCCGGTGTGTTTCATTTTGGTTTTGTAGAGCGACTTTAGGCGCTCTTCATAGGTAAATTTTCGATTCATTGTCTAATCCTGAAAATAATGGTTCACAATGTCCTGCAATTCAGACATGGTGGTCTTGCTCAGCGGTTTGATCGCTCTTGCGTTGTAATCCATGTCCAGACTTTTATACTTGTCGCCTGCCATTTGATGAAAGGATAAGAGTTCGAGACGAATCTCTGCGGGATTATGGCGTTTTTTTCGTTCAATCTGTAAAGCGCCGGCAAAAGCAGTAATATCGGTTATGGCTTTGATGGAATCGTTAAATTCCGGTATAACCGGGATGCGAAACCACAGCGGAATATCCGTGTTTGCCAGCAGACGTGCATTGTCGAGTATGCGGCGGTTCCCGGCACCGGTGGCTTTTTTGTGCAGATCGCTATCCATGTGTTTGATATCCATCATCACCAGATCGGTATAAGAAAGCAATTCTTTCAACGATTCAGCGGGTGCAAATGCGCAGGTCTCCAAAGCGGTATGAATGCTGTGCTCACGGCAGCGCTTTAAAAGCTGCAGGGAAAACGCTTTCTGCATCAATGGTTCTCCGCCGGATAGCGTGACCCCACCACCGGATGAGTCGTAATAGATCTGATCCTGTTCGATTTCAGCCATCACCTCATCAACGTTCATACGTCGACCGGTGAGCTCAAGAGCGCCGGCATAGCAAACCGCGACACAGGCAGCGTCGGCAATACAGCGATCGCGAAGAAATCGCTTTTTATTGTCGATGACCTGGTGCGCATGTTGTTTGCATACGCGGATGCATTCACCACAGCCGATGCACTTTTGCGGAAACACCTGCAGCTCGGCAGAAGGACGAATGCCTTCCGGATTGTGGCACCAGTAACAATGCAAAGGACACCCTTTTAAAAAGACCGTGGTGCGAATGCCGGGTCCGTCATGCAGGGAAAATCGCTGTATATTGAATACGAGTCCGTTCATCATATCCTGTCAGTATCGGCTCCACCAGGCATCCTGATCCTTGATTTGCCATTTGGATTCTTTTTGCAAGCGGGTAAAGAGTGAGTTAAGATCGGGTGAAGACTCCAGTGGAAGCTTGACGGTTTTGTTCAGCATAGCTGAAAGATAGGCGGCATTAATGATCTCGACTGCCGCTCGTCCGTCATCACCTCCCACCCGGGGCGTTTTATCATAAAGGATGCAATCACAAAAATGACGCAATTCATTGAGGTATTGCCAGTTGTCGATAAGCTCTTCATGCGGATTCCACGAGGTTTCCAGGGTGACATCGGTAACCTGGCCGGCATTTTCGTAAATCTTGATAATACCCGGCTCCAGCGAATGAGTGCTGTGAAATTTCCATTCCATCAACAGGGTGGCTTTGGTGCCGAATATTTCATAGGATTCCAGACCGCGGCGATGGGTCAGCATGGTGATGTGAAGACTGCTCATGCTGCCATTGCGGTGTTTCATCACCACCAGATCGAGATCGTCGTTTTCAAAGCGGTTGCCGGCCACCAGCATCACGTGACCGCTGACCGAGTCGACCTCGCCCATAAACCAGCGGCAAATATCGATGGGATGCGATCCGTCCTCCTGCAGATAGCCGCCGCCGGAGATGAGCCGGTGCCGATAATTTCCTTCTGCCGAGGCGCGGGTACGGGCGTTATCCCAGATGGCACGGAGTTCAAAAATATCGCCCAGACGGCCGCTGTCGACAATCTCTTTGACTTTGAGAAACGAATTGTTAAAGCGTTTCATTAAAGCGATTTGCAACCTGACGTTATAGTGATTGCAGGCGTCAATCATTTGATCGGCTTCTTCAATCGTCGGAGCCATGGGTTTTTCGCAAAAAACGTGTTTTCCCGCTTCGGCGGCTTTGACCACCTGTTCGGCATGGTAATTGGTCGGCGTGACGACAATGACGGCATCGATTTCATCGTTTGCAAGCATTTCATCCAGATCGGTGTAGAGATAAGCTGCTCCGGTTTGTTTTTTCAGGATTTCAGCGCGTTTCTTATCAATGTCCATACAGGCAATCAGGCGACCGTTTTCGAGATAATCGAAAAAAGAGCCATAGAGCGCCCCGGCGCCAAGGCCACAACCGATGAGACCGAGATTGATCTTTTTCACAGGAATATCCTCTTATGACGCTTCCTTTAACGCACAAAAAAGCGTTATCGTTCATAAATGGGTAAATATAAAGAACCTGCTTTCGCTGAATTTAATTAAATAACATAGCAAAGTCTGAATAATAATTCAAGTAAAATGTATACAACCCTGAAGAGTTTTAAAAATAGTTTATGGTTTGAGGATGTCGGTGTAAGCACTATTTTACTTTGAATTGCAAAGAGATATTGCTATTATTTTGCAAATGTTCCGTCTACTTTTGTCCGTAAGGGAGTCTCTTTGATGTCAAGAAATCATACCATTTATCTGTTTATGATTCTTATTATAGTTCCGCTGCAGGCGCAGCACGATCCCGGCCGCAATGCCGTGCGCTTGTTGGCGAGAGGGCAAATCGATTCAGCCCTCGTGGTTTTACAAAAGAGCCCGCATCCGTTACACAGTCCGGCTCATCAGGCCGAGCAGTATTTCGTACAAAGCCTGGCCGCTTGTATGCGCGAGCAAAATGCTGAAAAATTCGCTTTGCAGGCCCTGCAAGACGGTATCGCTGTCGAGCGCTTTAGGGCGTGGCTGAATGATTATTTCTCGCCTCTGAAATCGTCCAAAGCCTTTCAGGCAGTGATGAAACAGCACAAGAATCCCCTGTTGCACGGCCCTATGCTTGGCGCCGTCAGCGATACCTCGGCCAGCTTTTGGTGTCGAACGGAAAGCGAGAATGCGGTGAGCATCAAAGTAACAACCGATAATGGCACCTCTGCATTCATTAAAAAAGGACGGACCTCGAAGAAACAGGATCATACAGCGATTATCCGAATAAACGGCCTGGAACCAAACCGGCGTTACCGCTACCGGCTATTCATCGATCAACAAGCGACAAGTCCCTGGTATGCGTTCCGCACCTTCCCCACCATTGGCTCACAGGCCCGTTTCAGCATTGTTTTTGGCGGCGGCGCCGGGTTTGGTGCGGATCACGAGCACATGTGGTTGACGATAAAGGAACACCAGCCGCTGGCGATGTTGATGCTGGGCGACAATGTTTATATCGACGATCCCGAACACGAGCTAACCGCTGAGTACTGTTATTACCGGCGGCAAAGTCAAATGCAATGGCGACAGCTGGCAGCCGTAACGCCTCTCTTTTCGATTTATGACGATCATGATTTTGCCACAGATGATTGCATTCCGGGACCGGAAATCGACACACCGCTATGGAAGCGTAAAGTATGGCAGACTTTTCGCAGCAACTGGAACAATCCAGCTTATGGATTTGGCCCAACCCAACCGGGCTGCTGGTATGATTTTATGATCGCTGATGTGCATTTTATCATGCTCGACTGCCGCTATTACCGCGATCTTGACGGCGGCTCGATGCTGGGGCCGGTTCAGAAAAAGTGGCTATTGAATACTCTGGCGGCATCAACAGGACGGTTCAAAGTGCTGGCGTCATCGGTTCCCTGGTCGCCCGGCGTTAAACCGGGCAGCCTCGATACCTGGGACAGCTATGCGGATGAGCGCGAGGAAATTTTTTCCTTTATCGACAAGAACAGGATCGACGGCGTGCTGCTGATGGCGGCGGACCGTCACCGTTCAGATCTGCGCAAAATCCCCCGGCCGCAGGGATATGATTTCTATGAGGTGATGAGCTCCAGACTCACCAATGTCCATACCCACTCTCTGGTAGAGGACGCCAAAGGTTCGCAATTTATTATGGGATATAATGAAAAGTGTTCTTTCGGTCATCTGGAGTTCAACACCCTGGACGAAGAGGCCAAAATTACCTACAGCATTATCAACATTGATGGGGTGATTGTTGATTCATATACCATACGAGCTGAGGAGCTTTCGACCAAGAATTAGGATATTTTTTTTGAACAGAATAATGATATCAAAGAACTAGGGCTAAAAATTCAAGCCCCCGCCAGGGGGCGAAAGCGAGGGGCGGTCAGGTCGGGTTGGGTTTTCCTGCTCGCAGGCCGTAAATTGAAGCGACACAACCCAGAGCAGTCGAACGAGATAAAAATGAATACCGATGAAAGAATTTGGGCTAAAGCCCTTGTAAATAAAATTTTAATAATAATCTGCTTGTTCTGGGGAAGGTAAAATAATGATAATAATATATTTATCCTAGATTCCGACTGGAACAAGGTAATAAGGTAAATTCAGGGAGAGCCGGTTGGCTACCAAGGTTGAAAAGATTGAAACAAGGTCAAAGAGAGATTGAACCCCGGTTACCGGTCTTTGACGAGTAACCCTGTGAAACGACTCTGGATGCTATGACCTATTAGATTTTTCCCTTGCGCCTTTGCGTTTTTGCGTGCGGATAGAATAAACCGTCGAACGGTAGAGTAGGAAAGGGGATGCATCATATGCATCCGCCTTTCCCCTCGTCAAACCGGACGTGCGGTTTTCCCGCATCCGGCTCTCACTGTAAACTTTCACCAAAGGATTTGACCTTATGGTAAAGAATTCGCCGCAGTCTGGAGAATTAAATTCACATAGCAGCCCTTCCGGGCAAGCGTATCTCCATCCATTTTTGGTAAAATCACGTTTACAGCAAAGCCCCTTCGCTCCATTCCCGTTACGGAACTTCATCACTACTATGGGCTTTTCCGAATCCCCATCGATGCCGCTCTACCGGTTATGGTTTCCCGAGGAGCGTTGCCAAACTTTCGGCACATCGCGGGGCCTCCCAGGTTCCTGGAATATCTTTCAGTACACACCGTCCTCAACCACCCCGGAAAGCCCTGTGAGTGTACGTGCCTGTTACTACCTCACAGGTGGCAGGCTTTAGGATCTCGGGGACACTGGCCGACTTTCAACTTGGCGTAACGAGGCCGAATCAGGTTCACTTGCGTTACGGCTCGTACTTTCGTCTCATAAGGCTTCGCAGGCCGGGTTACCCCGATCTGCGCTTAATCGACTACATGATAAACAGGCAATTGTCAAGGTAGACTCCTTTCAGTCTACAAGATATCCCAGGCTTCGCCTGGCGCACCCGAGCTCGCTGAGAAACGCTGAGAAGAACATGCCTGTTTACATGGATGAACTGCAAGAAAATATCAACAGAAAACACCAGTAATTCATTTTTATATATTTCTCTTCTTTCCAGCTGTTGAGATTTTATCCTGATAAAAACTCTTCTCTCTAAATCAAATCAGGTAATGAAATAGATAAATTCTCAGCGATCCCTTTGCGGTCTTTGCGGTTTTGTATAGTTAAGAGACCTCTAAAAAATAGTACTATAAATACTTTTGATACAGCCCCTGTGAAAATGTTAATGCTGACGGATTGCTAAAAACATGTCGTCGTTGCGCGACTCGGGCCGGGAATCTATATCACCGGCAAAACCAGTGTCCCTTTAGGGACGCGATATTTATAGCAAATCATATTGACGCCGTCCCGAGTTCCTTTAGGAACGATATGTTCTTTACATCCACGCCGGCTCAAGTCAGGGTCAGAGAATCGGAAACTGATAGCCAAGCGCTAACGCGCTTTGCTATAAAAAACTAAAATGACACACGGCGAGACGATCAACAAAAAAATCCATAGCAGCAATCCCTTAGCCTAGCGCAACAGCACCATCTTTTGGCACACCGCCCGCTCGCCGCAGCGCAGACGCGCCAGATAGGTGCCCGAGGCCACCGGCAAGCCGCGATCGTCGCAGCCGTTCCAGATCACCCTGTGGCTGCCGGCGCTGCAGCGCCTCGACAGCAGCGTTTTGACCACCTTGCCGCGCAAAGAGATGACCGAAAGCTCGACTGCAGAGGCCTGCTGCAGGGAAAATGATAGCACGGTTTCGCTATTAAAGGGATTGGGATAATTGCGGTTTACTGAAAAGGTTTGCGGTATCTCTTCAACGGCCGACTCTACTTTGGTCAAGCCGCCGGCATTTTCGGTATAATAAAGATTATACTCCGTCAAAATCCAGCCACGACCGCCCTCGGTCATAACCATATCAACACCTGTATCATCATCTATTTGAGCCAAATCGAGTTGTTTTTGCCAGGTGTGGCCGGTGTCCTGGCTGCAATAGACACCGTACCAATCCAACAGCCACACCACAGCTGGATTGTCCGGCA
>WJMF01000120.1 GCA_014728085.1 Candidatus Zhuqueibacterota bacterium
CCGTAGCATACTGTCCGCGATTCTGTTCCATTTTATGGGAAATTACCTGGGTGAATTGTTTGAATTGTCCGAGCGCGCCGAGATATTGCAATTGATGATTACGGTCCTGTTTGTGGTGATTGTTGTATTTATCTGGGGTCCTAAAAAGCTCGAAAAGAAAACCAATGTGGATAGAAATGGATCCCGTATTGTTTTTGGGAGTCGAGACCGGTTATAATGAACAGGGCATCACGTTTTCAGAGGAAACAATTGCATTACGTCAGGCAAATCCCGACGGATTATCATTGCCCTATCTCGCGCGCATGGCCCTGGAGCGCTCGAACGATCTTGAACCCGCTTATGGTATTCTCGACAAGCATGCAACGATTGGCGGCTATGGCACGGTGTGGAGTGCCCAAAAGACCGGCAGCGGCATGGTTGCGGAACTCACCCCCACGGCCATGGCAAGACATGACTCGCAAAACGCTATCCTGATGATGCGAATATTCAATTTTTGGTTTCGCATAATGCTTTTTTGCAGGGACATATGGATATATTCAACGAGTATGCAATAAAAGCATTTTCGTTGGATGGCAAAGTACCGGAATATCAACTTTTTGCCGGCCTGGCATTTTACCATACAGCACAATTCCAGGAAGCGATTCATCTCCTGAATGGTCTCAATGCGGCCGAACTTTCACCCAAATATCAGATATTTCGCGCTGCGGTTCTTGCGGACATGTACCGCAACATTGATCCGGTTAAATCCGCACATTATCGAAAATTAAAAGCAGCGCTCACCACAAATTACAAAGCCTCCTCATATTACAAGACTGTACTCCAACCCCGGATTGAACAATTAACTTTAAAATGATAGATAATTTATGAATTTAGCAAAAAGGTATATACGATCGAAAGGAGACAAAATGAAGATCGCGATATTGGGTTCAACCGGTTTTTTGGGAAAGGTTATTTTAAAACAAGCGCTGGAGCGGGGATACCGGGTCAAAACCCTGGTCAGAACACCGGACAAACTGGGTGAATTCAAAGACCGCGTTGAATTTATCAAGGGCAGTCTGAGCGACATCGAAAAGCTCGAGCAAGCGGTGAGTGACACGGACGCTGTTGTGTCTGCTGTCGGGCCGCCGCAGCGACATCCCGAACCGCCGGAATTCTATGAAAAGATCATGCAAGAGTTGGTCGGCCTCCTGGAAAAACAAAATATCAAACGTTTCATTCACACCGGTGGTGCTGTCCATTTGGGCGGCGAGCGTGAAGCGTGGAGCCTTGGCCGGCGGATGTTGCGGTTTTTTCTGGTTTTGTTTGGAAAGTCCATCCTCATTGCCAAGGAGCGCGAATGGGCGGTGTTGAAAAACTCAAATCTCGATTGGACCCTGGTGCGGCCACCGCACATTGTCACCGGAGAGCCAACAGGACAGGTGTCGGCAGACGAAAAGAATCTGGTGAAAACACGCGTCAATGTGGAGGATCTTGCCAATTTTATGCTGGATCAGATCACCTCGACAGCATGGATCAAAAAAGCGCCTCTGGTTTCCTCCAAAAAGTTGAAAAGGACATGAAAATGATGAAAATTTTATACCTTGAATATGAATTATGGCCGTGTTATGATGCCTTTTATGAAAAAAATGAGGATACCTATTATTACGGATTCGATCTGTGGAACGAGTTTCGGATAGGCTATCAGTTTACTTTTCAAATCAAGCAGTTTCCCATGTTCATCAATGTCGCCTGGCCATTCGGTTTCGGTCTCTATAGTACGAACAAGCCGGATAGTTTTTATGATCGCATGGACCAAAGTTTTGGTGATAAATACTTTTATCAATTTCCTTTACTATTTGTCGGATTCAAGTTTTGAGAAATAAAGAGGCGAGCAAAAGAGATTATATTTTTAATTTCGTCAGAAAAAAACTAAACGGAAATAGCCAACAGCTTCATCCCATTGATTCTTCTTAATCTCCGGATCGCTAATTGAAAAGTCGTCATTCACTTGTTCTAATATATTACGCAAATTCATAGGATTCCGATTTATGTTTTCCCATATAACATTTTTTTAACTTGGCTGCATATGGGTGGATATGTGAGGAGCGGGCAGTTCAAGTTCAAATACCTGTTATCCGTATTCCTCAAACAGTATGTAAAAGTGCTTGTTTAACTTTTTGCGGTATTTCTATAGGAGTGAAAAAAGATTCAGGATATATATAATCCTCACCACTTTCATCAACAATACGTAAATCACCTTTGGATTCAGCATCTTCATCAGGAATATTACGATATATTTTATATAATTCTAAAGAAGCGGGGTATCCTGAATTATTGATACAGACAACGAATTTTTGTTTAGATTTTTTTTTCATAATTTTAATCCAAATATTTTTTTCTTTTTATTTCTTTTTTACCTATACCATGAGCTTCATACCAATGAAGTTCAGCAATACGAGTCGATCCATCTATAAATTTAATCTTTGCCATACCTTTCATTTTTCTCCATCGTCCTTTTCCATATGTTCTTCGCAAACGATCTATCTCTCTTATTGTATTTCCAATAGCAATTTTCTCGATATTCGTAATATCACTTGTAATTTCAAAATTCATTATTTTTCCATTTTCAGTACAAATTCATTATAAAAAAACATGATCGAAATAACAATAAAAAACTTGTACATTATACTTCTTTTGCTCGGATAACACCTTGCTCACCGGTTGGGACCTCATCAGTCAACACTGATACAAAGAACAAAGCTTTTCATCACGCTGAAATCTGTCCGGGAAGATCGGCTGTTCCAGTCCGGTGACGTGAGTTGTGTGTGCCCGGCATGACGCGTGTATATTTGATTTAATGAATATACACCGACTATCCGGAGGGTGCAAGTCCCTTATGGTCGAGTTGACGAGTTCTTCACTTTTGGCGAAAGCCCGTTAACAAGCCGTAAGGGTGTTCCGGGTGACCGGAAGAAACCCAATCGAAAGACGAAGAATCTCATTCGATTGGGAATTCCTTTCGACAGGGCCTGTGCATGGAGCCGCACCCGAATGGGACGTTGGGCCGTTGCCGGCAGTCCAATTCTGAGCACAACAATAACAAATGCCGGATTGGAACGCAGGGGTTATGTGTCAATGCTATCGTACACCCTTAAACTGACTCATGGTTAATAGCTTGCCCGCCGGCCGGTGGGAATCGCGGTGTACGAGACCCGTACGAGCAGTGGTGTAAGAGGTGCACTCCGGTCTATTGGCCGGAGCCGCCTGCTCGATTAGACGAATGGACACTTTATTTAAACCATCTCAAATTGAAGTGGTTTGACTGATATCTCAGCATTCTCAGCATTCCATAAATCAAGCCTTGCTTGCATAAAAAGCCAACTTTCCGGAGTTGTACCTGTGGCTCTGGCAACACGAATTGCCATTTCCGGACTCATTCCAGCGCGGCAGTTCAATAATGCAGATAGAGTTTTTCTAGTAATCCCTAATCGAGATGCCGCTTCAGTCACGGTCAAATTTAGTGGTTTGATGACATCCTCGCGTAAAACTTCGCCTGGATGTGTAGGTCTTCTTTTTTGTATCATATCTATATCCTCAATGATAATTTTGCAAATCGACATTAATTGCATCTTGCCCTTGAAATTGAAATATAACTCGCCAATTCCCGGTTACCCAGACAGACCAATGATTTCTATATTTACCCTTTAATTCATGTAGGCGATAGCCTGGTAAATTCATATCCTGTGGACAGGTTGAAGCATCCAGCCTGTCAAGAATTCGCAGTAATTTGGCTACGTGACCCTGATTGACTTTGCTTCGATCGTCCTCTATGAATAGTTTTTCAAGGCCTTTATGTCGAAAGAAACTAATCATGTCTAAATATAATGTGTAACCTGATACGTTGCAAGGGATATTTTACTAATAGTCCTGGAAGGTCTAACTTTTAGGATTTTATGCGTCGTTGAGCCAAAAAAAAAGAGAATTTAGTATCCATCCGTCTTTATTTTAATAATTTTTTAGACTAAAAATATTTATAGCTCAATGACGTATAAAATTCGGTTAACGAAACCGCCCGTCCCTGGCTCCGGGTATTCAATTTTTATCTTTGCAATCCTCATAAGCTTTATTTTTTATTTCTATTGGCCAATATTCCATAATATCGAATTTTGAAAAAACCAGATGGTAATACGTGCAGTAAAAATCTTTTAATAAATTCATACTCTGCAAGCTCTTTTATCTTGCCGAAAAACTTGAAATCTGCATCTTCATACGAGTCGATAACTTTTCCATATTACACCTCCATTAATAATTTACTCGTGATTTTTTTCCACCTTATAGTAACTAAAAAGTTCTTTCCGCATGACGCACAACGTCTGTGTAAACCCTGTTGTGTTTATTCCTCCGAATTGGCGGGCTGAACACAATTGTTTATATTTTTCAATTATCATTTTACCTCCTCAATCAAAAAAATCATCGACTGGATTTATAATCTTATCGATTGCCTTTTTTGATACACGCGTATAAATTTCTGTAGTTTTGCAACTACTACACCCCAATTTTGTATATTTTCTAAAACATCATTCACTGTTAATCCTCATTTATGTAGAACGTTGCTTTTCAGCGGGCGCGGCTTTTTGCGTTCCGCTGCAAAAGCCTTGTTAACCAAAATTTTGTTACGCTAAAAGTTATTTCCCACCCAACCTCATCATCAACTTACGAAACTTGACCAATGGGGTAACGATCCGTGGAGCAGTATAGCAAACAGGCCGTTTCTCTATACAGGTTTGAAGATGGTCAATAGCCTTCTCAACGCTCATCATAAACGGTTTAATATCTCCTTTTGCCATTTTTGTATCAACAAATCCAAATCGGATATTCGTTACAAAGACCCCTTTGGGTTTTAAAGCTAATGCCAACCCACCAAGATAATTTGTAAAACCGGCTTTTGAAGCATGATAAGATGGGGCTTCTGCTGAAACCAAGTCATCGGCAACACTCGATATGCCTACAAAATGACCTTTTCTCGCATCAACCATTTTAGGAATTATTGCTGCCGCAGTTCTGACCATACCGGTTAGATTTACATCAATAATTCTTGGTTCACTCCTCATATTTTGAAGATCTAATAATTCTCCAATGCCTACAAAGTAAATACATAGATCAAAAGAATATTTCACCAGCAGTTCGTCTAATAACTCTGTGTATTTGACGTCCACAACATCCGCAACATGGTGATGATAATGGGGATTCCTTATGGGTGATTCACTTTTAGATATACCGATAATATTCCATTCATCAGTCAGTAACCTTTTTGTTGCTGCCTGACCTATCCCATCAGAATTACCTATCATTAATGCTCGTTGCACAAGTCTTTCTCCCATTTGTGTGCTTTTCTGTAATGGTTAACGCCGTGTTCACCCGTTGCAACAGCATCGGAGTAGGCTAGACAAAACAACTGTAATTTTTTAAGCACCCAAACCAGCCAAAAAGAAAGACTGTTGCAATCGGGTGTAGCAGATGGTTATGGGCCCGGCATGACGCATGTATATTTGATTTAATGAATATACATTGATTATCCGGAGGGTGCAAGTCCCTTGTGGGCGAGTTGGCGAGTTCTTCACTTTTGGCAAAAGCCCGTTAACAAGCCGCAAGGGTGTTCCGGGTGACCGGAAGAAACCCAATCGAAAGATGAAGAATCTCATTCGATCGGGAATTCCTTTCGACATGGCCTGTGCATGGAGCCGCACTCCGGTCTGTTGGCCGGAGCCGCCTGCTCGATTGGCACGCTTTATAAATTCCGATTGACTTTGCCAACAGCACTATACCAAAATGCAGTTTGAAAAATTTAAAATAGTTTGATTATAATCAATACGATGATTTGAAAATTCTCTTTACCAGATCCTTTGTACCGGATACCGCTCAAAAACACCATCACTACTGATAATTGTGATATTCTCCGACATTGCTTGCGCGATCAGCAAACGATCAAAAGGATCACGATGATAGTATTCCAAACGCTCCAGCTGGTAGAGATGACCCAACTCTATTGATAATATATCAATCTTGTTACCGCGAATATGCTCCCGTACAAAATCTGATAACGTGGCGGGTAAATGCAACTTTCCCAAACTGATCTTGATCGCCATTTCCCAAATACCAGCCATGCTGAACAACATCTCATTCGACTCGTCCAGGTATAGCCGCCGCACTTTTCGACTCAACCTTGAATCGTCCCCGACTATCCACAAAAGAGCATGGGTGTCCAGTAGATATCTCACTCTATATAGTCCTGAAAATCTTTTAACGGCTCATCAAAATCCGGATTCATTTGAATCTGACCCTTCGCTGAACCCAATTTCCGCGATTGACCCGATACCGTATATTCGATCAACTTGACAACCGGTTTGTTACCCTTGGCGATAATGATCTCCTCCCCTTCCAAAACTTTCGCGATGAGTCGGGAGAGATGTGTTTTTGCTTCATGTATACTAACTTGTTTCATAATTTTTCCCATATCACTGTTTAGTCATATTTATTGACTAAACTAATAATCATTTTTGAAATTTCAAACATTTTTTTAGAGCACGAGCGCGATAACATCGTATTGAACGAGCTGGACAAGGAACTGACAAAACGCCGGGTTTCTATGTAGCCCATCTGGATTTATGTATTCAACACTCATTTTTGATCCCTTCTCGTTTTTCTTGATGAAGGATGTGCCATTTTCATATAGACACCGCCTACTTTAAGTTCACCAAGCATTTGATCAAGTCTCTTCTCTTTTGTCTCTTGACGCTTTGCTTTATTGATCCAGCCAATATAATCATTCTGCTGATAAGCAGGCCGATTTCTGTATTCATCCATTAGACCACGTTCTTCGAGAGCTTGTCTTACGAAATCGGGCATAGGATGCCTGGGACGCTTCAGCGCTGAACCCTTTCCAGCCATTTTTTTTCCTTTTTCTTTCGGCTAACGTCATATCATCACTGGCCGGAACAGCAAAAGACTTTTTTACAGACCAGCTGGTTCTTATAGTCGAATAAAAATAATCAAGAACCAACGGCTGTTTAGGTCCAGTGGATGACATTGTGTGTGCCCGGCATGACGCGTGTATATTTGATTTCATGAATATACACCGACTATCCAGAGGGTGCAAGTTCCTTATGGGCGAGTTGGCGAGTTCTTCACTTTTGGCAAAAGCCCGTTAACAAGCCGCAAGGGTGTTCCGGGTGACCGGAAGAAACCAAATCGAAAGAGGAATAATCTCATTCGATCGGGAATTCCTTTCGACGTGGCCGTATGCAATGCTGTTGGTCTCATTCGAATCTTTTTTTCATGGGCGGCCTGGATACCTGATGTATTTCCTGTCTCGAAATACCGCTGTAATCCTTTATGCTTGAATGATTTGATCATACTTGAATATACAAGC
>WJMF01000121.1 GCA_014728085.1 Candidatus Zhuqueibacterota bacterium
ATCAATAGAATCCGACATGTCGAACTTCCACCTGAATAAATTCCTTTACCAGTTAACAATTTGCTCACGCGCGGCGGCTGGCAACAAATCAGCTTGAGCCATGAAATCTGCCAATGAATATGACAGCGAAGCTGTCAAAAGCGACGGCGACAGCCGTCGCGTGCAGCAGATTGTTGAACTAAGCCCTGCCCCAAAAGACGGCGGGGCACTTTTTTGCCCGATAATTGCAGCCATCGTGAACCATAATCGCTATTTAATTAATTTAAGGAGGTTCACGATGGCTGACTGGCGTAAACGGTTGACCAAAGACCTCCATCTTCGGGGAACTTGCCCCGTGAGATAAATGTATTAAAAAGCTTTGTCGAGATAACATCTGTTGGTCTCCAACCGTCAAATTCAGCGCTCTGGAATGATTATCTCACGGGGTGAATCAGAGCGTACGATCGAAATGTACACTCGTTCTGTTGCTCAGCTTGTCAAACATTACCAAAAAGCGCAATGGCTTGGATCATGTCAAAGAACTGATCGGGAAACGCTTGGAAATACAGATTGATGACTCGATTCCAAAAGAAAAAATCACGAAATGTCCGGATTGTGGACATGCTCTTGTCTTTATTGCGGAACTCCCCGGAAGGAGAGGACCGCCAGGTTCGTTGTTTACAATTTCAATATTTTAAAACACCACAAATGTGGTAATGGATACGTACATCCAAATCTTAAATTTTAGACAATTTAAAGCAATTATGAACTCAATCGCAAAGTCTTTTTAGATTTATACCTTTCATCGAGTGCGCAAATGATATATGATGAAAATATTTTGATCATCTTAAATTCATTTCAATGAACCTGCCATAAAAATGTAAAATCCACAGTCACGTCCCAACCCCGCCCCGGCTTAGTCCAACCCCGTCCGCCAGCTGGCGGATCGACCTTCGCTGCGCTCAGGTCGAGTGCAACGCTTATTCGTTATATTGTTTCATGGAATATATGCCATTTTTATTATTTCACTTTTTTGTGAATCCAGTTCAAGCTGATAAAAGTAGATGCCTGAAGCAATATTATAAGCCGAAAATTGAACCGAGTATTTTCCAGGTGCTTTTAAAGAATTGACAAGTGTACGAATTAGTTGGCCGTTGGAATTGTAGATTTTGAGTTTAATGAATGCAAGATTTGCTACTTGATATGAAATAGTCGTTGAATGATTAAAAGGATTTGGATAATTGGATTCGAGATGAAATCCCATTGGAAGTATTGGCATGGGATTTTCAGTAGTAATAGATGTTGGGGAATTCAATAATTTCAAAGTAGATTTCATGAGCACAATAGTATAAGGATTCCACGTTGATAGTGTGTAATATATGGTGGTTGTGGAATCGTTGCCAGTTGCAAGGGTTTCAAATTGATATGGCCCATATTCACCACCCCATTCATTTTCCCTGCCTGGATCATGTACACTGTCGCAAACCCTAAATTGCCAATTAACATGCATAAAATGACAGTAGCCGTTGTCCAGCCAAGGATCAAATAATAACTGCGGTTCCGACCAGGGTCCCCACGGCGCATCTGCCGTTCGAAAGTTTATTCCTCGCGGAGGATCACCATTGTACAGCATGAGCCATTTCCGAATGTATTGATTATATGTAACTGAAAGTTCACCCACACATGGGTGTGAGAAAAGAGGTATAGAGTCGTCTTCGTTCTCGCTCCAAAAGGGAACGCCATCCTGGTCTACGCCTGCAAAGTAGCGCAAACTTTGTGGATTTTCAATTTGGCCTGCTGGTTGAAATGCTAACCGTACGTCACTTTTGCGATATGTACCGGAGCCAAATAAAACCAATCCATCCCCATAACCTAAAGGGAATCCTTGCCATTCTTCCAAGTTAACATTAACTATTGAAACATTGATAAAATGTTTTTTGGATAGGTCGTAGAGAAAATTAAATGTCTGTCCGTCATCTTTAGTAACAGCAACAACCGATCTTCCCATAACAACTGTGCTGCTGTGATCTGTAGTGTGATAAGTATACATTTTGCCATCAATACTCACACCTTCCATGGGTACTTCGTATTCTTCCTGACTAATCCCGGGGATTTTTACTGCCTTGTAGATTCCAGACTCATCAGTAATGAAATCAAGTGTAATACCGTCTTCTGGATCTGAGTCATTTGTGTAAGCGATGGCATCCCCTATGGGACCTCCCCAAGAATCTCCAAAGAGCAAATAAGTGCGTCCATTATGCTGAAAGGGGACACCAAGGTCTGTGCTTGTAAGTCCATATTTACTTTCTGTGAGGTTAAGCGTTTGAACTTCCCATTGGCGATCGTAATCGCCGACAAGCTGAGAAATTTTTGCAGTGCTGCCTTGTATGTATTCGATATTGCTAATTTGAGAATATATTGACGTCGAGAAAATAATTGTTAATAATATTGATCCTGGGCACTTCAAAATATGATTCCATCCTTTATACGTATCATGCTACTGCAGTATTTAATTTTCAATAGAACGCTTGGCATAACTGTTAAAAACGCAAACGAGGAGCGCAAAAACACAACAAATCTGCATATAACAGGCATTGATTTAAGCCATAAAGGCGTTTTTATCCAGTTGATGCCATGGTTATGCTTGCTTCACGGATGTTTTATCGGCAAATTATTTGTTTTTTATTTCTGTAATTGGCAATAATTGCTTCTGATGTCTGATGGTTAAAATAGAAATCTCATCCGATGTTGTTCGATATATAATACGGTAATGACCATAAAAAATCTCGCGAATATCTTTGCGATCCAGTTCCGGTACCACCCGCCCGCTTGATGGAAAGTCCTCAAGTCTTTCTACTTTTTGAAAAATATCATCAACCCATTTTCTGGCAGCTTGCGGACTGTCACTTGAAATATAATCGGCTATTTCATCAATTCTGGTGATGGCAAGGGGCGACCATATAATTTTCATTTTGTATACCTTGACATGCTTTTCTTTTTTGCATCTTTGTGATTTATACCAAGACCCTCCTCAAGCTGCTTTTCGGCAAGTTGAATGTCAGAAAGTAATTCTATTTTTTGCAGCAATGCTTCGTATTCAGAAACGTCTAAAAGTATTGCGGCGCTTTTGCCTCGTTGAGTGATAACTAATGGGCGTCTTGTTTCACGTACCTTATCGATAAATGATGTGACATTTGCGCGAAACTCTGATAATGGCCTGATATCTTCATCTAGCTGAATTCGTGACATAACAATTCTCCTATGTACTTTAAATTGTTTTAAATATTGTACAATTTAAAGTACGTAAGGATTTCCAAAAAGTCAATCATTTCATTATTTGTGGAAGCAATATATGCAGCTCACTCGTGCATGAGAACTCTATGGAACTTGTTTACTCAGATTTCTCTAACAATTTTTTCTGTAAATTTAGGATATCTTGATCAGAACCACCATAACGCTTTCCAGTCATTCGAAGCATAACGACAAAATCACCGGCTGGAACCGCATCGGACCAACTTGAAACAACGGACCAAATCTTACATTCCTTCGTAAACCGCAAAAAAACGGCGGTTTCAGTCCGGTGGATTTTTGTGTTATGAGGAAAATTACTATGATTTCAATTTTTCTTTAAACGATTCAAACTTGTCGAGTTGCCGTTCAACTCCAGACCACCTCTGTATTTCGTTTAGATCGATTTG
>WJMF01000122.1 GCA_014728085.1 Candidatus Zhuqueibacterota bacterium
GCCTCCGGAGCCAAAGGTTGTGGGTTCGATTCCCGCCTGGCGCACAAGCTTACGAATAAATTTTATAAAAAAAGCCCTTGTTTTAGCAAGGGCTTTTTTTAGATGTAGCTGTACCTTTTGCTGATCACCTCGGGGCGGTTCAGGAAACAGGGCTTTGCCCCGGGATTCGCCTTGAGCGTATGCTCGTGGGCCAAGCCCTCTTTCTTGTCCGCACAGGGGCACAGACCCTGAGGGATCACATTCGTGTATTATGAATTCATAATCAGGGTAGCATCTTAACCACCAAAATCGTAATATCATCCTTTTGCGTAAGGTTTTTACGGAATGTTTCGACGGCCCTGATAAGGTGATGATAAATATCCCAAGGGGTCTCCGTGGCATGCTTTAGTAAAATATTTTTAACAGAATCAATGCTGAATTCTTCTCCCTCGCTGTTTACCGTCTCAACCAGGCCATCGCTCAGAAAAATAAAAATGTCTCCTGACCTAAACGACAACGTTTTTTGCCGATAATTGACAGATGAACGCAGTCCCAGGGCCAAATCACCGGTACGGTATTCCAGGACACGATTAGAGTGTTTAGAGTAATGAAGCAGAGGATGATGACCGCAGTTTACAAACGTTATGCTTTTATTTCCGGTATCAACAAGAGCCGATAAGAAGCTGATGAACATATTCTTGTAGGTATTTTTGAAAATGGTCTCATTAAGCGATGCATGTAATGCCGAAAAATCAGCCAGGTAGCGCAATTCAGTGTGAAATGCGGATTTTAACATGCTCATCAATACTCCGGCACCAACATTATGTCCGCTCACATCTCCGACAGCAATGATGAATCGATTTTCCGACAAGACAATTGCATCGCAATAGTCACCCCCGACTTCGCTGGCCGCATTGATCCTTCCATAAAGCTGATATGAGGCAGTGTCTGACTCTAATGGCGGTACGATGTCATTTTGAATTTGTTTTGCCAGTGCTATTTCGGATTCCATACCGATTTTTTTGATAAAAACCCCTTTTATGACTTCAAAGTAAAACGAAAAAGCGAGGACAACAAAGAGAGCAAAAAGTATCGCTCGAGAGTCGACCGGGAAAAAAGCAACGATTTCTTCATCAGGATTGGCCAGTTGATAATTTGCAATTTCAATTCCTGCATAGGAACTTGCAACCCAGCTTAGAAAAGCAACACTCAGAGATATCCAGAACAGACGTTTATGAAAGTTTTTTCGAAATGGCTTGAAAAAAAATACCAGAGCAATCAGAAAAAGTGAAACAGATAAATGGATATATGAGATTATCACCAGGCGGGAAAATAAATGATTGTTCTCAATGTTGAAAATAAAAAACACAGATAAAAAAATCAGCGCATATGCTATTAAGGCTGTAATTCTCGATTTGATCGGAAGCGTAATGTAATATTTTAATTGTTCAGAAGCTCGGTGCAGGAAAATACCAAATGTAAAAAGAAAAATATTGGATACGATATTTTTCAGGGATTCCATCGGCAGTGGAAATAATGACACCCTTTTATTCTGTATTAAATATTTTTTAACATAGAGGGTGCCGACAACTATCAACAACGTCTGAAGTGTAAAGACTAGAATCAAATAAAACGGGTTTGTATAGACAAGATACCCCAAGATAAAGCCGGTTCGAAACGGCTTTGAAAAAGCCGGATACCCATCAAGCTTGCTCTGCGCGATTTTTTCATATTTTTGGCTTGCGTTTTCATATGGCTGTGTGTTTGGAATGATAAAGACACAGACCAGAATGAATGTGAGCAACCAAACGATGAAAAGCTGAAGAACAGTTCTGATTTTTGCCATTGACTCTCCTCTATCATCACACGAAAAAGATAACCGGCGGCAAGCCTATCGACACAATTGATCCAAACATATCAATATCTCAATTATCCGGTACCATTGCTTTTTATTACATTATTGTGCCTGCGAGCCAAGCCCTCTTTCTTGCCCGGGGCTGTATCAAAAGTATTTATAGTACTATTTTTTAAAGGTCTCTTAACGATACAAAACCGCATAGACCGCAAAGGGATCGCTGAGATTTTTTCATTACTTGATTTAGAGAAACATTTTTATCAGGGTAAAATCAAAACAACAAAGACAACAAATTTATAAACAACTAATTATTAATATTCTATGATGTTTTGTTTCTTGTTTCACCTCTTTAAATAATTCTGTTTTTCTCAGCGTTCCTTAGCGATTTCGGCGGTTTTAATTTGTCTTGAACAAGTGATAACTCACAATCTTGCTCAGTATTTATTATCGTTGGATTATCAATTCATTTTATTAACTTTTTGGATACAGAACCGATCACAATCTTATCCAGACTTGGTCCTTAACACTGCTTTCCCGCTCTTTATACTTTTGCAAAAGCGCGGTCAATTCCTGAACCACCTGCGGATACCCGTTATAAAGATCATCGCTTTCAGAAGGATCAGCTTTGATATCGAACAATTTGCCCTTTGCCTCTTTCTGCTTTATCTTTTGCTTTAATTCCGGCGAGTAACGCGTTGAAATCCCCCGTAACCGGTGCTGGTGACGAGTTTCCATTTGCCTTGAATGATGAGTTTCTACTTGTAAAATCCACCCTCGTTTGACATCAGAACGGCTGCCCTTCGGGACTCAACAATCCTTCGATAATTAAATCCGTGGCCTCGTCTTCGCTCAGTCCTCTGCTCATCAGCGTTTCAAGCTGTTTGGAATCGACGCTGCCGATCGATGCCTCATGCGTCACATGCGCTTTGGGATGATGAACCTCAACGATGGGAATAGCATTGGCGATTGCCTCTCCCTGAACAACCTCCTTGCAATCGACATGACCCCGAGCATTCGGAGCTGTGGCGACAAGGGTGTTTTTAATTTCCGCTTTTGCCCTGTCCCTGACCGCAATACTGGTTCGCAAAACACCGTGTGCTCCGTCTCCCCGAAGTGTTGCCCGTTCGTTGATCAGAATGCGATCATCGGCCCGTCCGCTGATTCGTGCAACCATATCCAGATAGCTGTTACGCTCACAATCCGCTTCATAATCGATATCGATCTTTCCACATCGGCCCTTGATCAGCTCAAAATCCGTGCGAAACTTTGCTCCTTCATGCAGATGGATTTTTGCTTTCGGAACAACATTGATTCCACCTTCGGTGCCGTGGACGTGGCGTTCCAGATAAATATATTCAGCGTTTTTACCAATGTCGATATCCGCATCCATAGTATGGACGATCTCTTCTGCATTGGGGAAGGTACAACTGGCCATGATGGCAACTCTGGCGTTCTCCTCAAGCCGGATATTCATGTCGATCTTCTGGATACCTGTTTTTTGCATCAAGCCGAAACAAATTCGAACCGGTTGATCGATTTTTGTGTTTTTTTTCACCACCAGCGTTGCACGAATACCGTCTTTGAGTTCATCAGCTTCTATTTCCAATCCCTCTACCAAATGAACCCCTAATACCTTATTGGCATGAATTTCTATATGAGCGATACCCGGATCGGTAACACAGGCTTCGCCGATGCTCTCATAGAGTGCGTTGATAAGTTGATCTCTGTTCATAAGATTACTCCGTCTTCGGTTCGTTTTTATGATCGCAGGGAATGCATTTTTGACCGAAATACTGCATGATTTTGTCCACAGAACCCTTTTCTATCAACTGTCCACAACAGATCAGAAAAGCATGATCAGCCTTTTCCAGCACGGTTGTGCTGTGGGTAATGAGGAGGATGGTGGTTCCCTTGTTTTTGAGATACTGGATAGCGTCGAATATTTTTTCCAGCGCCTCCACATCAATACCCGAATCCGGTTCGTCCATGAGTACCAGTTTCGGTTCCATGGTTAATATCGATGCCAGCTCGATTCTCTTCCTTTCCCCGCCGGAAAGTGTACGATCCACGGCACGCGATAAATAGGTTTTCGGATCCAGGCCGACGAGCTCTAAAGCGTGGCGACAGTTTTGCTCCGATTTATCATCAGCTCCCGCCCGAATAAAACTCCTGACCGTCAATCCTTCATAGCGGGCGGGTTCCTGCCAGGCCATGGTTATGCCCTGACGGGCCCGTTCGTCCACTGAGAACTCTTTTACTGTTTTTTTAGTAAACAGAATATCTCCATCGAAATCCAGATATCCTTTCAATCCCATAATCGTGTTGGCGAGTGTCGATTTACCGGCTCCGTTTGGACCTACAACAGCGTGAATGTGCCCCGGCCATATTTCCAGAGAGAGATGATCGAGTATGCGTTTCTCTCCGAGATTTAATACCAGATCCTTTATTTCAAGTATGGATTTTTGTGACATGGTTGTGATCCTTTTTTTCCTGCCTATTGTGTTTATTATTTTAATTCTTTGATAGCAATAGCCCTAAAGCATATCTTTGACGTACAATGGTCAGCCGGCAACTTGATAGTGGAAAGGAGATATACCCTATTTGAATACGACGAGGTCGTTTATCCTTGCTTGCAGTGTTTCTGATATCATTCAAAAACAGTTCCCGAACAGAACTGGCGAGCAAATCGATTTCAGCCTCTTTTTCGTCTCTCTAGTAACCCCACTATGGAAAGTGCAATTCCGATTCCGGCACAAAGCCCGATGAAAAACCCGGTAACAAAACGGAGTTCTGGCGGCGCCGGATCAAGACCAAATACAAGTATGGAAATTATTCCTATAGCACCAAATATGGAAAGAACAGCCCCGATTCCGAGTTTCGTTTGAGATTCCATTTTTATCCTTCAGATAGGCTTTATTTTTTTTTTATAATAATGAATATCCAACTGTAAATCAAGCATATATTGTTGTTAATAGGATATTATGAAAAATCGTCTACTATATACAAGAAAAAAAAAGCCAGTGATACTTTCGGATGATTGACTGATCGTATACTCTATCCGCTTTTTCACTGGCTTAATAGATGCAAACGGTGTATTGGCGGATCGGGTTAATTCTTGCGCCAATGTCGGACCCGAATCAGGCAGATTTGTAAAATCCCATGTCTGATTGCCGCCAGCGGTTCCAACATCAACCTGAACGGTCCGGGTGGTATCCACCCGGTAGATTTGTGCCCTGTTTTCCCAGGTAAGCAATCCGTTGGATGTAATGCTGATTTGGGCAAAAAGCGCCTGGCTCAGCACGAATGCCATAATCATGACTGTTTGTCTCTGATAATCGACTCTTCTCTTTGTATTATTTAAAATATCCTTGCATTTGTTTTTGATTTTTTTTAACGTGTTGTTAATTAAGTTCATATCTGTCTGAAATGGTTTTTCTAAAGATATTAAAAGTTTTTGATCTCTTTTCCGGCAGGGGGAGATGGGTATAAGATATATACGAATCAAAGATAGATCACTTTTAGCATTTTCTCCGAGGTGTGGTGCCTGGCAATGGTCAGTTATGAAATGACGATACCGTTACCAGTCGCGTTGTGTTCAGTTTTTTTATCAAAAAGCGATTCGTATAAAGTTTTTCAAGAGAAGATGAATTCATCAGGATACCTGCTTTTTTCGGGTTACCAGAGCTGGAGGCAAAATGAGAGTATTGTTCATTTTCATGGTGCTATCGCTTATCCTTCATTCGGGTTTTTGCCCCAATTCCCATGCGGAGGTCGTGGGGATGGTGGGATACGTGACGCATGAAGGAAAAGCTTATCTGCAAGGCGCCCCCGGAAAGCAACTGCAGACCGGGCAGGAGCTTGAAAAAAGTGATGTCATTATCTTGACAGGAGGGGCCAGTGTTCGCCTCGATTTTTATCCCATATCGCAAAGCAAAATATTTTCCGCTGATACCGAAATCCATGTGGGCCAGGCATTGGCGGCGTTAAAGAAGGCGGATGGCGGTAAGGATAAAAAAGGGGCCGTGCTCGCCGAACTGGATCGGTTGAAGAGACGATATTTTGATCCCCAATACAGCCAGTATGCCGGAACGCGTTCTCTGGACATGCTGAACACAGCGGTTATTCATTCTGAAATCAAATCCTGCCGCCCCGATCCACATCTCGTTTATCGAAGGTTTGACGACGCCTCGGAAGCGATTTTGCTTTCCATTCCGGATAACAAAGAGGTTTTCAGGGGAGCTGCACCGGCACGAAACGGTATTTCCATTTTACACTGCAAAGCGGCATCGCTCGCTTTTGACCAAAGCTATATGTGGATGCTTGATCCGCAAGGCGCTCAGGGTACACTCGAGATTTGTTCGCAACAGCAGGCTGCTGTGGTCCGCAATACATTGTCACTCATAAAACACGATGCGCTCGATAAAGTGGATGCGTTCACCAGCTCTGCACTCTATCTGCATAACGCCGGCTTTTGGGCCGAAGCCTATGTTTTGGTCGAGAAAGCATTGGCGCTGCAACCAGATGATCATCTGCTGCAGAATCTCAAAGGCCATATTTTGCAATATTCACCGGATGACCCTTTATATCAA
>WJMF01000123.1 GCA_014728085.1 Candidatus Zhuqueibacterota bacterium
CCGTTTCATTTTTTTGTCCTCGGCTGTTTTGTTTCATTAAAATTTTCAATTTCAGACCAACTTTTGGAGATACAATACAGGCGTAATTTAACAAAAGAAGCTGCAAAGCAAAACAAAAAAATGGAATAATTACAGGGCTCGATTGTCTAATTTTACATCCTGACTATATCAATCGCAAGCATTACCTCCGATTTATTTTGCTTATAAAATATGGAGGTCGGTTGTGAGGTTTAAATTTTATGTCCTGAATTCTCCTGGAGTGTAAAGTTAAATGGAGTAGAGCATGAAGCGCAGCAAAAAAATAGTTTTATTGTTCTTTTTGGGGTTATCGTCGGGGCGGGTTTGGTGTTTTGCTTGCCGTTTTGGTTACTCTGTTGCAGCAAAAGGTAACAGACCTGAGCACCATTATTCATACCGGCATTATTTTTCTTGCTTTTGGGTTTGCCTGTCTGGTGGGGATATTTTTCGGATATTATCCGGCCCGCAAAGCGGCCAAACTCAATCCCATCGATGCGCTGCGCTATGAATAATTGAATTATGATGTAAAAAAAGTCAGGTCTTCCTTAAAGGCTTTCTTAAGCTCCTGCCGCATGGGAAACAGCAGGACATCCTGACTTTGCGTCGGCGTCAGGCGGTTTTCGAGCATGCTCCCGAGATATTGCGTGGTGGGACGAAAAACGCGACAGATAATAATACTCTCTTTAAGCGTTTTCGGGCCGTTTAATTTGAGCGAAATGGCCAGCTCAATATTGGCGAGGTCGTTATCGCGGCACACGAAGACCAGTGTTTTTTTCTTCTCACCCCGGGATAGTTTGTCCCATAATATTGGACTGTGCATGTCATGCTGATCGTACCGCTTTATTTGGCAGGGATGTTTAAAGGACTTTCCCCAGCTATAATCATAGGCGTCCAGATCATTGCTGGTTTTCAGGGTCACGATCGCAACTTCGTCGTTATCCCGGCGATCGGGATCGTTCATAATATGGGAAAGCAACATACGTCCGAATTTTCCGTATCCCAGGATGATAAAACGCGTCCCTGCCGCATCGATAAGGGTGTTTTTAATGACATAGTTATCATATAGCCGTCTGGTGACGCAATGGTAGCCGTTAAAAATTTTGATATTGCTGAATTTTTCCTCTTTTAAAAAGGTCTGCCTTAGATTGTCGTGTAAATTCAGATCGCCGAGATGGCAACAGATTTGCGGCGTCTTTTTGTTGTTTATCATCTCCGTAATGGTCACCATGCTGTTGAGGTTCTCAATATCCTGATTGGTGGAGAGGATGACCTGATGCGCTTTTTCTATTCTGGCTTTACGCAGAACCAGAGGTTTTGTAAAATCGTTTTTGATCCACCAGACCGTCGGCGCTTTGGCCAGGTTTTCGCTTTGGGTATTGTGTTCGTCCTGCTCGATGACAATAATTTTGTGTTTTGATTTTTTTTCTTTTAAAAGCTCAAAGATCAATTGTCCGTTACGGCCGAGGCCGCACAAAACCGTGTGTTTTTTGACCCGGGGGGCATAATGGCTGAACACTTTTTCCTGCACAAACTGGAAAACAAAACTGATGGTGAGCAGAGGCGCAAAGAAATAGCAGATCCACAACAGAATCACGCCGGTTTGGGAATGGCCATGCGGAAAACCGATATCGAGTCCGCCCATAATGAAAAGACTAAAGGCATCATAGGCGGCGCGCAGCAGCAGTTCGGGAAACAGGGGGCCGGCCATGCCGGTGATGATAAAGGAGACAAAGCTGGTCAAAAAGACGATGGTACTGAGAATGGGTCTCCAGTTTTGAATGAGATATTTTATCACTGACGTCCCCGCTGTTGGAAGATTTATATTTTTGTGAATAAACCAGAGCCACTATGTAAACAGTTTTATAAAAGGTATTTAACACAATTTATAAATGCAAGGGAAAACCGCTAGTCGTTTTTTCGGGTGATATGAAAAAATCATTGTATTATGATTAACGGATGCACTCCATCCGTGTTTCATCGCTCGCTCTGCAGAATTTTGAAAAAAACTTATCCGATGGAACATCAAACATCAATTTTTAATGCTGGCATTATATGAAATTAATATTTACATTTTACATTCTAATTTATTCTGACGATGGAGCGCGGGAATGAAGATTGCGATTACAACAATTATCCTCATCTTTATACTGCAGCCGGCCGTTCAGGCACAGCCGCATGGCAGCATCAGCGGTTTTGTCTATGATGAGCAGAGCGGTGAGAGCCTTGTGGGGGCCAATGTCTTTCTGCAGGATACCTATATGGGATCGGCCAGCAACAGCAGCGGCTTTTATTCCATACCGCGTATTCCGGTGGGAAGCTATACGCTGGTTTGTCAGTTTATCGGCTATGAGACATTTTCCAGAAAAATCACTGTAAAACCCAACCGTTCTATGGAGCTTAACATCCGTCTGGTGCCCCGGGCGATTGCTACAGAGGAAATCTCTGTTATCGCTGATTCGGTGCGCACCAGTTTGCGCTTGTACCGCAAACCGATTTCAAAAATACAGCTGACACCTCGCGATATCAAGCGGGCGCCGCAGTTCGTCGAATCCGATCTCCTGCGTTCCCTGCAGACCATGCCCGGTGTTGCCGCTATTTCCGATTTTTCTTCAGAGCTCTATGTACGCGGCGGCACGCCGGAT
The DNA here is from genome assembly GCA_014728085.1 of Candidatus Zhuqueibacterota bacterium. GTDB lineage: Bacteria > Zhuqueibacterota > Zhuqueibacteria > Residuimicrobiales > Oceaniaggregativiventaceae > Oceaniaggregativivens_A. The sequence goes on from WJMF01000123.1 coordinate 2,661, forward strand.
CAGAATCTCTACCTCATCGACGGCACCGATGTCTATAATCCGGAGCATTTTTTTGGCCTTTTTTCCACCTTTAACACCGATGCCATCAAGAGCGTCGAGTTTTCCAAAGGCGGATTCGGCGCTGAATATGGCGGCCGTCTCTCCTCGGTAATGGATGTGACCAATCTCGACGGCAACAGAAACGAGTTCAAGTCCAAAACCTCCATCAGTCTCCTGTCGGCCAAAACGACGCTGCAGGTTCCCATGGGTGAGCTCGGTTCGATTTCGGGCTCGATTCGCCGTACCTATTTTGATCAAACCATCGCCAAAATGGAGGCGTTTAAAGATGAAAATATACCTGATTATTATTTTTATGACGGCCATTTAAAGGCATTTTTTGACCTCAACCGAAACAACAAGCTTACCATCAGCTTTTATAAAAGTCAGGATGACCTCGATTTTATCTTTAATCCGGACAATGACAATTCCGAAAGTTTTCAGTACAAATGGGGTAACATGACGTCGAGTCTGCGCTGGACCCATATTTTTTCGTCCAGTTTGTTTGCCAATTTCTGGCTCACCTGCAGCAGTTATGATTCCAAATTCGATTTTGGCGATGATTTTCAGGAAGAGAATACCATTGATGACTGGACCGCAAAAGCGTATTTGGAGTATTATTATTCAAAGTCACTCAGCGCCAAAATGGGATTTGAATACAAAGACCTCGCCGGCAGTTATACAGCCAAATTTCCCGGCGGTGAGGTCGATGTCGGGCAAACGCCGATTCACGCTGCCGTCTATACAACGATTGAGTGGCGGCCATCGCCTTTGCTCGAGCTGCAAACCGGGTTTCGCTTCAACACCAGCCGAAACCAGGTCGTTCGCCATGATGTAGCTCCGCGTTTTAGTTTGAAATACCGTCTCAGCGAGACCACCAACCTCAAAGCGGCTGCCGGTCGTTATCATCAGTATCTGTTCAAAATACCACGGGCGTTTATCGCCGATATCTGGACCGCTTCCAATCAATACTATGATGATGCCAAAGCCAGTCATTATATCCTCGGCTTCCAGAGGGAAATCGCTGACGACATCGAGCTGGAAATTGAGAGCTATTATAAACACTATTCCAATATCTACTACTATGATGCTTTTTTCTGGGTCGATCTGGAACCAAGCGCTTATAACGACCGGAATGAACCTCTCTATACATCGACAAAAAACCTCTTTGATACCGGTAAAAGCCGTGCTTATGGGTTGGAAATTCTTCTGCGCCGCGATGTCGGCGCCCTAACGGGGTGGATATCCTATACCATCGGCCATACGGATTACAAGATTTACGGCTTGAATCAGAACAACTGGTTTACTCCCAGGCATGACAGAACCCACATGCTCAATCTCGTCGCCGATATGGATATTCGCAATATCGTTCGTACGCTATGGGGTAAACCGCAGCGTAACGACAGAACCCGGTGGCGTCTGGGCATCGGGCTGAATTATGCATCGGGACAGCCGATCACCATTCCCAGCTATGTCTATACAACGCGACAGGTAATGGATCAGGAGTATTACTACTGGTATAATCTCGGCCCCATTGAACGCAACAATTTCCGTTTACCGCCCTATATCCGCTTTGACCTTAACCTGACGGTGACGCGGAAATTTAAACACGTTACCCTTGAACCCTATATTCAGGTGTTTAACGCAACAAGCCGGGATAATGTCTGGTTTATACAATATGATGAGAGCTTTGAGAACAATCAGATCAAACAGGAAATCGATGATGTCCCCATGATTCCGATTCCCATTCCGTCGATAGGTATCAATATTATCTTTTAGGAGTTTATGGTGAAGCGTTTGCAATATCTCTTTTTTGCTTTTCTGTTTTTCTTATTCGGCAGCCATTGCGGTGATGTTTCGCTGACGGTCGGACCGGACACCTATAATGAAAAAATTGTTGTGGATGGGTTTTTAATCCCGGGCCTCGCCCCGGCCGATATACGCATTATGCGAAACTTTCCCCTCAACCAACCTCTGGATTACAATGAGCTCTTTATTGCTGATGCAAACGTGGCCATCACTGACCTGACCACGGGACGGGAATATCCGCTTGTTTTCAATCCCTTGCCGGCGCTGGAAGGTAAATTCCCGGGATATTACTATGCCGGAACTGATTTTATCGTCGAGCATGACAGGCGTTATCAATTGAGCGTGCAGGCCACAATCAATGGTAAAGCATTAACAACGACATCCACCTGTGCAGTTCCGCCTGCGGGATTTGAGATATTGAATGACAAATCAGCAATTGATACGCTGAGTTATAACGAAAAAGACATCAATGGTGAGCTTGAAAAATTTACCCTGTATTTTCTGCAATCGCCGGGCATCGGTTCCTATGTGAGTTCGGTTAATGCGCTCGATGCTGATCCGCAGGATTCGACCACGTTTATCGAAAATAATGTCCTCGGCGTTGACTGGGAGAACCTGAAAAGAGATCGCGATGAGGCTGAAGAGATCGATCTGGTAAGATTCGTGCAGTTTCAGCACACCTGGCAATGGGATATCACGCCGACGGGGCAGGCCGGCGAGCGGTCGGAAATTGATCTGGAATGGTTTAATTTTTGGTTTTACGGCAATTACCGGGTCATTCTTTACGCCGCTGA
>WJMF01000020.1 GCA_014728085.1 Candidatus Zhuqueibacterota bacterium
CATTACGGGCTGACTTGGATTCTAATCGTTTTAATCCGTAATTGTGTTTTACATCGACCACAGGAATGCTCCTTTCTTTTAAGTTAATGAGATAACTTAAATTATACATTCCTATGGTCATATGCACTAAACTTTAAATAGATATAAAAAAAAGGCATCCCCTCGACCAGGGGATGCCTTTTATATTACAGTTTTAGCCCTCAATTAAGCGTGACCAGCTTGATCTCATCTGTTTCTGTATCCCACGTTGCCATCGTTGACTTGCCGCTCAACCAGCCGGACAATTCTCCCGGATTGACGACAATCGGAGGACCCGGACGAATATCAATCTCATGCAAATGGCCGTATAAAATCAAATCATAACGTCCGGATTGCACAAGTGCATCGAGGACGACCGGGTCGTGCAGCATGATAACCGATCTGCCGTCCAGCTCCAATTCATACGGCGGCTCGAAAATTTTATCGGAAAAAGCCTTTTCCAGGCCCTTGCGCTCGCCGTCATTGTTTCCATAGACAATGGTAAGCGGAGCCTTGAGCTTGTCGAGCGCCCGCGTGACAAATGGCGCCACCAAATCTCCGGCATGCAACACATGCCCGACGTGTTGATCATTGCAAAATTCCACTGCCTTGTGCAGCATCGGTAAATTATCATGACTATCACTCATTAAAACAACGTTCATAAATACTCCTTTATAGTATTAAATTTTATGTTCACACCAACCTGAAATGACGAATCCCCAAACCAGCAATGATTTGTGCGTCATTTTTCAGCCCCTTTGTCAGCCATGCCTTTTTGAAGAAATGACTGCGAAGGGGTTGCAGCTATTTTTGATTTTTTACTGTTTTTTTTTTAAAAGGCAGATTCGTCTACAAGCCGCGACCTCGCTATAGGAACAAGATAGGGAAAATAGGTAAAAAATCGCAGGAAAAAATGATCCTCCCCGAAACAGAGGAACTAAAAAAAAAAAGAATCACTCCGCCCGGGTAAAGTTCGATTCAACGGAGATAAAGCATTTTACGACTTTGCCGGCGACCGGGGGTTTCGAGCACACAAAAATAAATCCCGGAAGAATGGGGAGCCGCATTCCAAATCACTTGATATCGTCCGGCATCGCGATGGCCATCGATCAGAGTATCAACAATTTGTCCGATACGATTATAGATGGAGAGAGTGATATTGCCCTCGCGGGCCAGGGAAAATTCTATTTTGGTCGCCGCATTAAATGGATTTGGATAGACCGGATGCAAAACAAAGCCCTGCGGCAATGTATCGTGCCGCTTAACCGCCAGAATTTTTGAAAATGTGACCTTTCCATCGAGATCGATCTGTGCCAGTCTATAATAGATATTTTTATCCGTACGAGAAATTCCGGTATCCTGAAAGCGATAAAAATTGGTTTCTGCTGTGGTACCATTGCCGGCAACAAAACCGATGGTTTGCCATTCGGATGTCGGCCGGTTTAAGCGCCTCTGGATGTCAAATCCATAATTATTTTTTTCGCTTGCGGTTTGCCACCACAGGAAAACCCCGCTCTCATCGGTGTCTGCAGTAAATGCTACCAATTCAACAGGTAAGCCACCGTCATTGGTGCGCAGAATTGTACCGTTGTTACCGACGATGATACCGGTATGATTATCGAGAAAATAGATATCCGAAAGCGCTTCAGCACAGCGGCTGATTTGCCGGTGCCAGGAAAGACCGGCGTCTGTGGTTCTCAACACCAAACCGTCTTCTCCAACCACATAACCCGTTGAGGGGTCGGCAAAATGAACGGATAAAAAATCCTCTGTAAAAACCCCGCTCAGAATCAAAGACCAGGTTCGACCGGCATCAATGGTACGCAACAGGGTACCATCCTGGCCAACCACAATACCGGTCAGACCGTCGGCAAAATCGACATCGTAAAGCCGTTTGGTCGTATAAGGTCCACCACCTTCCTTTTCAACCGTGATCCAGTTTTGTCCCTGATCAGTCGTACGGACAATGGTTCCAAACATCCCAACTGCGATACCACTATCAGCATCGGCAAAATCCAAAGCAAACTGATCAAAAAAACTGTTTGTGGAATTAGCCGGACTCCAATTCACTCCGGCATCAACCGAACGATAAATATCACCGGATGCACCGACAGTACAAATAATCTGACCGGTTAAAAATTTAACATCATATAAATAGCTCGATGTAACACCCGTAATTTTACTCCACGACCCACCGCCGTTTGCAGAACGTATGATCAGTCCGTCATCCCCGACGAGAATACCGGTCGAATTAAAAAACTGAACCGCCTCCAGCCGCGTGCCGCCGGAAATAATTTTAACGGTAAAATCATTGAACCAGTTTTGTCCGCCATCTTCGGTATAAAAAAGCTCGCCTTCCTGATTGACAGCAAAGGCATTGAGCTCATCCGGAATAAAGGCATCCGTAAAACCGACACTGGTAACGCTGAATCGATAGTTGTACCAGTTTACCCCCCCATCCACCGATTTTAAAACCGTTCCGGAATCACCGACCGCCATGGCGACATTCATATCGACAGCGGACAATCCCAAAAGCCTGACCGATTCAGCCTGCTCCTCGCTCCAGGTGTTGCCCCCGTCTTCAGTCAAATAGACAACCCCCTCTTCACCGACAATCATCCCATGAGTCGACGTGCCGAAGGAGATATCGTACAAATCCCGGCCATTGATATTGGGGAGAGAAACAGGACTCCAGCTGTCCCCGTTATCCAGAGACCTAAACGCCGCGCCGCCGAGCCCGACGCATATCCAGGTTGAACCGCTGACATGATTCAAACCCCGCAACGATAACGGATCAAAGTAAACCGACTCCCCGATAATATCTTCAAACCCGATATCCCCCAGGCTTGTGCGTATCATGGTGGCATCATCACCGACAATCATAATCTCGGTTGTGATATCTTTGATCTGAATGTCGTACAAATTCATGGTTGGATCGCCCTGGATGGTCACCCGGTTCCAGCTATTTCCGCCATTCCCGGTTTTGAGCACGGTTCCGCTATCGCCAACAACGATACCGATATCCGCGGTCTCGAAATAGACCGACCGAAGATGAACGCTGACGCCGCTTTCCTGCTGAATCCAGTTTTGTCCGCCATTTGTGGTTCTCATGATGATGCCATCTTCGCCAACGACGGTACCGGTTGTGTTGTTGAAAAAATGAACGCCAAAGAATTCCTTGGTGACATCGGTGAATTGCATGGTCCAGTTAAGCCCACCATCATCGGTTCGGATAATCGTACCCTGTGTGCCGACTGCAAAGGCGAGATTGGAATCGATCATTTGAATGTCATTTATACCGTTTCCGTGGGGGGAAGGATTTTGCCAGAACCAACCCTGCTGGGCAAATAGAACATTGAAAAAAAGTAGTAGAATAAATAAAAATCTCACAGCGATTCTCCTCATAAGATTTACTCTCAATTTGATGCGGTCCAGAGAATCAAAAAAATCAGTATCCAGACAGATGCCTTATTATTAAAATAGATTCATGTAACAGAAAATGCGGACGAATAAATAAAGTCTGTATATTTTTAATTTAAGCATTGCTACGAAAACATAAATTCGGTATTTTAGTTGGTGGAAAATGAACAATGGGGCAGGAATGCGTACCATCGAATTAATAGCCAAAAAAAGAGACGGACAAAAATTATTAAAATCCGAAATTCAATATCTCATTGACGGTTATTGTCAGGATTATATTCCCGATTATCAGATGTCGGCGCTGTTGATGGCGATTTACCTGAAGGGCATGGATGCCGAAGAAACCGCCTGTCTTACCGAAGCCATGTTGCTGTCGGGAGAGCGATTTCGCTTTAAGGAGGTTTCGCCCAAAGTCGATAAACACAGCACCGGCGGGGTCGGAGATAAAATTTCTCTGATCCTGGCGCCGCTTGTGGCGTGCTGTGGTATTGCTGTGCCGATGCTGTCCGGGCGTGGACTTTTGCATAGCGGCGGAACGCTGGACAAGCTGGAATCTATTCCCGGTTTCAGCAGCGATCTTGCGGCTGAGGCATTTCATCAGCAATTACATAGCCTCGGGGTTGTAATGGCCGGTCAGACGGCACGGCTGGTTCCTGCAGATAAAAAACTCTACGCCCTTCGCGACGCTACGGCCACTGTTGCCTCCATCCCCCTGATTACCGCCTCTATTCTGAGCAAAAAATTGGCTGAAGATATCGATGCCCTGGTATTGGACATTAAATGCGGTGTTGGCGCCTTTATGCAAACCCCTGAGGAGGCAAAAAACTTGGCTGCCAGTCTGATATCCACTGCAGAACGCCACCACCTGCCGACAACAGCTTTGATCACAAATATGGATCAACCCCTGGGATATGCCGTCGGTAACTGGCTTGAAGTCAGGGAGGTCGTCAATTGCCTGCAAAACAAGGGACCGGCTGATATTATGGAAATCGTATATGCGCTCGCTGCTCATATGCTGGTCATGGCAAAACGAGCAGAAAATACGAGCAGGGCAAAAGAGATTCTGGACAAAAAACTCCGATCGGGTGAAGCGTGGGAAAAGTTCCTCAATATGGTTCAATCTCAGAACGGAGAAACGCGATATCTCAGGAATCCCTCTCTCTACGAAACCGCCCGGTACGAAAAAAAACTATATGCCCCGCAACAGGGATTTGTGACTCGTATCGATGCGATGAAAATCGGAATGTCTGTGGTCTATCTCGGCGGCGGCAGAGCGGTCAAAGAGGAGAGCATTAATTACAAAGCGGGAATCCAGCTCAACGTCAAAGTGGGCTCGCAGGTCGAAAAAAACGATTTGATAACGACTCTATACTCCGATACACCGATATCGGAAACCATTATCAACGGCGTTATGGCTGCTTTTAAAATTAAGAAAAAACCTGCAGCAGAGACAACCCTGATTCTGAAAACCCTGTCTACAAAAAATCTGCTGTAATATCCAAATCAGCAGCAATGGCACGTAAATTTTCCTGCAGCCGGGCATTTAATGGAATGCCTGTACGGGGCACAGACTGCTCATGGTCGAACTCTTTTTCTCCTGCTGTATAGATTCGCTCATGCCCTGGGAGGGTTTCGGATTGACGCATGGACCGTACAAGGTCCCCCGCCAGTTTTTTAAATTCTTTGATATCGATAAAAGCAGAAATATTGACAGCAATAAAAAAATGACCAAGGCGATGGGGAATTTTTTGTTGATTCTCGTCAAATCCGGACAACCCCCAGCCAAAAGGTCCGCCGCTAAAAAGCGATGAAAGAATCTCCACCATCATCGCCATTCCATACCCTTTATAGCCGCCAAGCTTCTCCCCCGCCCCCCCGAGAGGCAGAAACGAAGCAGCTTTTTGTTTTAACATTTTCAGGAGATCGGAAGGGTTGCTGACAACATTGCCATTCCCGTCTATAGCCCAACCGGGGGGAATATTTTGATGCTGGCGTTCAAGCACCTCGATTTTACCGCGTTGCGCTATAGACGTGGCCATATCGAGAAGAAACGGACACTCTTCATCTGTCGGACAGCCAAAGGCGATTGGGTTGGTCCCCATCATCGGATTTTTACCAAACGTCGGCGCTATTGAGGGACGCGCATTGGTAACCGCCATACCGGCCATGTCGTTTTGAATGGCCATATCGGCATAATATCCGGCAATACCAAAATGTGAACTGTTACGAACGGAGACGGCGGCAATACCTGTGCTTTGCGCTTTTTGAATGGCAAGCTCCATGGCTTTATATGAAATAACATGCCCCATCCCGTTATTCCCATCCAGCAGCGCGGTGGCGGGATATTCTTTAATCGTTTCAATGTGGGTTTGCGGCTGAAGGATACCATCGCGTATTCGATCGATGTAGAGTTTCAGGCGGCCGATCCCGTGGGAACGGATACCGCGCAAATCGGAGCGAATGAGTATATCGACGATAATATCAGCATCCGTTTCCGGAACCCCCACAGCCACAAAAGAACTTTTCATAAATTTTCTGATCGAATCGACCGCAACCCGTTTCTCCTTCATAGAGCCTCCGAAAAAACACTGCACATTTGCTTATATTATAAAAGTATGAAAAGAGTTTGGAAAATTGATTTTTCCAGACTTGTCGGATTTGACGATACAGTAGAGATGCCGCGGCAAAAAAGCGCCTGCACCCCATATCAGGCGATTGGTGAAAAAATGTTGTCCTAACCGGTTTCCAGTTTTAATCTCTCTTTGATTTGATCGAAAAAAATGCCCTCAATATCCGTTGCATCGTGCTCTAAAATCTCACTAACCTGACGCCTGATATCATCCCGATGCTCATCAAAATCCGGGTCATGAAGGGCGAGTTCTTCATAATCATCTGCCAGCTCTACGATAAAATTCTCGCGAAAAGGCCGGCTCAGCTGTTCACGTTCGACCAGAGCAAGGGTACGGTTTAATATCTCAAACAGAATGGTACGGGCCAGATTCCACATTCCCTCGCTGCGCAGCAACTTTGCCCGCACAAGAAGAATCTGGCAAGGCTTTAGAATGTCGGTGGGGTCTATTTTTTGTGAAAGCGGCAAATCAAAAATATCCGCAACGTCCTCACGGACAGCCTTAATCTGATCGATCCCTGGTTCGTCGATAAAAAACTGACTGATTTCGGGCAAGACTTCAATCAGGTTCATCAATACATCGATAAGCGTATTTTTATCTTTAGCGCGAATAGCCTTGCGAAGCGATTGGTAGCTGATAAACGTGTGTGAATCATTAACCCAGGAGAGCAAGGTAGCGACCTGATGTTCACAGGGTGCGCTCCCGGCCGGACAGGTACAGCGGCCAAAAAGCTGCTCGCCCTCAACGATCATTTCAACATGATAATTGCCGTTACTGCGCACAGTGGCCTGTAGACCAACATTGGTCTGGAAGCGGTGCTTGACCAATTGGCTCTCATAGATCTGTTCACCCTTGCGGTAAATCTCATGTTCAGCAAAGGCTTTAACATCTAAAGGCGTGATTCTTGAAGGCATGCCCAAACCTCGCTATAGAATTAAGGTTCAATGCGCAAGTCCGTTGTCGATAACTAGAAGGATTTTGCCTGGCGAATTTTGCTTAAAATATGATTCATTGCCTGCTTTGAAAATTTATCCTCGCTGTCGTTCTTTTGATCCGTTGATTTATACTCCTGATTCGAAAGGGGAAGGCGATAATTCTTAACCGGTGCGACACCAACTTGAACCGTTTGCGACTTTTTCAATTCCACAGATAGAGCCAGTTTTTCCGAATCCTGTCTGTAGCTCTCTACCTCCGGCCATTCGATGTATTCGACTCGCTGTGCCAATGAGGCAACTTTATTGCCGAACAGACCGAAAACAGGTTTTAATAAAAAGAACGGCTTTACGTGTAACAGTGCTTTATCGGTAACCCGGTAATCGACACCAACAACGATATTCTCCAGAAAAGCATCGATGATACCAGTAATAAAAACGAGAAAAAAAACAATCCGCGCCAGAGTCTGGCCGGTACCAACAAGATTCAGGTGATGACAAACAAGAGCAGTTAAAATTCCGGCGACAAAAGCACTCAATAACCAGGTAAATATCTTGACAACAAAACGATTAACAGCTTTATGATACCATATAAGATAGGGCTCACCGAACCGAGACAGATCCCGGCTCTTTTTCCATGCCTTCATTTCTATCCTCTGCTATAACCCGTACGTTTGTTTGAATTTAAATATACAAAAAAGCACGTATCACTATCAAGTAAAATAATCCATTCTACGGCCTGCAGACACGCTTATCAAAGCCTGTTCACAATCCGGCCCTGATGGTCGACAGAACGAACTGTCCGGGTTCAAGCGAATAAACATGGATTCCGCGAATTGAGATGTGAATATAAAGAGTCGGTGAGATAGGTTATTGCTGGAAAGGGCCTTATTGGAATTTAATTTTTTTCCATCAAATTTCGAGCCCCAGCCGGCTTGCTCCGGACAAGAGCGAAAAAAATATCGGTGACGGTTTACCCCCAATTACCACCTGGTGATGTCGTATCGCCTGTTTAAGATCGTCTGTGGTACGGCCGTCAAATTCAAGATAGACACTGCCGATTTCAAAGGGCGTATGCGCATCGCTGCCGGCCGTAATCATCGTATCAAGTTGACGCGACAGACTCTGGGCCAGTTGATCATCGTGCGGTGTCCACGTGCGCCCATTGCTTACTTCAATAGCGATATGAGACCAATCCTCGATTTGATCAAACGCCTTGAATTCATGTCTGCGTTCGGAAAAAGGATGTGCAATGGATATCAAGCCACCCTGTCCCGAAACCTGATGAACCAACTCGGGTAACGTGCGGCCGGTGACGGGACGGTCGAGGAATAAACACAATACCTCACCGACTACCGCATCGTTCCTGAATATTTTCATCTCCTGCCCAAATACGATTGCTACCGGATAATGACGACTTGCATCCGCCAATTCCTTCCAGGCCTGTGTGGTTTGATGATCGGTGACGGCAATAATATCTATTCCGTGGTCAGCGGAAACCGATAATACGGTATCCACCTTGGAAATGGCATCCGGGGAGTAATGCGTATGTACATGAAGATCAGCCAGCACCCTTGTTTTCTCCTTTAATGAGATATGATTTCCTTCCTCGATACCCTATCAAAGGACGTGCCACCGTTTCAGGACTCGGCCATATAAAGATGGTTTGTTTTTTATAAAGTTATATCACAACCAAAGAATGAAAACAAATCCGGCGTGTGAAAATCTGCCCAAAACAAAGGGCGCCTGCAAGTAAAATTGGGCACCTATTCAATTTTAACCAGACGGTATTGGCCGGTTCCGTTGCGGTCGGTAAAAATGTAGCGCTGATTTAATTTAGCATAATACCATATTTCGGCATGGGGTTGATTGATTTCAGTGACGTGCTTTTCGACCTCAGTCGGGGCGCCGTTTTTGATATAGACGCGTCCCCGGTCCGTTTTCCATCCTTCCCGTCCGGTAACCAGTTCGGTAAAATTACGGTTGGCAAAATCAACTCTTCTAAAAAATTCAATTTTTAGCTCATTAACCGGGGTCCCGGGGGAAGGATCGCGTTTCTGCCAAAACTGATCGTACAAAATGTTTTGTTGTTCCTTGTCTGCGTCTTTAATTTTTTCGATATCTGCACTGCGGCCAATGAGTTTCAATTGTTCCAAAAGAATATCCAGATTATCCTTTTGCATTGATAGATTGCCCCAAAAAACGCTAAAATTGCGATTCATCTTGACCACCTCTTTGCCGGCGTTTAACCGTACCGTCAGGCTATATTGACCCGGCCGTTTAATATAATCGCGCATATAAATGCAGTAGGGCAGTGGTTCACCCGGTACCGCAAGTGTATCCACATTCTGCTGAACGATGACATTGTTATTATCCCTTAGCTGCCATGTTGCCAGGGTTTTTGTCTCGGTGGAATAAAGAACGAAAAAGGCGGCAAAATCAGAGTCGACATCATCGAAAATATTTCTCAGATTGGGACTAAACTGTTCAGGTGTCTGGCAGTCGAGTTTTTCAGCAAAAACGAGGTCGCTGGTTTGCAAGTGTTGCTTGTCAAAGGACCTCAACACCAGGTGGTGTTTCCGGCTTTTAATGACCTCCGTATCATTACTATATAACATCACATGATAATCATATTCACCGGGAGGCAATTCAAAGAGCGATTGATGCCGGTGCAAACGGATGCGTGAATTTGTTTCTTTAAATGTGTGGGCGCGAACTGTATTGCGAATGCTCTCTTCAGCAATAGCTTGTTCATCTTTATCATATATAATAATAATAATTTCATATTCGGAAACAAAAGTGCCGTCATCCTGCTTGATAAAGGTCAGGATATCGTTCACCACCGACAAATGAACAATCGCCTTGCTCAAATTCGGTTTTTTGGCCGCAAAATTATAAAATGAGAATAGAAACAAATCCCTTCCAAAGACGGGCTGTCTTTTGACTCCAAAATCAACGGGTTGCCCGTATACGGATACACTTAAAAAACCGAAAATAACAACAAACAATAAGACTCTTCGCATAAACCACCACCTGTTGAATAGGTTGTCAATAGTTACTAAAAATCCGCACCCAATGACCAGATCACATGCATATCACCTGTTTGATAGAGGTCCGTGGGCCAGGCAAAATCAACTCTCAACAAAAAGAATCCCAGGAATATCCGCGCACCGAATCCATAGCTCATAAAAACATCACGGGTTTGGATTATACCATTTGGGCCTTTGACAAAGGGTTTAACCTGCTCACCACGATCCCAGGCCAGCCCTATGTCGCTGAAAATTGCTCCGCCGATGTTCCAAAGTTCGAGAGGAAGAGGAAATCCCATCGACAAGCGCCTGACCAGGGGAAACCTGAATTCAAGATTGGCCATTAGAAACCGGTTTCCTTCGAGTTGGTAATAATCCGCTCCTCTTAAGGGCATTTCAAAGGTGGAAAAATAAATCTCTTCTATATTATCGACCCGAATACCACCATAATAACCGCGATTCAGCCAATTTGAGACGCCACCGAGAAAAAATTTCTGCGGATGTTTTCCAAAGCTCGCACCACCAGCGGTACGCAGGGCGAAACTATAATTTTGTCCCAACCGTAAATAGCGCCTCCAGTCCGCCCGAACAGTGGTGAATTCTATGCCTTCTTTACCCAACTGAGGACTGTAGGTGACGCCGATAGCGTATCGCGCTCCATTTGCAGGACCTGTACTGCCCCAGATAGTATTGTCTTTTGTATAGGTCAGATTATTTAACATAAAAAACCGGTTTCGCGACGGCAAAAAGTCATCTTCGATCAACAGATCGATAATTTCATCATATTGATCCAAATAATTACGGCTCACCCCCATCAGGCTCATACCGTAGCTCAATCGTTTATAACGGTTAAATGGATTGCTCAGATAGAGCGACAATCCATAGTTTCTGTCGCGCACCCAGCCAAAGGTATTGGAATAGAAATAATAGGCATGGTGGTACCCTCCCACCCCGATATCCAGGCGCTTGGGCAGATAAAAGTAGGTTGCCGAATAATCTGCATTTTTCAAATCTCCGAACATATTCAATCCCAGATTCAGACGGTGGTTGCCCAAAACATCGGAGAGCATAATATTGGTATAACCCTGGGTACCGAAGAACTGATCATAACCAAAGGCTCCATAGACAAAATCGAGTGAAAATTTTACATCGTAATCGTGCACTTTGAATTTTCCGCTCGGTAATACATAATCGCTGGAATCGAGAAAAACCTGTTCGCTTTCTTTCTCTTCCACCTTGCCGCGGGCAAAATCATTGTCGAAAACAAAATCCCTGTATTTCTTCAGATTTTCGTTATCTGCAAGCTTGCTCTCTTCCGTCTCGGTTTCGGCGATGGATTTATCATCTTCCTTTTCAAGAGATTTTATAAATTGTGTTTTCTCAACCAGGATTTCATCGGGTTCAATATCAAGAGGATTTTTAAGCTGAAAAATATCATATCCGGCTTTATAGAATGAAACAAAAGCGAGGCGATTGGCGTCGCCCCCCCAGCTCGGCTGGAAAATACCGGTGAGAATATCGGTAATGGGCCATTCCCGGCCGCTTTCCAGATCCTTCAAATAAACATTGCTGATGCCCGTTCTTGCACTGACAAAAACAATTTTGTCACCCTGGGGAGAATAACTCGGTGTATGGTCTCCGTATGGTGTGTCAACAAGCAATTTTAGATCTGAACCATCCGCATTAATTTCATAGATATCATAATCTTTCATGTCAATGTGCATTGGTTTGAAATTTTCCGGAACCTTGTCGATATATTCCCCGCGATCGCTGGAAAAAACAATCTTTTTGCCGTCCGGAGACCATTTCGGTTCAACATTGCTGAAGAGATCATCCGTGATCTTTCTTAATTGATTGTTGCCAAGGTGATAGCTATAAATATCGCTTTGGCCGTTCCTGATACCCATAAAGGCAATCTCTTCACCGGAAGGACTCCAGGCAGGATTATGGATCCCGTCCAGCTGCAGCTTGATCGTATTGACAATTTCACTTTTCCGTACATCAACAAAATTCAGCGCATCTTCTTCTCCCGCCTTGGCCGTAAAAACCACCTGTTCATCATCAGGACTAAAAGAGATGCTGGGGCCCTTTAACCAGTGCAATTCTTCCAGATTACCTGCCCGTTGTCCCCTTACCAGTTTCTTTAACATACGACCGTCTATAGCGCTCATTAAATAGACATCAAAATAATCATCTTTATCAGAAATAAAAGCAATTTTGTCACCCCGATTGCTAACTGTCGGATTGGTATTGATGAAATTTTTATATTTGAGGTGATCCGTAAGCTGTTTTGCAAATTCTTCCGGCTCCTTACGGTTCTCGATATCGGGCCAATAAAGTCGTTTCAGCTCGAGATGCCATCTTTCCGTAAGTTCTTTCGTGTCGATTCCAATCGACTGTTTTAGTCCTTTTTCAACACTCTTGTTGATCTTGATCTTGCCGAGCATCTCACCAATTTTTTCACGGCCATAACGATCGGCAATAAATTTCATCACCGATTGCCCGCCTTTATAGGCCATATAACCGTAGAGATAATCAACCGGAGGTACATATCCGTTTAAGGTTGCATCGCGCATGAACATGTCGCTTTCAATATCCCAGCCTCTGCTTTCATATTCGGCCAGGCCTTCCACCATCCACAAAGGAAGTTGCAGCTGAGCCATGCCGGTAATGATCGACTGGGCGCCGGCACCATAAACCATCTGCAACATGATAGCATGAGTCAACTCGTGGTGAATAACGTGTCTGAATTTTTCCCATTCACCCTCATAGGGTATAACAACTCTGTTTTTTAAAAACTCGGTAAAGCCACCCACGGATTCCTCCGACGGAGAGAGATCTACATTGGTTTGAGCAAAATCATTATGACTGTTATAAACGATTATGGTTATCCGGTCGAGGAGCTGATAACGGAAACTTGTGCTCAATTCCATATAGCTGTCTTCTGCAACAGTTGCAACAAAAGAAGCCAAAGATTCTCCTCCCTCGGTAAAGTAAACATCAAAGTGTTCGGATTGCAGATAAAACCATTCAAAATCGGTGTACTGGACCTTGTTTTTGCCGAAAAATTGTGCAAAAGCACCGGATATCATAAACAGCAGTATAACAAAAATAATGTATTGGGGACGAAGCATTTTCATAATGTTGTCCTTGTCTGTTAATTTTATGACCTAACCTTACTCTTTGACATTACAAAAAGAATAAAAAATAATCAATTTAAAAGTGCATTCAATTCACCCCGGTATCATCACAGCCAGCGTAATCCTCATACAAATATGACATTTTAAATATTCGAAATATTCCATTTCTTTTTCATTTATTTGAACGATCATTAATAATTTAAGGTTCCATTAAATTACTGCCACAATTCTTTATGCAAAAGAGTTTTTATTGAATTTTTGATTTTTAAGTTATATTATATCATCTATTACAGGGTTGGCTGCAGAGCACAGCCGTTCTTGTAACATCTTATGGAAAATCGATCATCCAATACCAAACAAACTGAATGGAGAATTAATGAAGTCTGTTATTCTATGGATCCTGGCGCTCTTACTAACTCTCGGCTCGGCAGTATACCAAAAGAAAACCGGCCCAACCTGGCCGCTTGAGGGTTCTGTTGTGTTTGACAAGAATGCCATTTCATATCACTTTTTAACCTCACACAGCACCGGCAGCGATCAAAAAATTGAATTAACCGTTCCGGATACATCGGTTTCCGGTACCCTTTATTTCCGCCGCACCCCCTCGTTTGAGAGCTGGCAGAGCCAATCCCTTACAAGACGCGATAGTCTTCTTTATGCCTGTCTGCCCAAACAAAATGCAGCAGGAAAACTAGAGTACCGCGTAGAATTACAAAAATCAGAGCAATCAATCCTTCTGCCACCGAAAAAAAGCGTCATTACGCGTTTTAAAGATGATGTTCCTGTTTCGATATTATTGCCTCATGTTATTTTTATTTTTATGGCCCTGTTATTGTCGACACGTACAGGACTGGAAGCGCTCAAGAGAAACCCCCTCCATCTTGACAGTTATACCTTTGTAACCGTTGTTTTGATGGCTGTCGGTGGCCTCGTTTTTGGTGCGCTGGTGCAAAAAGCTGCTTTTGGCCATTACTGGGCAGGAATCCCTGTGGGAACCGATCTGACCGACAACAAAACTCTGATCGCTTTTCTCGCCTGGATTATTGCGCTTGTTAAAATCCGCAAAAACAAAAATGCTAAAAGATGGGTACTGGTTGCTGCGGTTATCACCTTTATCATATTTATCATTCCACACAGCATGATGGGCTCTGAAATCGATTACACAAAACCGGAGATGCAGAATACATTGCCGGACTAACGATCCAAACCGCGCAATTTAGATTCAAACAGCCGAATATCGTTATTATCCGTCAATATCGTTATTTCAAGCTGAAAGACGGCCGTTTCCCGGGGTTGCAGCATAACGAGAGCGTTGCGTTTTCTGGCCAGATTTTGTCCCTCAGGACGGCAATTTCCCGGTTCCATACCCACGACATACGTCCCCTCTCCCATCATCTTCCATTCGGTGTATTCCGGCATTTGATGCTTGGGGTAAGCCAGAGCGATACCAAGTCCCTGATTGTCTCTGAATTTTCTATTTACCAGAGCAACATTCACCACGCCGTTTTCATCGGCGTCATGATCGATGAAAAAAACCTGTTCAGCATATGGTGTCACAGGTTCACCAAAGTGATCGAACTGTTGCAATCCTTTGCTCGCGGCTTTATCCCGCGGCGTAACCGTGTTCATCACGCCGATGAGCTCGCTATCCTGATCAACCAGGGGAAAACCCATGTTACAATGATAGAGCATCATCAATGGCGCCGGCTCGAAACCCTGATTTTCCACAATATCCTTAATCCAGATCTTGGATTGCCCCAAAAGGGCATGAACCGTTCGACGCAACAGCAGATTGGGGCCAAAGGGCTTGCCTTCGCGCACTTGACCGCTGGCCCATAGCATATACTCTTCGCCTTCCCAATCAGCGCCATAGCTGACAGAGCTCGCCGGTATATTGGAAACGCGGCCGTGCAAACCGCGTTCTTCAAGTTCATCTTCTTCGGGCGGGCCCGCATGTTGCATTCCACAGGTTACCAATAACCCACCAGGCATCGACCACAACCAGCCAAGATCATGCGCATCATAATATGCCGGCGCGGTTACTCCCGTGGGAGAATGCCAGCACAAAGAGGTACCGCAAAATTTGGCGTCAAAGATATCCATAGCGCGATCCACAACCACGCTGAATTCCAATCCGCTACCGGTATGAAACTGCAATGTCCTGACCCCCTTTTCCTTACCATCACCGTATTCTACCGCCTTCACTAAAGCAAGCTGGGACATGTCTCCGACGCGTTTTAATAATTCTGTCTTGGTATACTCTGTGCCTGATATCTTGACCATAAATAATCACTCCGTTTATAGATCCTGTTGTCAGGAGATTAGATTTCAAAATCGATCGAATCACCGGCGCCGTTTTTCGGGGCTGTCTGTTTGCGGGAACGAAAAACCTGTTTTTCCTGAAAGGTCACCAGCGTATTGCTGGGTACGGATTGGGTAATCCAGGTGTTGGCGCCTATCACCGTTTTAACGCCGATGACGGTCTCACCACCCAATATCGTCGCTCCGGAATAAATCGTCACATCATCCGAAATGGTCGGATGCCGTTTACCACCCTTGACCAGTGTTCCATCGCTCTTTCTGGGAAAACTCAATGCCCCCAGCGTTACGCCCTGATAAATTTTTACACGATTTCCAATTACAGCGGTTTCCCCAATAACCACCCCGGTTCCGTGATCGACAAAAAAACTCTGACCGATTTTGGCACCCGGATGGATATCGATACCTGTCCGGCGGTGTGCCCATTCCGACATCATTCGGGGAATAAGAGGGATTTCCATCAAGTATAATTCATGGGCAATTCGATGTGTGGTAATGGCATAGACAAAAGGATAACACAAAATAACTTCTTCTATACCGGTAGCCGCCGGATCGCCTTCATAACCAGCCTGGATGTCGGTTTTCAGGGCCCCCCGTATCTCGGGGATATGCTCTATAAATGTCAGAGCACAATCCGATGCGGTTTCCCGACAATACTTTTTCGGACAATCCTCGTTTCTGCAGTGCGCCTGTAAAGCTCTCATAAAGAGATCGCAACATTTTATGTAAACCGAATCAATGTTGCTCTGAACATGAAAAATCAAATTGGTTTTCATCGGAAACCGGGTTTCAAAGTATCCCGGAAATATGATATGCATCAAATCATCGAGCAATTCGATTGTGTTTTTAAAAGTAGGCAGATTTTTCTCTTCAATGCGATTTACCCCGAACTGGTCATAAGTACGTACGATCTTATCCGCGGTTTGGGATAATCTTTTCGTAAAATCATTCATACACGATTCTCGAATGGATAAGGTTTAAAAGAGGAACTCTTTATACAGGTCCGTGGTCAGATAACGCTCACCACAACTGGGAATAATAACAACAATGCGTTTCCCTTTGTTCGCTTTGTGCCCGGACAGAAGTTGCGCCGCTTTAAGGGCTGCGCCGGATGATATACCGCACAATATTCCTTCCTCGCGGGCAGCCATACGAGCGGTTTCATAAGCGTCTTCATCCTCGATGCTGACAACTCTGTCGATAAGCTCTTTTTTTAAAACAGGGGGGATAAACCCTGCGCCAATTCCCATGATTCTATGCCTGGAAGGCTCTTTACCGGATAACACTGCAGAATTGGCAGGTTCTACAGCAACAATTTGAATCGCTGAATTTTTTTCCTTTAAAAAAGTCCCCACACCGGTTAAGGTTCCTCCGGTGCCGACACCAGCGACAAATATATCGAGCTCTCCGTCGGTATCCTGCCAAATTTCCTCTGCAGTGGTTTCATAATGGATATCCGGATTGGCACTATTTTCAAATTGCATCGGAATATAACTTTTGGGTAATTCAGTCGAAATTTCTTTCGCCTTTTCGATGGATCCGTGCATTCCGGTATCCGAAGGGGTGAGATAGAGCTCGGCACCCAGGGCTCTTAACAGGGCGCGCCGTTCCAGACTCATACCTTCAGGCATGACCAATATGCAGCGGTACCCCCTGGCAGCGCATACAAAGGCCAGAGCAATACCGGTATTTCCGGATGTGGGCTCGACAATGACCGTATCTTTATCGATCATCCCCGCCTTCTCGGCACGAGATATCATAGAATACCCGATGCGATCCTTAACGCTGGAAAGAGGATTAAAAAACTCCAGCTTGAGCAAAATTTCCGCCTCGCCGCTGTTCAGCTTGTTCAAACGCACCAGCGGCGTTCTGCCTATGGTTTCGGTAATGTCATTATAAATCGCCGCCATATTACACTCCCTTTGTTAACAAACCGGCAGCATCGGCATCGATAAACCAGTAGCTTTCTCCGTCAACAGGTTCTACTTTTTGAGCCGGGTACTGCTGCTCTTTTGTGGTAAAAATTTTATTCAAAATCTTGGCCTTTTTTTCTCCGGTTGCCAAAAACAGAACCCTGTCGGCCTTATTGATCAGCGGAAAGGTAAATGTAATTCTCCAGGTGTTCAATTTTTCAACCCAATTTGCTACAATCAATTTTTTGTTTTCATTCGATGCCAACGTGTTGGGAAAAAGGGAAGCGGTATGGCCATCCTCTCCTATCCCGAGCAAAATCAGATCAAACCGCGGATCGCTTTTATGCTGTCGGAAAAAGTCCAATATGTCATCTTCGTAGGCGTCGGCGACGCGTTGTATGGGTATCCGGTCTGTGGGCACGGTATAAATCTGTTCCGCCGCTATATTCAGAGGCCTTAACAGATGTTCCATTGCCATTCCCGCATTGCTGTCCGGATGTTCCAGTTTAACCGGCCGCTCGTCGCTCCAGAAAAAAAAAGAGTGTCGCCAAATCTTTTTCGCCCCGTGATGTTTGACCAATTCTTGGTACAATTTTTTGGGGGTCGATCCTCCGGAAAGAGCAATCGTCAGGTACCCTTTCTCCCGAATAGCCTTTTCAAAAGTTTGTATGATAAAATCGGCAGCTTTTGAGTATAATTCCCGCTCATTTTTCAATATCTCAATATGTGTGGTGTTGTTCTTCATCTTTACGGATACCTTTTTTAAAATGAAACAACTCGGAAAGCTTTTCCAGAGCTTGAAGATAAATTCGATCCTGAAACAATACATCCAATTCATTGCTTAAAATTTGACCTGGATCAGTCGTCAGGGGAATACTTGCCAGGAACTGATCGTTTTTCAGAATTTGAATGCTGTTTTGTTGCGAACGAAAAAGCAATTGATCCGGACCGACCTTTATTTCGACCGCGAGCAGGTGTTGATTGTCCCGTTCCTTGTTTTCGAACAAAACATCAATCCGCTGATCCTTGTGAGAAAAGGTTAACCGGCCGGAAAGGATGCCCTTCGGGGTCCAGGATAATCTTGAAGCCAGCCAGCCCACAAAAAGCCATGCATCAAGAGCCGGATTTTCACCGCTGCTGAACAGGGTAACCTGCTGAATGTGCTGCAGTGAATCAGGATCAATATAGTGCGCCATAGCTTCACGCCAGTTGGTTATTCTTCCCCAGGCGTAATCGCTTAATTTTATTTCCTCAACAGAAAGCACAGTTTCCACAAGCGTTTCCATGTCGACCGCTCGAAGGAAAGGCGAGTTTACAATCAAGCGATTTGTCGATTTTAGCAAGGAATCATAATCCATTAACTGATCACAAGACAACATCCACCATAAATAAAGCGGCAGATTGGGCAATATGAGCGGTAAAATCAATCCGGTCAGGTGTTGACGGCTGTTTTTACCAAAATGCAAAATAATCATTTCCGAACAAATGCGTTTTTGATCTGCCTTTTCATGGCAATACGTATACACATGGGCGGTAATCTGTTCCGAGGTGTTGTGCTCATCAAAAGCTGCAACCACAACCCGGCCGGGATGGTAAGGCACAACGTGATGAAGAAGCTCGAGGATTTTATCGAGCAGAGACAATTCACAGGTCACGCAAAAATTAATCGTGCTGGATCTGACAAGATCCTGCTTGAGTTCAGACGCCTTTTGCTCCCAAATCTCATGTAGGTGCTTTTCAATTTTATCGACAGGCACTTTTTTGCCGGGAATTGTCATAGACGCCTCCACAAACGACCCTGTTTTTCAATCCAATCATCGACTTTTTTGGGTCCCCAGCTGCCGGCCCGATAAGAATGGACCGGGATGTCTGAACCCTCCTGCCATTTGGTCAGAATGGGGTCTATAATTTTCCATGCCTGTTCATTTTCATCCGCCCGCGTGAATAACGTCGGATCACCAATCATTGCATCCAGAAGCAAGCGCTCATAAGCATCGGGCGGAACCTGGCCGAAACTGGTGCCATAGCGAAACTCCATGGTAACCGGCCGTATCCGGGTGCGGTAACCGGGAATTTTCGAATCAAAGCTCAGGCTGATCCCTTCATCAGGCTGAATCGTTACCGTCAGGACATTGGCCATTGCTTCTTTTTCGACGTTGTGTCCAAACATGAGAAGAGGTGGTTTTTTAAAGTAGATTGCTATCTCGGTGACCTTTTTGGGTAACCTTTTACCACACCGCAAATAGAACGGTACGCCGGCCCATCGCCAGTTTTCTATCATTAATCTGAGGGCAACATAGGTTTCGGTTTTGGATTGCGGAGAAACATTTTCCTCGTCCCTGTATCCTTTGACGTTATTGCCGTCTATAGAGCCCTCGCCGTATTGTCCCCTTTTGACATTTTCATCAATGTCCGGGCCGAGCGATCGCACAGCATGCAACACCTTGACTTTTTCATCTCTTACGGCATTGGGCTCGGTCGTGGATGGAGGCTCCATCGCCACCAAACACAATAATTGCATCATATGATTTTGCACGATATCTCGTAAAATGCCGGTCTCTTCAAAAAAGCCTCCCCGGCCTTCAATACCTATTTTTTCCGAAACCGTGATCTGGATATGATCGATATATCGTCGATTCCAAATCGGTTCAAAAATGGTGTTGGCGAAACGAAAAACGAGTAAATTCTGCACCGTCTCCTTACCGAGATAATGATCGATACGATAGATCTGGTCTTCATTAAAAACCTTTTGTATCGTTTCGTTCAACATCCGGGCAGAGTCCAGATCGCGACCGAACGGCTTTTCAATAATGACTCTTGTCCAGTGATCCTGCAAAAACGCCATATCCACTGCGCCGAGGTTATGAATAATGTTATCGAATGCTGATGGTGGTGTCGCGAGATAAAACAGGACATTATTATCGATTTCTTCAAGCCGCTTCTTGAGACGCTTGAAATCGTCTGTTTCAGAGTAGGCACCGCGAAAATAGGAAATCCGCTTTAAAAACGGTTCAATGCTATCTGATGACGTCTCTTCTGAAGCGATCGCCTTTTCGACAACCTTGCGAAAAGAGTCGTCCGTGTTTTCGCTGCGGGCAAAGGCAATAATATCAAATTCCTTTGGAATAAATCCTTGTTTGAATAGACTGAACAGGGCCGGCATGAGCTTGCGTTTGGTCAGATCGCCGGTGGCCCCAAAAATGACCAGTGTGTTTTTGTCGGCGATTTTTCTTATCCTCAAGCCTTCTTCCAAAGGATTGTTCTTTTCGGATTTCATATTATACCTTACATTGATTTCCTTTACTTTTCAATATAACAAAAATAAAGGGATTTGCAACAATCAAATAGCAAGTGTTTGCAAATTTCAATTGGTGTTTGTATAATAGTGTTAAACAGAGAGGATACGATGCTAAAAAAGTTAACTCTGATGGTTTTTCTGCTCGGGATGCTGGTACTATTGTACGCCTTTTTAATAGAACCAAACCGTCTGCTGGTCGAAAAAATTGAAATCTCAAGTAACCAGCTTGGCAATCTCTCCAGGCCCGTTAAAATCGTACAACTCTCCGATTTGCATATCAAGCATTTCGGAAAGCATGAAAATCGCGTTGTCAAAAAAGTGAATCAACTCCAGCCAAATCTCATCATTATCACCGGTGATTTATGCAAACATTCAAGGCTTTTTGAAAATCCTCAAAGCAATTCTTTCAAAATACAGATGCAGAGCATTGTCGAATTTCTAAACGCTTTACAAGCGCAAAACGGCATATATATTGTTCGCGGTAACAATGATTTCAGCGACAACAAAGAAAGCAGCGATCTGTTGCTGGAGGCGATAGCAAATACAAAGGCCACGGTGTTGACCAACTATAAAAAGAAAATCGAGGTTATGGGAGATACCCTTGTATTGATAGGCATAGATTTTCCCGATGTTTATCACGAAGTGGTTACCGACTTTTATGTTGCCAAAAACAGGAAAAATGCGGCCCTGGTTTCACGGGCATCTGCAAAAAATTCCTATTCGCATTATTATCCGCGCAGCCGGGATTCTTTTAAAAATTACACCTATAGCGGCAGGATGAAACAATCCAGCAGGGACGGCGGCATCGGAGTGACGTTCTATTCACACCTGGACCGCGGATACGACCGCTTTTACAGAATACGGTCACATCCCGATTTTCCGGAATTCCATCTCTCTCCCCACGGTACACGAATCAGAAATCAAAAGTTGAACAGCGGTGTCATTCCGAAGGTCAATACCTGGTATTGCTTCAAGATCAAGGTTGAAAATAACAGAGAGAGAACGGATATTTTTGCGAAAATCTGGCGACAAGATGATCGCGAACCCACTGAATGGCAAATTGAAGCAAAGGATTCGTCGAAAACCAGACTTGTAAATGGAACGTTCGGAGTATGGAGCGCCAAAGCCGGCATGCATTATTTTGATGATTTGAACGTATATACGGAAAACGACACCCTTGTTCATAATGATTTTGAAAATATCGAATCTGGCAAAGACCCCTTTCAATGGATTGATATGAACTTTGAAGATCAAATTCTTCCCTTTTTGACCGCCGGGGTAAGAAAAAATATCTTTACAATATTGCTGGCCCACTCACCCGACACCTTTTTAAAAACAAAAGACCTCCCGATTGATCTGGTCCTCAGCGGACATACACACGGGGGACAGGTCCGCCTTCCGTTTATTGGAGCGATATATTCACAGACTGCACTGGGGCCGGATATGAGCCAGGGGGCTTTTCGCCGAGATCATTCCCTTCTTTATATTAACCGGGGTATCGGCACAGTTCTCATCCCCGTTCGCTTTTTCTGCCCGCCGGAAATTACACTGTTTACACTCAGACCTGCGGAAAAACCGCTGCAGCTGTCGGGGTCGTCCGTGAAATCTTTTAAACACTAGTTCGATTCAAACACATCTTTTTTCTGTCCTGCCTCGGTACCGGTTTCGTTGGGGTGATAAATCGACGAACCCGAAAATGTCCTGATTTTCCTTTTGATACAGTTCGTCAGTATTGCGTTTTGTTGTAAAATTTAGACATATTTTTTTTACAGGTGTCATATTTTTGGCACTATGTTTGAATATATACAGACTGTGATGAAAGCAAAACATTCATTTAGATATTATTTTACAACAAGTTAACGCAAAGAAGGAAGACAAAATTCGTGGCACAAGGTAAACAAAAATTGATTTACGCTCCCCTTTATGCCACAAATATAACAGTATACGAAAAGCGGCAATGGACTGATAAATTCAACACCTGTCAGATGTTTAAAATATGATTGGAAAGGCGAGTTTAACAGTTGTTTGCTGAGAAAGCAAACTCATTTTTCAGGGAGAAAATAGTGATGAGAAGATTTAAAATGTATAAACAGTCAGCAGCCGGATTGGAGGTTCTGCTCATACTCCTGATTACAGGATGGACCTCCCTGGCGCTTGCCGAAGAATTGGAATTCCCGCCGCAAACGTCTATGGTTACATTGCAAACCAACGGGCCTTACGCGCCGTTGACCAGCGGCGACTGGTGGACCAGCTCCGAAATTCAGGTGAGCGATCAGAAACAACACTGTTTCGAGATTTATGTACCGAGATTTGTAAGAGATGATTTTCCCATTGAATTACTGCTTTATGATCCTGAAAGCTTAAATTCCGGTGAAGACTTTGATCAAATGGGCGGGGCATCCTGGGATACAACAACATTTACACTGATTGCCCCAAATAATATATCCATTATTAAAAACACCACGTTTGAGCCGGCATCGGAAACGTCCGAACAATGGGTTTCATTCGCTACATTTACCACTCAGAATTATGGCTTTGGCATTTACAAGCTTTATGTCGAAACAGGTCATGATGACGAGAACACCTATCGTTTGAAAATACGGCAAAACAATCCGGACGGCATTGCCAACAACGGAGACGAAATCACAATGGCCGCCCGCAAGGCGTTATACCGCCACCGCGAAAGTGGATGTGCAACCTACTGGTTTTATCCGTCAACGGAAAAAACGCTTTCCCTTTTGAACTTTGACATGGACAGTGAAACCAGTCTGCACTACAGCGATCCGTATGGCGGGCGATATCTCGGTATCATTTCAGGCGAGGCTGTCTGGAATAATAACGCGGCCACGTTCAATAACAACGATGGAGATCGCTTTGTCGACCCCATAGCAGGATGGTGGAATGCATACGCCTGTGTTGAAAGCAATAACCCCTACATCTTTTTTCCTGATAAAGCTGTATTTATTGATCAAAAACCCTCGTTCCCAAGACTGTTTGTACAAATAAGCAATGGTGCCAATCGCCTTTCATTATATGACGAGTCTACATATTCGATTACCATCAACAATGCAGGAAACGGACCCGCATTGCATATCTCCGTAACCGATACGATACCGCCCGGAAGCAATTATGCCGATGCCGGCGGATATCACAACCATGTCATCAATAACCGGCAAAACTATGTAGAGTGGTTTATAGATCAACTCGCTCCCGGCGAGAGCAAAACGCTTACTATCACATTGGAAGTACATGACGAAAATATTGAACAGCTCAAAAATTCCGTCCTGTTGAAATGCAGCGATATCATGTTCAATGATTATCATATCCGGAGCAATGTTGATGTCGATCAGATCGGTCAATGCAGCAATATCGGAGAATATGTCTGGGCCGATCAAAATGGAAACGGGCTGCGCGATGACAGTGAGCTCGGATTGCCCGGAATCATCCTGCAATTGCTCGATGCTGATGGTAATATCGTTGAAACCGCGGTAACGGATGAAAACGGGCACTATTATTTTTATTGTGTAAATCCCGGCCAATATTCTATTACCATGGACAACAAATCCATTCCACTCGGTTTTCGTATCAGCACACACAGCCTGCCGATGACCCTTTCGCTGGGATCCAATATGACCTTTGATTCTGCAAATTTTGGCTTTGCAGGTACGCACTACCCGATAGAACTGAGCAGTTTTACAGCCGAATTTCTCAACAATGCAGTGCAAATCAACTGGATAACGCAATCGGAAACGGAGAACTATGGATATCACCTCTACAGATCTGAACATAAGGAAGCAGACTATGCTCAAATAACTCCGCAACTGATTCCCGGTGCCGTAAACAGCACCTCGGAGAAGAGATACACGTTCAGGGACGAAACAGTAGAAAGCCAAAAAACATATTTTTACAAACTTGCGGATATCAGTACCGATGGATCCAGATCCTGGCATGGCCCGATTGCAATCAATACCGAATTGCCGGATCAATACGAGCTGTTGCCGAATTTCCCGAATCCCTTTAATCCGCAGACCACGATTTCATTTGTTCTGGGCCAGGCCGGCTATACAACTCTGGAAATTTTCAATATCACCGGTCAAAAAATAATGACGCTGGTATCAGAACAGATGGCTGCCGGAAAACATGAAATGATCTGGAACGGAACAGATCAAAACGGACAGATGGTGCCAAGTGGTACCTATTTGTATCGGTTACAGGTAAATGGTTACCAGGAAATGAGCAAGATGACCCTGCTCAAATAATTATCTATTACGGTTGCTCCCTCGATTTACATGAGGTCCTCCAATCAACACTCATGTTAAATGCCGCAGGACTTGCCCGCAAGACGTCCTTTGCCCGACGCTTGTTGTCCTGCGGTTTTTTATTTTACCACAAGAAAACGTTGCCTTCTCGCTTCAAAAAAGAACAAGGAGGCAGCCGCCGACACATTGAGTGAATTCACAGCCCCGCTCATAGGAATAAAAGCCAAAAAATCGCATTTTTCCCGCACCAGACGCCGCAACCCGCTTCCTTCGCTACCCATCACGATACCCATGGCACCTTTAAAATCAATTTCATAATAGGGCCTGTCTCCATGATGATCCGCTCCCGCAAACCACATTCCCTTTTTCTTTAACGCTTCGATCGTACGGGCAAGATTAACCACTCTTACAATCGCCATATGAGCAACCGCTCCGGCTGATGCCTTGAAAACCACCCCCGTCAAACCTGCACTTTTATCTTTTGGAATGATAATGCCGTGCAACCCGGCACCATCAGCAGAGCGAATAATCGCTCCCAGATTTTGCGGATCCTGGATGCTATCCAGTATGCCAACCAGGAGCGGCTCTTTTTTACGCGCTGCTATTTCGAACAAATCATCCAGCTCTTTATAAAGCTGTGTTTCATCTATCCGGGCGGCGATCCCCTGATGATAGTCATTACCGGCTATACGGGTCAGTTTTTCTCTGGAGAGATGACTGACCTTGACGGCGTTGTCTATTCGTCCGGGCACCGCTTTATGGGAATCATCCGAGAACCAGATTTTTTCCACCGCCAGGCCGGATTTTAACCATTCCAGCACAGCGTTTTTTCCATATATGATCTGTGTCATACTCTATTTATCGTTTATTCTACCAACAATGCTTTATAAACCGGTTCAACCAAACCGGTCAAGGTAATCCGGTCCAGTGTATCAACATCCACAACCAGGTCACCGCCGGGAAAGTGAAGGGTAACCAAAGGGGTTGCCCGGTTTAGCTGCCGCGAAACAAGAGCAGCAGCGACCGCTCCGGTACCGCAAGCCAGTGTTTCCCGTTCCACGCCACGCTCAAAGGTTCTTACCCGCAGCTCATTTTTGTTCATAAACTCAACAAAATCGATATTTGCCCCCTTTTCAAATGCGGTATGATGGCGATAGTGCTTTCCGAGGCCATCGACATCCAGATCATGTACCGATCGGCAATAAATGACAAAATGGGGAACACCGGTATCGATAAAGCCGCCATCTTCAAGTCCGGCATGCTCCACGATACGTAGAGTCAGATTCGTATGTTTTGGTTTTGAAAAATCAGTGGTGACCGTTTTGTCCTTGATTTTTGCCCTGTATAGTTGGCCGTGAATTTCAAAAGTTAGAAAAGAGGTCACAATACCCAGTCGCCGGGCAAAGTAGGCAATGGCTCTGGTACCGTTACCGCACATCTCTGCAACAGATCCGTCTGCATTGATATGAATATACTCAAAATCCGCTCTGTCACTGCGCTGTAGTAAAATTACCCCATCCGCGCCCACAGAGCGGCGCCGGGTACACAGCGTCTGAAACAGCTGCCGGTCTTTTTCTGCATTCACGACACAGGTGCGGTTATCGATGAGGATAAAATCATTGCCGGTAGCTGAAATTTTCATAAACTCGAGAGGAATCACGGCTCCTCCCTGTACCAATCTTTTTTGGGTGTATAAGAACTCTGCAGGTTTCGCGTCTGCTCGGCGCGCTGCAGCGCCAATTGAATCAGTTCATCTAATAAAGCTCCATAGGTCAGGCCCGAGGCCTGCCACAATTTCGAAAACATGCTGATATTGGTAAAACCGGGGATGGTATTGATCTCATTGATAAACAATTCTTTTGAGCCGGGATTATATAAAAAATCAACTCTCGCCATCCCCTCCGCACCGACGCAGAGAAAGGTTTGAATAGCGGCCTGTTGTATCTTTGCAGTCAGTTCCGGCGATATGTCTGCCGGAATGCACAGTTTGCTGGCATTGTCTATATATTTAGCATCATAATCATAGAATTCATTGCTGGGTATGACCTCTCCGACCACGGAAGCGCGGGGATGGGCATTTCCCAAAATACTCACCTCAAATTCCCGCACCGGATGAACCGCTTTTTCGATAATGATTTTATGATCAAAGCGAAATGCTGCTTCGATGGCATCTGACAAGGTATGATAATCATAAGCCTTGCTTATTCCAACACTGGATCCCAGATTGGACGGTTTAACGAAAAAAGGACTTTTCAGCACCTGAAAGATCTTTTCGATCATCTCTTTCCGGCTGGAATTGCCGAGCTGTTTTTCGAGCACCGGCCTGTTGCCCTGCCGGTCTTCAAGCCAATCCGTATGATACATCCACAAAAAATCCGTGCCCGGCACCGGTAGTGCCGAACATATTTGCTTTTGAAAAACCTTATCCATGGAAAGGGCTGATCCCAATACGCCGGCACCGACATAGGGTATGTCTGCATAATCGAGAAGACCCTGCAGCTTTCCATCTTCACCATATGGGCCGTGCATGGCGATGATGATCACATCGAGCTCGATTTTGCCCTGCTTGTCGATCTCGCCATTTTTCCATGGAAATATAGATGATAACATCGGCTCAGCCGGCAGAATAACCCGGTGGTTTTGCGGATAAACGCCTTTTTTAAATTTATTCAACACATCCGTGCCGCTATACCACCTTCCGTCTCTGGAGATCCCAATCGGTATAACCCGGTACGTATCAGGATTCAACGCTTTGATGATGGATTGGGCCGATACCAATGACACTTCGTGTTCACCCGACCGACCGCCGAAAATGACCCCTACGCTTAGTTTAGACGGCAAAAAACCTCCTTCTGATGCTATCGGTAGTATTTCCTCAAAAAAATGAAACTGTATGGAAAAAAATGCGTTATGGTCTATACTCCGCAATATCGGCTTTTCAAAATATAACCGATACTGTTGATTCAATAGGTATATAAAATAAAAGGTAGAAACTTGAGCGTCAAAATGCAACAGATCATTTTGCAAATATAGTTCAATCCCGGTGCCAATTGTTAAAATGAAAATTGATTGTACAATTGTGGCACGGGCCAATCGCACTGAATTGTTTTTCATTGCTAATCAGCATAATATTTATTAAATTAAAAGTTTATTTTTTATAAAGTTTTCATCAAATTTTGCATAACATATCCGCATAAATTTTTTCCTTTTACCTGGAGTAACCTCGTTTATGCGGATCGCTGGCGAATCATCATGAAAGTATCTTTTTTAACATTTGGCTGCAGATTAAATCAGGCCGAGACTGCCATTTTACAAAATAGTTTTGTAAAAGAGGGCTTCCAGATCGTCGATTCGGATAAAAATGCCGACCTGGTGGTAATCAACACCTGCACGGTAACCGAAAACGGGGATGCCGATACCCGACGGGCGGTAAACCGTATCTGCAGAAAACAGCCAACCGCTCAAATCGCCCTGATCGGATGCCAGGCCCAAACCCAAAAGGAAGAGCTGTTATTTAATTCACAGGTACGGTGGATCGTCGGCAATCATGACAAGTTGAGACTGGCCGCCCTTGTTAAAGAAAATCAGAATCCCCGGCCTTTCGTTCTGGTCTCTTCCGGCGATTCGAAGAGTTTTACCATAGACGGCGTCGGTATAGACCGGAAACACACACGCGCCAACCTGAAAATACAGGACGGCTGTAATTATTTTTGTGCCTATTGCGAGATCCCCTATGCCCGCGGCAGAGCCAAAAGTCGCAATTTTAACGATATACGAAGAGAAGCGAATATCCTCGTTGAGGCCGGCCATCAGGAAATCGTGCTTACCGGAATCAATCTGGGGTGCTACCGGTACCGGGGGAAAACTCTTGTCGATGTCCTTAAAACAATGGAAAAAATAGACGGATTGAAACGTATTCGAATTTCTTCTGTTGAACCGACAACCATTACAGACGATTTTATCGAAACGGTATCAGAGTCAGAAAAAATTTGCCGATTTTTCCATATTCCAATGCAATCCGGAGATAATGACATTTTACAGGCAATGAACCGCAAGCACACCATCGAAACCTTTAGCGATATTATTTATAAAATATATCAGGCCATTGATGATGTCTGTCTGGGCACGGATGTCATGGTTGGATTCCCGGGTGAAAGCGAACAACACTTTATAAACTCAAAAACGATTTTGTCGGCGTTGCCTCTTGCTTATCTTCACGTATTCAGCTACTCAGACCGACAATATGCCAAAAGCAGAATGATAAACGGCAAAGTGCCTAAAAATGAAATCAACAAACGCAGCAAAATCCTGCGCAAGCTCGGCGCCCGAAAAAGAGAGTCCTATTTGCAAAACTTTATGCATAAAAAGGTAACGGTTCTCTTTGAACAAAAGAAAAAGGGATACTGGAGCGGACTAACCGATACCTATATCCGCGTTAAAACAGAATCGGATCAAAACCTGAAAAATCAATTCAGACAGGTCAAACTCGTTAAAATCGACAAGCAAATGATGCTCGGTACGCTTTTATGAAAGTCTACATCGAAACATATGGCTGTCAAATGAATGAATATGACAGCGAACTGGTAAAAGCTGTTCTGAAAGACCAGAACTTGAGCTTTACCACATCGCTTGCAAAAGCGGATATTGTCCTCATCAACACCTGCTCTGTACGTGAAAACGCCAATCGCAAAATTTATGCCCGGGTTCATGAGGTGCGGCATTTGAAAAAGGATCAGAGCTTCTATATCGGTATTCTTGGATGCATGGTCACCAATCTCGGTAAAGAATTGTTTGATCTGCCGGTGGATTTTTTAGCCGGGCCGGATAGTTACCGCCGTCTGCCCGCTATGATAAACGAATCGATTGCAATGCAAAGCACTATTCTCGATGACAAACTCTCTAAACAAGAGACCTATCAAAATATATATCCATTGCGCCAAAAAGGGGTGAATGCATGGATTTCCGTTATGCGCGGCTGCAATAATTTCTGCTCGTTTTGTGTGGTTCCCTATACACGGGGTCGGGAACGAAGTAAAAGTTTAATGGATATCTATAACGAATGTCAGCGACTGGCGGATGAAGGATTCAGGCAGGTCACCCTGCTCGGCCAGAATGTCAACTCTTATCATCATGAAGGAAATGACTTTGCAGCTTTACTCGATAAAGTAAGTGAGATAGATGGAATTAAACGGATCCGCTTTGTTTCTCCCCATCCAAAAGATTTTCCAGGGTCTCTTATCGACATCGTCGCACAGAACGATAAAATATGTAACCACATACACCTTCCCTTACAGGCCGGTAATGACCGTATACTCGGTTTGATGCGACGAACCTATACGCAAAAACAGTACCTGGAATTGGTGCAAAGAATCAAAGAAGCTATTCCCGATATCACGCTTACAACAGATATTATTGTCGGTTTCCCAACCGAAACCGCAGCCGAATGTAAAGATACCAAAAATGTGCTGGAAAAAGTGAGATTTGATTCTTCCTTCATTTTTAAATATTCCGAGAGACCCGGGACGCTGGCGGCTAAAAAATATCCCGATGATATCGCAGAAGAGGAGAAAACAAGACGCATTGTATCCTTAAATGAACTGCAAAAAGAAATATCACTACAGAAAAACCAATCGCATATCGGCAAAGTCCATGACGTCCTGCTGGAAAAGAAATCCACAAAAAAATCAACGCAGGATTATCAAGGCAGAAATGATGGAAATAAAGTTGTTATCATATCCAAAGGTCCCTATCAGATCGGAGATTTTCTTCGGGTGAAAATTGAGGATGCCAGCGCACATACATTAATGGGTACGGTTATCGCACCGCAATCCTAAAGATCAGAAAAATATTGCATGCAAACGAATGAGAAAAATCTGACTCGGGGTAGCATATCAAAGAATATTTGGTATCTGGCTCTGCCCCTGATGGCTACGAACGCTATACAGACAGGTTTTAACCTCGTCGATATCGCTTTTGTCGGCCGTTTGGGTCCGGAATCGGTTGCAGCAGTATCACTCGTCGGCGCCATTATGATGTTACCCTTCTCTATGATCCTCGGTTTGGCCATCGCCTCCGGTGCCATGATTTCGAGATTTTATGGATCGAAAGATTATCATCATGTGGGCCATGTCATTATCCAGTCCATTCTCTCCTCTGTTTTTGGCGGCATTCTGGTAACCATTGCCGGCATTGCCCTGGGCCGATATCTGTTCGCGGTCTTCGGCATCGAAGATAAAGTCGCCCAACTGGCAATCATCTATGTGCGTATTCTCTTTATCGGTACCGTGCCCATTGCTCTGCAATTTCTGATCGCTGCCATTTTTCAGGCCCTCGGTGATGCATCTAAAGCGCTCTATATCAATGTTTTTGGTATTATGATCAATATTATTCTGGACCCTCTATTGATCTTTGGACTGTGGATATTTCCACGACTTGAGGTTGCCGGGGCGGCGCTTGCCACCACAATTGGCAGAACGTTGGCCATGTTTTTGGCATTTTATCTTCTGTATGCGAAAACGCACCATCTTCCCATCGTCTGGAATCGACTGAGATTCCACAAACAAACGATTATGACCATTGTTAAGATCGGTGTCCCCAGTTCACTGCAAATGAGTTTTCGCAGTGTCTCAAGTATGGTCATGATGGGTATTATCTCCCGGTACGGGACCGCAACCTTGGCTGCATATGGTATCGGCATCCGGCTCGACATGCTGACGATGATGCCCGGATTTGGTTTGGCCGCGGCGACCGCGACACTTGTCGGGCAAAATTTAGGCGCAAAAGAGCCCAAAAGAGCAGAACAAAGCAGCTGGTACTCTGCCATATATTTTATTGTCATCATGAGTACAACGGGCGTTATTTTTTATGCTTTTCCCAAAATCATATTCAGCCTCTTCAACGACTCTGAAACCGTTATTCAAAACGGGGTCCTTTACCTCCGTATTATCGTTCTATCCTATCCCTTTATTGCGGTTTCCATTATTCTGACAAGAGCCCTGGCCGGTGCCGGAGAAACCATCATTACCATGTTGATCACGCTTTTTTCACTTTTTGGTATTGCGGTACCGCTTGCATTCCTGATTCCCGCCTTTACAAATAGCGGTGCGTTGGGCGTCTGGGTTGCCATCGCCGTATCGAATATGGTTCACAGCATTATTATCACCCTGTTATTCTTTCAGGGCAAATGGAAAAAGAAAAAAATCGATATTGGCTCCTTGCAAAGGACAGAATTAATAAATGACCTCTGATCAACATCGAAATCCCGATCCCCCCCTGGATTGGCACGCGATCCCGGAAGCGTCGACCATATTGCCGACGATGGAAGCTGAACCCGAGCTGACCACATTACCCCTGAGCCGGGCCATCGTAAAACTGGCCGGTCCGGCGATGATATCCATGCTTTTGCTGATCATTTTTAATCTCATCGATATATGGTGGGTGGGCAAATTGGGGCCGGCCCCATTGGCCGGTGTGAGTGCAGCATCCTTTATTTACTGGGCCCTGCAGTCCGTGGGTACGCTGATCAGTACCGGAGTAACCGCCATGGTCGCCAGATTTGCCGGTGGCAAAAAACACAAAGAGGCAAACCTGGTGGCGCAACAGGGTTTTTTGCTTGCGATCTTTATCGCACTCGTTTTTTCTATCACCGGTCTTTTGCTTTCACCGTCAATTTTTACGGCAATGGGCCTGAAAGGTATGGTGCTCCATTCTGCAAATCAATATATGCTCTATATTTATCTCGGCCTGTTTTGTATCTATCTCGTATATGCCCTCGAAGCCGTTTTCCGGGGACTGGGCGATACCAAAACCCCTCTGAAAATTATGGTTATCGGTCTGAGCATAAATATTATTCTTGATCCGGTTTTCATTTTCGGACTGGGTCCCCTGCCGGCCTTTGGTGTCGGCGGTGCCGCAATCGCAACAGTCATTTCACATCTAATCGGTGCCATTTTGTGCTTTATTATTTTAAACAAACGTCAGGTTCGAATTTATCCGCACAGGTTCAGCGTCTCAGCGGATATGATATGGCGAATCAGTAAAATCGGTGCCCCCATAGCCTTTAGCGGGGTTATGTTTAGCATAAGCTATCTTGTGCTGACCGATATTATTACCGATTACGGATCGGAAGCGATTGCTGCACTGGGATTGGGACACCGAATCGAGGGTCTGGCCTATTTTTCCGCTGTAGGGTTTGCTGTAGCGGCAGAGGCCCTTGTCGGTCAAAATCTGGGCGCATCCAAACCTGAAAGGGCAGAAAAAGCGGCATGGCTCTCTGTCCTTTATATCGGTCTGCTTTTGCTCCTCATCTCCGTGCTTTTTTATATATTTCCGGAACCGATTTTCAGAGTTTTTACGGATGACCCCCGTATTGTTGAACATGGTAAAAATTATTTGAGAATCATCGCTGTTTTTGAAATCTTTTTGGGGGTTGAGCTCGTTCTTGAAGGAGCGTTCAGTGGCGCCGGCAACAGTTTGCCTCCAATGATCGTTATCGTACCGCTTACCTGGCTGCGAATCCCTCTCAGCATATTGATGGCGGATTATTTCGATATGAAAAGCATGGGCATATGGTGGGCTATCAGCATAACCACCGCCATGAAAGGAATCGTTCTCGTCTTTTGGTTTAAAAAAAATAAATGGAAATATAAACAGGTCTGAATTGTGTTATGATGAATCAAAACCCCAAACCCGAATGGGAATCGCTATGAATGATGAAAAAAATTTACTTGCCAGATTGAAAACGGAACGCCTCTCTTTATATGTGATGAAAGAAGGTAAAGTTCTTTTCAAGTCTCGCGAACACAGAATAAAACCGCTCTATCTTTGTCTCAGACAGCATGGTGGTGAGATGAAGGGAGCCATAGTGGTCGATAAACTCGTTGGGGCCGCTGCCGCTTATCTCTGTATCCTGGGAAAAGTAAAACAGGTCATCACACCGGTGATCAGCCGGGTAGCCATAAACGCACTCGAAGAGGCGGACATTTCCGTATATGCTGAAAAAATCATCGATAATGTTATGAATCAGGATAAAACCGGTCTTTGCCCAATGGAAAAACTGGCAAGAGAGTTACAATCGCCAAAAGCCTTTTACAAGCATATTTCAGACCATATTTATCAAAAAGAATAAGAATGGGACATGATGGCATCGCTTTGTCCCCCGGGAGTATCAAAAAAACGCTCTTCCTTCTTTTCTGCTTCTAATGCCCCGCTATTCCATAATATAATGTATTAAATAACAAGTAATTATGGCTTGAAATTATATGAGCACTATATCCGGTTTGGCATATCATTTGCTATTCTATTCATAGATGAGATGGAAACCAGGATTCGCCATCGAGCAACTCTTTGTTCGGCAGCACAGAGCTTTCATAGTGGCAGCGGCGAATCCTGGCTTTTTTATTTAGCGGATTTTTTCAAGTAAGAATAGAGAGGCAAGCCTGTTAGAATCAAAGCCAATGCACTCAAAACCCCACCGGTCGGAAAAGCCAAAAATGTCATATAGATCAAACCGAGCTGAAAACATATCGACAGCAGCGCCATTAATCGCCATGCCGGTGATGTAAACGAGGGGTTGTACTCTTTTTTCCTGCGCAGCCAAAAGATGGAAAAATAGACCAGGGTATTTTGCAGCACATAAGAAAGGGTAAAATACCCCAGCAAAGCCTCAAGTCCGCCGACAATAACGAGTATTGCAGCCAGACCGGATTGAATCATAATCGAATAATCCGGTGTATTGTATTTTGGATGTACGTGCGCAAACGGTTTAAAAAACAGACCATCTCGGGCGATGGCATATTCCATTCTCGGCTGTACCATAATGCATGCATTGGTGGCACCGAGCATGGAAATGAATGCAAAAATCCCCAGAAAGGCTGCGGCAAATGCAGCGAAGAAAGGCAAATAGAGAAAAGGATTGGCAAAACTGCCGACAAAGGAAACCAATTCTTCATAAGGAACAATAGCAAACGTTGCCAGGGAAATGAGGACATAGGCCGTTATAATCGCCAGAACCGAACCGATCAAAGCAAGCGGCAGGGTTTTCGACGGATTTTTGATTTCACCGGCCATGTACAATAAATTGGGAATTCCGGCATAGGGCCATACCGTTGCCGCCACGCCCGCACCGACGGCACCAAAAGCCGAAAGGTTCATCGTATTCAGTGTTTCATTTGCCGTGAAATGATGGCATTGACAAAAAATGACGCCAAGTATTATCAAAAGCAGAAGAGGAGATATCTTGATCGCAGTCAAAAAAATCTGCAAGTTACCACCGGTCTTAACATCGCGATAGTGCGGAATCGTCAGTACCAAAATCAGTAAAACGGCAAAAAGACGATTAAAAATGAGAGCATCAAAAGGCGCCCAGAAAACAGCAAGAGCCGAAACAGCACTCATGGCAATAATACTTATAGAGGGGGTGTCGCTGGTAATAAATGCTGACCAGACATAAAGAAAAGCCAGTGCCGGTTTGTCTGCTTTTTTAAGATATAGATAACCAAATCCCTGGCCGGGATACGCGGTAGCCATTTCCGTAATGATAAAAACCTGGGGAATCCAGATCAAGCCGCCGATAAGCCAGGCGAGGGTGGCAAGCAGTGGAGAACCCGCATTGCGGGCAACGATAGGTAAATTAATAAAAACGCCGGAACCGATAACGGTCCCGACGATAATAGCAACAGAGTGTACCAGCCCAAGTTTTCGTTGTAACAATTAATTGGGTTCCAGATTTTGCCTCAGAGATTCCAGGTTTTCGCTGCTTTCTTTTTGACCCTCCAAGATCTTGCGCAACCGCTCCAATTCGCGCTCGGCTTTACGCCGTTCTTCCCGAATACGTTCCAACTCTTCTTCTGCGGATTCGGTCTCGCGGCGGTCGCGAATGATTTGTTCAAACAGTTCTCTGCGAT
The DNA here is from genome assembly GCA_014728085.1 of Candidatus Zhuqueibacterota bacterium. GTDB lineage: Bacteria > Zhuqueibacterota > Zhuqueibacteria > Residuimicrobiales > Oceaniaggregativiventaceae > Oceaniaggregativivens_A. The sequence goes on from WJMF01000020.1 coordinate 35,863, forward strand.
TCTGTGCCCGCTGCATCAGAATATCGCGTTCACTGGTACGATAAACCGATGTCGGCAGCAATACAAATTTTGCGCCAACATTGACCCGCCAGGTGTTATAATTGGGAATGCTGGAGGGGGAACGCAGGGGGCCCACGGTTTCTTCTTTGTTCGACGTTAAGCGGTATTCCCCTGAAACGATAAAATCAAACCAGCGGTAGGGTTTATAGACAACACTGGCGGCAAAATAGGAATAGACTTCCCTTCCTGCTGCCGTCTCCGGAGGTTGCTGCAGCCAAAAATTACCATACATTTCCATGGTATAATCGAAACTTTGGGTCGGAATCATAAATCCCAATGCGTAAAAGCCTTCCTGAGTTGGATGAAGAACCTCGTTTTGCAACCCGGCTATTTCTCTGGTCAATTCATCACCAACATCGTTATGGTGGAAATATCCGAGGTTTGCATGAATATTCAGGGCATCTTCCGGATAAAGCGGATCAAGGGCATAGCTGACCAGACCGGTAAAACCAAACCCCACGGAGCCGGCATTGTATGGATGATAGAGAATATTATGTCTCTCACCTGTGGGAAATCTCGCGTTCAGTTCAACACCATAGCTTAATGAACTCGCTTTGGAACCAAAGGACCCGATCTTCAGTCCGATCCGGGTATCCCAGGGATAGTCTTCATATTCTCCGCGATGAACGTCTTTGTAAAACGAGGGCGTTATAAAAAAGCCAAAATGATCGCCCAAACCATAATTGAGGCTCAGCAAACCCTGCACATCCCAAATCGTATAAGCGGTTTTATCATCAGCTACGGTTTTAACTTGATGGACTTTACCCCAAAAAGATGTATGGGTTAAAAGGGTTAAATGTCCTTTTTGCATAACCCAGGCAGCCTTGGTATGGGGAAGGCCTCTTCCTCCTTGAATGCCAACAGCCAAAGATGCGTGAGTCAAAAACAGATGCAAAATAAATACAAATAGTGCTGTTCTAACTACTTTCATTTCCCCACCTCCAGGAAAGGATCATTTGTGATGTATATTAGTTTAAATGTAAAACTTTTTAACTAATTGTCAAGTCAAATCTATGGCTTCTTTATCTATATTATTATTAGAGACTTAATTACTGGGGCAATTCAAAGCGATGCCATCTTGATTCACTTCCGGAGCGATGGGCCGGGCCGACAATATCAACACGCCAGCGGTAACGTACGTCTGCCTCCAGATCTCGACTGGCCGCCATCCCGTCCCAGTTATAAATTACAGATTCCGACATACCCTGATAGGAGGATTGGATACGGCTGAACCAAATTTTTTCGTTGGACGTGTCGTCAAACAATTTAAGGATATATTCATCAGGAGCGATATCCTCCAATTGCCAGTGAAATATGATCGAGTCTTGCAGAGATACTGACAGATTATAAGCTTTTGTAACCAACATGTAATTTACCGTATCAGAAGGCGCACTCTGTCTGTCACTAAATCCAATAATATAATAGAAATAGCGCTTAAATTGCTCCACCTCTATATCCAAATAGGTACTGTCTTCTCCGGAAATTTCGGCAAATAAATCGAATTCATCCTGACTCTGTGATTTTCTGTACAGTTGATAGCCATCATAGATATTTTGCTTCATCCATTGAATCTGGATGGCGTTGCTTTCAGGGACGGCATCGATACCTCTCTCCTGCTCAGCCATATCACTGACAGCCGCAACAACCATCGGAGGCTGCAGCAATGGCTCCTCTTCAGAGGTTTCACTGCAGGCTGTAAATAACAACAACCCACTGCAAAATATCAATAAACGGGTTTTCATAAAAATCTCGCTTTTAATCACACGATTCAGGTGGTTCCAATATCAATTTAATCAATTTTACGCTCATAAAAAAATACATGGGTCGAAATGAATTAAAAAATTGCAATAAATGTGTTGAGAAAGCAGTTAACATCTATCTACTGACTTTTTATTTGATAGAAAATGAACAACTGATTCGATGTGAATTTTCAAGGTCCAGGGTAACAAAAGCATAATCAAACACCAACCGCCAAAGTTCAATACCGGCCCCCGCTGTCAAGCCGTCACGGTTCTTTCCGAACCGCAGGGCACCGTTTTTCATTTTTAACTCCAGGCCGAACAGATGTTGCCGTTCAATTCTCTTCCACGTCGTCCAGTACAAATGAACAGCCGCATCCCGAAAACCAACGTTCTGTTCAAAGGCAACACCAAAAGAGACGGTACGGCCGATTTGATCTTCATGTCTTGTGTTCCATATAATTTTTGTATCCGATATATCCAAGACAGCAAGACCGACCGCCATATCGCCTATGGTTCTGCGGTCGAGCAGGTGGCCGAGTTTGAATTTTATCATCGTGCCGATATCCAGTCCCAATCCGGAAGCGGATGAGTCGTAAATCCTTTGTCGTAAACCCTTAATAGTAAAACCGACAGGAATCTCCACAGGTAAATCGGTAAACAGCCAGCCGAACGGAAGGTTGACAGCAAACATACGGGAAAAATTAAAATAAAAAACATCTTCAATATCGGTAAAGGAGCCGCTTGGCGTCCCATCCGGACGCAGTTCAGCATTATTTAATCGGTCGGCATAAGAAGACCCGCGCAAACTTGGAAAAACAGGAATATCATCAACAGAAAAGCGGGTCCAGTGAACACCCAACACCGCTTGTTGCGGCAGGGGCAGCGACACACCGACGTAATTATAATTCGCTAACGCTTTGCCGAACCCGCCAAAGCTCGGTGCATACATCAGAGAAAGCCGCAACCGGTCAGTTCCTGCGGGAGCGGATGGATTATAATAAAAGCCTTCATGCTGACCGAACCGGGCTACAGTTGCTCCTCCAAGAGCGAGATTTTGGGCGCCGAGTCCCAATTGCATCGACGCACCGCCATAGCGGCTTTGCCCGGTCAGAGGCAATATCAAAATCAGCAAAAGGTAAAAAATGAAAATATGATAATAAACAGATACGTTTTTCATCGTTTATTGGATCCGTGCTATTTTTCCGGTAACTTTGTATTTCTTTGATTCAAACTCGGCAACAGCCTTGTAGAAATAGACACCGTTTGCAATCTCAACGCCATCCTCATCCAGACCGTCCCAAACCGCTTCGTGATAGTCCGTGCCCAAAGGATTGGGATCAAAAGGATCCTGATCGGGATCCAGGGTTCGTATTAGTCGCCCTGAAGCGCTGTAAATTTTAATGAAAAAATGGTCACAGGGCATAGAAAGATGGTAGGCGAATATCGTTTCATCCTGAAAAGGATTCGGATAATTGCCATACAAGGTCAATTCAAATTCAGCAGCTACTCTAAACTGCGACCGAATCTCCGCAGAAGCATTGCCCATGCAGTCCAGTGCTTGAATATAAAGGGTATGCGAGCCCGGACGTAATTTGGGTCTCAGGGTCAAATGAACATGATTGCCTTCCACCCCGCTATCCGGCAGAGCGAGTTCCTCGCCGGTATAAAATTTGTCATCCAGGTATACCGTTAACTTTTCCGGCGAGATATCGATACCATTCATATCCTGTAGCTGAATAGCTATACAGGGTTCGGGAGCGATCATGCTGTTCTCAGCCACCGGTTGTCCGTCGATGGTTACTTTTACAGTAGGAGGGGTATCATCGCTTCCATAGAGGACCGTGTAGACTCCATTCTGTTGAATTTGACCTGCCGCACTCCGTTTGCCGATAAATGTGGTTTGCTGCACCCATTTTTGTGTCCTCGGCTCAAAGCGATACAAATGTAGCGTTTTATTTGTTTCGGAAATCGTGTTCGGCAACTCGGAAATATCCAGATGAACTGTTAAAGGCCTGGAAAAAAGATTATCTCCTTCGCCAAGAGCGATTTCATAGGCAGCGATAGCAACCGTTTTTTTCAAATCGGGTTGTTCCCAAATCCGTATGCTGTCCTTTTTTTCCACTTTTAAGACCGATGAGGAGGAAACAGCCTGCAGGGGTGCAAATATCGTGAGATTGCCATCATATTTCAACGTATCCATGCCGGCATTATTGATAACGATTCCCTGCTGAGGATTATAGGGAAAAGCGTTCACGGTCAATGTCTTGTCAACCCGGTTATTATAACGACGGTACATATCGAATTGATTTTCAGGATCCACTGTCATTCGCAGAGACAGCTCTCCGGGCATTGCCGCATAGGGCAGGCGCGTTCGCGCTGATGAAAAAGCCTCGATATCTATCCAGTCTTTTCCCAGAATTTTCCATTCATTCTCTGTTGTATAATATTCATACAAAATTTTTACATCTTGAACGCCTTCATTGCCCAGATTCAACACCTTTGCGGTTATATAGGTGGTTGTATCCCAGTCAAAATCGACAGTAGCAACATCAATTGTCAAATCGATATTGTTTTGAACCGAGTGAATTCTCTGACCGCTCGAAAATTGTTTATTCCCCTGCCTGAAAATAAATTCATAGGAAAATGAAGTGAAATAAAGAGGAACGCTATGCTCTGCGGTATACCAAAAAGAGCCTTCCGATTTCATTGCAATGGTATCATAATTCACCACGCATAAAACTTCAGCCGGAGAATCTTCATGCTCGACATAAACGCGGAATTTTAATTTTGGATGCTTGCTATCATCGATCAAAACGGAATCAAACATGACCGGTGAGAGGGAAAACCGGAATCCTCCGTTAACCCGCTGCAGATCCATATCATCATTCGCATATAACCGTATCCATCCATTTTGACCCATCAAGTTCTCCGGGACGGTAAATGAAGATGAAAAATCGCTGGAGGAAACGGGAATTTCATTTGATTCGATAATTTGGAAAAAGGAATCGGTTAGGGAAACGTGAGCAACGCCCTGGTCGAACGGCAGGGTGGCGGTTATCTGAATGGTTTCTCCGGGTTTGTAAAGCTTGCGTTCGGAATGCAGCCTGACCTGATTTTGCGGCAGGGCCAGGCGCGTTGCCGGATCACCAAGGATATGGTATTGGTGAACTTCCGATTCAACATATTGGTTTTGATAATTGAGCTGGTAATTCACTTTTCCCGTGTTGATAATATCGCCAATGCTCCAATCGGGATGCTGGTATAATACTTTTAAAATTTCACGCTGTAAATAATAGTCATTATATACCCTTGTGATTCCGCTCGACCCTAAAAAAGCGATTGCACCGACGTTTGCGGAAAAAAGCAACGTATCCGCCAGATTCATCAATTTTGGAGATTCAAACGCTGCGGTAAAACAAGTCATACTCATGACCAGCGGTAATTTGTTCCGGCCGTAGATTTTTTCAACATCTTCGATTCGAAGCAAGCCGTTATCCGCCCAAATAGCGCCACCGCCATGTCCGTGAAAATTAATAACTGCACATCCCTGATCAAAATAGTCCAAAAGCGTGAAGGTGCTGCCAAAATGGGGATCATAGGCAAGCTTTGGATTCTGCAGGGTCAGCAGAAGTCGCGGCTCAAAATCCGCCGGAGTAACCGAATAAGAAAGATCATAACATTGGGTTCGAAAAGCAGAATGGTTTCCACCGATAAATAAAAACCGGTTACGCCAGTTACCCTGAGGCGGCTCTGTCTCATAGCGAACAATCTTTCTCGTAACCCGGTCGCACTCATCCAGTGTTCTGACCGGTAAACGCCCAAGAGCCACGTCGGGAACAAGGTTTTCACCATCAAGCAGTGAATACCAAAAGTCACTGGCGGTGGCGCCAAAATCGATGGTCTGGGTCATAAAAACCGGGACCAAATCCAACGTATCGCGAACTGTCACTTGCGGATCGAGCGGATCAGGATAAAAACGGTACCGCTGCCGGCACCCGTCTCCGACAAAGAGAACGTATTTTAAACGGGGAGATTGCCAGTGCGTAACCGCCCATTGAAGGTAGTCTTTAATTGCATAAGGACTTGGTTCACCATCATTAAACTCGTCATATATATCTTTAACATTCACTTTAAGTACAGCATAACCCTGCGATTGGCGCAGATGAACAAGCTCTGCCAATCCTTCCGAATCGATGAAACGGTCGTGCGTGATAATCAGATAATCCGCTGCCCCGTCCATAGGCTTTATGTTGATACGCTGATCCGCATAGATGGCTTTGGGCTTCAATTTGCCGGATCGATCGATGGCGATATATTCTGTCTGGTATGAGGTCACATAATCATGAAAGGTAACCTGATTCGAGGTAAAACCTTCAATGTCCGTGATCTCCTCGAGTTTTGCTCCCGCTATTTTACTGTGCCCCAATTTATAGATATCGATCGTTTCGGACGTAAATCCGTCGACTTTGAACAGGAAATGGCCCAAACTGTAATCCGGCGGAATGGAAAATTTAATAAAATTGTCATGCGCGCGGTACAGCCGGGGATAGGTAACCTCGAACCAGTTTAAAAGAATAATATCCGTTTTTAACGGTTCGACCTGATTTAAAATGGTCAACACATTTTCGCCGTTTTTTAGGTCCGCACCGGCGAGGATACTATTTTTCTCAGACTGCAGCGATTTATAGCTCTGGCCCCTCCATTGTTCACTGCTGGTATATTGATCATTCAAATAAATCGCCGCATCATGCTGACTAACATTTGTATTGGATCCCATCATGACCCGAACCTTGACCTCCAGCGGAGACCGATCATCCGGGCACCACAATTTGAAAGGATAATCACGCTTGCTGGCAGCAGATATCCCATCGTCATAGAACCAGTGATCTCTCAGTATTCCCGGTGGAACAAGCTTTAAATTATCATGCCGGTTGTCCTCTTCAATATGCACAGTCTGATAAAAAGAATAGGGCCGTTTCATCACTTGTCGCTGAGATTCCAGCACAGACCCCTGTTCCTCAGACATCCAGTTTTTAGCATCGCCATCCCAGGACAACCAATAGACATTAATATCGCAAAAGGGATCCTGGTATAAATCCGGCGATGTGTTTTGATAGGTCTGTCGCTTGAACTCGCCCCAAAATTCAAACGAATCATTTGGATCAAAATATCCGTCCCTCCAGCCCCTGATGTAGACGGGTATGTTTTGCTTCTGATCAGAAAGAGACAAGTTGTGCATATCAATCACTTGGATATCAATCCCGGCCTCCAACAGATCCTTACCCGTTACCTTATACCATCCGTCTTTTTCAATTTCGATTTTTACCCGATTGGCGGCGGCATTCACCTTCTTTTGCAATTTTGAAACCGGCATAAACCTGGAATCGCCGAGTGAAAGGACTTTAATCCGTTCAAGTTCCTGCCGGTCTTGAGGCAGTAACCTCGTCTTACGCTTATTCGGGGCAGACAAATCCTGCGGAAATATCAGAATTCGCATGGCGGTATGGATTATCAGGCGATTCGCATCATAATCATAGATATAGGGGAAAAGGGTCAATTTGAATAATGCTTTTCCGTTCAATTTCCCCAAATATTTGATTTCATTGGTTCGGGTATTCTCGGAAACAGAATCCGACGGTTTAGGCAAAGGCGGTGGACAGCGTATCTGTTCTGAAGAGACGACATCCACACGCAGAGAAGCCTTTTGGGTATCCAGGTGTAAAAGCAACGAACGACAGGGGATGTCCAGATGCTCGCATTGAACAAAATCAGCACCATGTACGGAAATAGAGGAATATAAAGTGCCTTCCTCCTTTGCGCTCTCCACTCCGGGTAAAGGATTTGATATCTCCAGAATAATTTTTTGGTCAGACGTTGAAACCACGCGTACCGACTCTGTTGCAGACAACAATAAAAAATGGCATAGTGTGAAAAATATGATAAACCTGATCTTCATTGATCGTTCCGTTGATCTTTATAGAAAATGCCTTTTTGCGAAATTGCAAAATCTTCCGATTTGATGGAAAACTCTTTATCCCCTAATCCGATAAGGTCGAGAAAAAGGGGGAAAACCCTGCCCCGCTTTACCGGTTGCGCGTTATGATTTTCCTTTTCATTTTTTGATAACCATTGCGACAGCTCCTGAAAAGTCTGATCCGAAATCGGCTGAAATGTAGTTTGAATGCCAACAAAATAGGAGGCATTTTGATCCAGGTCTTGCAGCGGCAACACCTGTTGCCGGGCAAATCGGGTGCTTTTTACCTCTATTCTATCCAGATCAGAGGAGAGCAGCCTCTCTTCGTCCTTGATGACGGCGTATTTTTTTTGCCAATTATCGTAATAAAGTATCACTGAAAACATATTTTCGCTTTTTAAAGAGCTGAATAAAAATCGTTTTTTCCATAACTGAACCGAGAAAATCATCTCAGATGTTAAGCCATGCTTTAGGCCATCGATCATTTTGCTATCAAAAAAATTTTCCAGGTGAAAATCCAGAACCAGCATTTGATCAGCAATATAGAGGCTGTCGATAACCAGCTCCTTTTCCTGACAATATATTGCAGAAAACAATATGAGAACAAAGAAAAATACAAATTGGTGTTTTAATTTCATTGCAATATGATCAAACCTGACTTTGCCGGATAATATAACAAAGCCATTCCTCCATTTGACTTTTTTGAAAATTCCAATTTCCGATTTTTAAATGATCTTCAATGACCCGGGCATCTGACTGCAATATACCGGATAAAATGGCCCGGCCGTGGGCAGCAAGCAGTGCCGGAATTTTGCTTAAAAGCGTTACCACAACGAGCGTGTTCACATTTGCTACCAACAAATCAAAGGAATCCGGTTTCAGGGCATCGACAGACCCGGCAAACAGCTCAATGGATGACAAAACGTTATTGACAGCAGCGTTTTCCTGCGCGGTCTCTACGGCGATAACATCCGTGTCCAGAGCCACGGCACGCCGGGCGCCGAGTTTAAGCGCGGTAAAGGAGAGAATTCCGGTACCGGTTCCGACATCCAACAATATTTCGCCCCCGTGAATCTGGTCTTCCAGCGCTTTCAGGCACATTCTGGTCGTCGCATGGGTGCCGGTGCCAAATGCCATGGCCGGGTCGATCTCTACAACAACATCATACTCCGTCTTCGGTGCCTCCAACCAGGTCGGTTTAATTAAAATACGGTCTGATATGGGAATAGGCAGATAATTTTTTTTCCAGTCCTGATTCCAGTCTTGCTCAATAATTGTCTCTGTATGGATAACCGGATTGGTAATCTGCAACCGATTTTCCGACTTTAGGAAATATTCGATCTTGTGCACAAGTCCCGAACTGGCATCCGTATCCGGAAAGTATATCTTGAACTGATTCTCTTCTTCCTCCACACCGCTGGCACCGAGTTGAAAGAAGAAATCATAATCTTCAATTTCACAACTCGTAAATTGAACCCTGACCACAAGCCACTTCTTTTTCTTGTCACTTCTCACAAGCATTCCTTGCGCTTATCAAAAAAAGTACATAAATATAGTTACAAGCACAATATTAAAATTCATCAATTTTCAAGGTGTCCGGCCGGCGGCGAATCAACAGCGAAGCTTGATACACTCTATAACATGGAAACTGATTGAGAAAAAAGGAGAGATCTAGCTACCTCGAATAGCGATATTAACCTCAATACCAAATTCCTTGAAAGAAGAGTCTCCGAGTATTTTATTGTGAGTCTTGCCAATTTCAAAATGTGTGCCCCCCCGTACGCGGTTGCTGAAACTATATCGAATGCTGGGTTTGAAGGTCCATTTGCTCGTTTCCGCGCTTATGCCCCACTTGCCTTCATTACCGCGGTATTTTTCCGTTTTATTGCTCCCCATGTTAAAAGCGATCTGAATATCGATATTATTTTTCAGACGCATATTATTAAACGGCCAAACCGGTATAGGGATGCGGAAATCGCTTCGCTTTGAATAACTGGCTGAAAAACTGAGTTCAGAACTTGATGTCCGCGTTCCGCCCACACCAAATCCTTTGTTTAAATTCTCCTTTTCCGACGTGTTATAGCGGACCTGCATACTGATACCATTGCTCATCGACAAATTAAGTCCGACCAGTGGCCTGAAACTTGCATCCGTATCCGTTTTGGTGATATTGTCTTCCTGATTATCAAAGGTTTCGCTTAAACGGCTGCTGTAGGCATGATCCAGAGAAATGCGCTGGAAATATTTGTTTACAAGGGGCAATTTTTCAAGACCGCTGACTTTAAAATTCCAGTCCGGCCCCGGTCCGTTCATGTCGCCCAGCCTGATCCAGCTCTGGGTCCGCTGGCCGGTTAATTGCGTGCTTTTGTTCTTTTGCGAGCTTACATCATATTTTAGCGTCAGCTTGACGTTGCGCGAAATGGAAAAACCGGATGATACGCTCCATGATAAATTATTGCTGTAGGAACTGCGATTCAATGTAGCTCCGGTACTGCCCTCGCCTGACTCTTGTTTCTGAATATCAATACCAATACTGTCCTCTAGTCCGAATTGATACTGCCAGGAAGGCATCCCTCTCAGGCCATATTCAGAGGCATTTTCGCGCCACGATCCGTTAAAGCTAAAGGGCTCAAATATGGTGAAAAATTTGAAAAAATAGCCCGCAGCGGAATAAAAAATATTTGATCCGTCATCTTCTTCGCCTTCTTTATCCTCCTGGTTCTGTGTACCCGGTGGTCTCTGAGGTGTGCGGCGAGCGGGGCGCATGCGACGCCCACCGGGACCTTCACCGGTAACGGAATTGATCAGCGTTCGCAGGTTAAACGAACCGGATAAGGAAACATTACGATTGCGGCGCACATTGCGGGGATCGGTTTTATTCTGCCGGTTATAGGAAAAGTTATAGCTATTGCTGAAGGAAAAATTATTGGTCAGCCAGCTGAACATCTTGGGATTGAATTTAACGGAAAAATTTTGATCCAGTTTGCTTAAAAGTCCCAGCTCACCGTTGATCAGGTCATCTACCAGCTCCATATCGATAATCGCACTGGTGTTATAGTCACGTAAATCATGGGTATACTGACGCCCCATATCAAGGGTGAGATTCTCGAAAATATTCATCTGTAAAGAATGATTCCGGCTTATTGAATGACTGCTGTTCTCCGACGGCACGCCGGTACGGGTTTCTGATTTGTTGATGTTTTTAGAAGCATCGATGCTGTTGCTGATTCTGGAAGGAGTGTAATAAAGCTTCAAGCCCGCTAATTTCCGAACCCATTTGGATTCCCCCAGCCATTTGAAAGGGCGGATATAATTGTCGCCAAAGGTAATGCCCCAATCGATATTACCCGCCTCCCGCTCACTGGTGGAAAACAGGGTTCGGGAATCGCTGCTCTCGCTTTCATTTTTACTATAGCGCACCTTGAGGCCGGATAAAAGGTTTTTTACAAAAAAGTTTTGCGAGCGTGAATTAAATCCCAGTGAAACATTATATCCCAATCTTGTGCTGGCTTTTTGCACTTGCTCTATAACGGAATCCGGCGTCGTGTCGGTAATTTCAACATCGGTTCCGGGAACGTATTTGGGCGTCGCCTCTGAATTGGCATAATTCCAGCTGACCGGAAGAGATATGCCCAATTGGGAAGGCAAAAACTTGTCCAGCTGAATGGATGTGTTGTAATTATAGCTGAATTCATTATCTCCGGTACCAAAACGCTGGGCAACGTTATGAAAGTCTGCATCCTCCTTGGTCACCTCACCATTAAAACGTATCAAATCGGCCCAGGCAAAATCCAACCGGCTGCGCATGGCCATACCCTTTTCTTTCTTCACTCTGGAAAGGCGCAGCTCGTTCATATAGACCTGGCCATGAAACGGTATCAGATTTTGATCTTCTTTACCGTTCTTGCGTTCATGCAAATGTATCACACCATCAGGGCCTATTTGATAGCGCTTGCCGTGAATACAATTTTTAACACCTGCAATCAGGTTTCGAACGTTGCGAAGCGCAGGTTCCCCCTTGATGCGGAGCGTTGTGCGATCATCGAGTTGTTGAATAAACACCAATTCACCGCGGTCATAATAGGAACTGTCGAGTTTTAATGCAGAAAATTCGACCAGATCGATTTCAATGGTATTGGGTGACCAGCCGCTCAAAAGGCGTTTGCGGATTTCATAGTAATTGTTCTTATCCGCACCAAACCTGAGGAAAAATTCAATATTGCTGCTCGTGTCGGTAATATGTCTGCCATAGAAATCCCTGGCATACACGTACATTTTAAGCGTTTTATAATGAATATAGTCCTGCGGATCATAAAATGTTTTTTGAATAATGCCGGTCTCATCAGCACCCAAACCGTCTACATTCAACACCAGCGATTGTTCCTTGGCCTGAACCTGTGTAATTCTGTCGACCTCTCCGGCAACACCGGGAGGGGGAATATACTCGGGGTTATCATGTGTATTCACAACCGAAACGGTTACCTTGGGATCTTCCTGGAGATCATAACTGTCAGGATCCAGTCCCGTAGAGGTACCGCCTTCTTTCCACTCGTTTCCGACCAAATTCACTTCAGCGATATATATTCGGTGGGTACCCGATTTTTCAAATCCATCTACCCAGATTCGCACATATTCTATAAGAGAGATATCGGGCGTCCCGATCTGTTGCTTTGTCGGTTCAGATGCATCGATCGGAATGCGATAAAGTCGCCAGCCATAATCGGTGCCGCTTTCGAGATCAATACTTTTGCCGGCGATATATTTTGAATCAGGATGATTGTCTCCCAGCGTAAATGAATATTCAAAATAGTCATTTCTAAGATCGACATCGCCATTGCCGTTCATATCCTCCGTATCCGGATAGCGACCGCCATTGTCGTTGGCATTATTTTCAGTACCGTTGACGCGGCTATAATCGATTTCCCCCGCATCCTTGGGGTCATAGCGCCAGTCATCATAGCTCAATGGTTCGCCCCAGTCCCGAACGCCGTTGCTATTCAGATCCCAAAAATCATTAGGGTCAGCGCCCTTCATCTCGTCCAGGCCGGTATCTTCTCCATCATCGAGAACACCGTTTCGAATGCTGCCTTCAATTCTGTCTTCTGTGTTCAGGGATCCATTGGGTATGATATCTTCCGAAACCTGACCCAAATCGATATGTACGCGGCCCTGTTGTCCCCGAATCCAGACTTCAAGAAACTTGGCCTCGGTCTGGTTGCGATAGCCGGCAGAAAGGTCCCGTTGTATACCATTCCAGGACTCGGTTATGTTGGCGATGGAATCGGCCGGGGTAAAATCCATAACCATAATGTTGGTCCGCTGAGCAACGTTGGCGTTGATATCGCGGTTGGGCCAGATTTCCCTGATCGGCCACTGATTATAGGGATTAAAATAAACCAGAGACCCCCGCTTTTCCAGGGTTCCCTGATCCGGATTAAAATATCTGTCGTCTTTTGGCGGAGAACAGTAATTCCATCCGCGGCGAATTACCCCAATCGGGGTAATGCGTTTGGCCGCTTCAAAATCATCGATATAGGCAACACCTTCGTTGTCGCCGGTATTTTTATTGTTTTTCGTGTTGGGATTGGGCAATACCTGGGCAATTTCGCCTTCAAATTTGAGAGAAGATGGTGATCGCGTTTCCACAAAAGGCAAAAAATTGGCAAACCGGGTGAGAAAAAAGGGCTTGAACGCGAGACTCGTGTTGACATCCCATACCATGTTGCGCATGGGGCCTTTACCGACGCGAATTTTTTGATCCAGCGTTGTCTCATTTAGATAGAGAAAGGTAGCACCGATAAAACTGTCTTCCCACAAATCATATTCGCCACGCACCCCCATAACGGTTTTTTTCTCGATTTGAAAGATCTGGTTGCTTTCATAGGTTATATCCAGATTGGCATTTGCGCTGGTAGCGGACTCGTCCAAAATCCGCAGAGTTCCGGTAAAATAATCAATGGTATAATCGATGCCCCGTTGTAACATCCGTCCATTTAATCTGACTTCTTCTGAATTTTCTATAACATTCATCCCCAAAGAGTGTTCCGCCTTGCCGCCCTTGGACGACTTGACATCGATATAGAACTTGCTTTCAGCACTGATCGCACTCTGAACGGTTGTATCGTACAAAGCAGGAGACAATTTCCCCTCTTCCTCTAGATAATCTCGAAAGTTGCTGTCCTTCTCCGGATCAAAGGGCCTCAAAGCAGGAAACAAGAGTTCCCCCCTGGCCAGATTGAGAATATTGGGATTGTTATCGATTTTATTGTCGGGTACATTATCCCCGCTTTCATTGACCTTGTCGAGTCCAAATGCCTGCAAATAGGTCATCTTGGTACCGTTGAGAGGCAAGGTTTCCTGGGGATCACCGGAAGAGGGTTTGTAGAAAATTCGCACTTCAAATTCTTCCTCAGGAATATTACGCGCGCCGAGATAATATACATTTTTCCATTCCAGCGGCCAGGTGGCATCTGTGGGACGGGCTGTCTGCGTTTTCATTAGCCGCAACTGAATGTTCTTATCGGTATCCGGATTAAAGTTGATCTGTCCGCGTATACGGCCCGAGCTGTCGCGATATGCAATCGCCAACACCTCCCCATCTCTCAGGGGATTGTTCATGCGCAAATACCCGAGTTCAGTATCGACGTAATAATCTTCGTTTTTCTCGAGACGCAAAAAATAGCCGCGGTAATGATCGCTGTCTACAATAGAAGTGTCCTGCTCGGTGATCACCCGGCTGTCGTTTTCCGGTACCCAGGCCCAGCCGCGAATCGCCTCGGCATAATTGTATTCATAACGCGCTTCAGATTTGTAAACCTCGATTTCCTTGATAATACGATTGGGATCGATAATAAAAGCACCGCTTTCTTCGTCTCGTACCAGGTATTGCTGGCGGTAATATTCATCGAAAAAATAATAAACACCGCGGCGATATTCATAATCCTTTATCTGAAATGTCTCCTCTTCCGATCCGCCGGTGAGAGAAATCTTTTTCTTCTCCCCTTTTTCCTGACTGGCGATGGCGGTTAATTGCAGCCGTCCGATAGTGGCCGCTGCTTTGATACCGAAAAGACCGCTGCTTTTCCCTCCAAAGGTCACATAACGGGTGCCGGGCAGAGAAAGCGAAATATTTCCAGCCTCGATCGACTGGATAATCTCATCCTCATATCCTTCGTATTTGAGACGGATGTTATTATCAAAATCAAATGCGCGTTCGGAATCCTGATCGACGCCGATGGTAACTTTTTCTCCGATATGCCCCTGAACGCGAAAACGCTGGGTCTGCTCCATTTTAAAGCTGGTATCGTTGCCCCGGGTCATCGCGGTTTTAACTTCACTGCGGTCTTCACGGCGAAAACCGCCGCGAATGTTGATCTCGCCGGTTACATCCAGACCCACGGTACCACTACCGAATATCTTTTGAAAGGTCCTGTTCTTAATTTCCACCGGAATATCGATTCTCAATCCGCCTCCGCCGGAGCTCGAGTAGCGGGAACGATCTCCCAATTTGTTGAGCGAGGTTCGGTGCCAGAGCCGTTTAAGCTCACTCTGTCGTTTTTCTTCGATATAATTATCGACCGAAATATAGGTCGGTAAACGAAAATTGACGTCACCGATGGTTTCGACGAATTGCAGCCGGCTGCCGGTTGAATCGAGCTCAACCGTTCTTTTAAAGCTCGACGTTCGGTGCTTTAAGAAAGATGAGCGCAATCCGTCCCGATGCATGCCGAGAAAAATTTCGTCCTCCTCCATCGGCACACGCGGATCATGACTATAGGGCATACGTATCCCGATGTAAGGAGGAAGCTCCTCACTTTGAGCGTACATATTCCCGGTCTGTCCGATTAAGAGGAAGCAGAAAATAAATAAAAATGTATTTTTCCACAGTGTTTGCATGAAACGATCAGGAGCGCCTTAATATCATCCGTTCTATGACCCTATTGCCACAGAATATGCGTATTATGTACCTTTTTTACCACGCTCTGGTGGTCTGTAGCAAAATTCGCTATAGGCCCTCCTAACGTTTGGGGATGGATTCGAGCAAGTGTATGTTTAAAGCCTTTAAAAACAAGAAAGTTTTGTCAATGTAACAATATTAAAAAGAAATTTCAATATAAAAATTATAATTACAGCATAAAAAAGTTTTAGATAAATGGATATTTTTCAATATATTTTAATACAAATATCAGACCAGAAGTAAAATCTTGGGAACATCTCTTAATATTATTATATTTAAAGAATAATAAATAGTTCCACAATAAAAGGAAATCTTGCTGTTGAAATATATACCAGCTACCAGACCCACAACACTGTGGCGTTACATTCTACAAGAACACATCGGCCCGTTCTTCTTTTCGATGGCGGTGATTACCCTGGTTTTTATTCTCAACCTGGTTTTTAAGGAATTGGGGCGTTTTCTCAGCCGTGGACTGGAGATTAATATTATTCTTGAATTCTTTTTCCTCAATATCGCATGGATGCTCGCTCTCACCGTCCCCATGTCGGTTCTGGTTGCAACCCTGATGACCTTTGGCCGCATGTCAGGAGACAATGAGATCGTCGCAATTAAAGCCAGCGGCATCAGCATTCTGCAGATCATCTTTCCCGTGCTGGTAGCCGGCAGCTGTCTGGCAGCCGGATTAATATGGTTTAACAATGAAATTCTACCGGATTTTAATCATCGGGCCAGGTTGCTCATGTCGGATATCGCCAGAAAGAGACCGACACTGAGCCTCGAAGAAGGTGTCTTTTGTCGGGAAATACCCGACTTTACCATTATGGTTCAAAAAATCAAAGAAAAACCGGATACCTCCTATGTGGAAAATATTCGCATCGAAGATGTTAGCGATCCCAATCGCATGAAAACCATTTATGCCGAAAACGGCAAAGTCTATTTTAACCAGGCTTTGGGAAGTCTTGTCTTTATTTTAAATAACGGCCAGGTTCACGAACTCGATCTCAAAACAATGGAACAGTACCGCATTCTCTCGTTCCCTAAACAGATCGTTTCGGTGGATATTCCCAATTTCAGAATAGAGCGAAGCCAATCACAACACCGGGGCGATCGGGAAAAAAGCGCCAGGGCCATGCTGGAAGAAATTGAACAGAACAAGAGGGAAATTGGCAGACAAAAAATGGAGATAGAGAATGTGGCCAACCAGTTTGCGCTCAAGTATTTTCCTCAACAGGAACAGTCGCAATCATCAAACCTGAGCCGCCTCTTTCCGAGAAGAGTGGTCGGCCATCCCGGCACAAGACATCAGAGAATCGCACTGGCCATATCCGATCATCTCCGGCTGGATCAAAAACTCGCCAATGCCAATGGAGTCATCAAAAGCAGGAAAAAGGAAAACGCCAAACTCATGGTAGAAGTTCAAAAAAAATATTCCATTCCGATTTCCTGTATTGTCTTTATCCTCATCGGGGCGCCGCTGGGCATTATGTCGCGTAAAGGGAATCTAACCGTGGCCGCGGGAACGAGTTTTTTCTTCTTTCTGCTTTACTGGGCCTCTCTGATCGGCGGCGAAGAGCTGGCCGATAATCAAATGATCACTCCATTCTGGGCAATGTGGGGTGCCAACATGATTGTGGGACTCACCGGTATCTATTTGCTCATTCGTTCGATTAAAGAATCCACGTTTATCAACTGGAACCGTTTGAATAGCCTGATAAAGAGAAATAAGAATGAAAATACTCGATAGATACATACTCGGCCGCTTTACCGCCATATTGTTATTCGCTCTTGTCGCGTTTATTTCCATATTTATCATCGTCGACCTGATCGAAAAACTGGATGATCTTCTTAAACAAAAAGTAGCCTTTTTTATTATCATCAAACTCTATCTCTTTTCTCTTCCCTACATCATCGTCTTGACCCTGCCTGTGGCGATGTTGCTTTCAAGCCTCTTCAGCGTCGGAAATATGGCCCGGCAAAATGAACTCGTGGCCATGAAAGCTTCCGGATTATCGCTTTACCGCATTCTCGCTCCCCTGTTTGTTTTCGGTTTTTTGGTAAGCCTCTTTGCCTGGGGGTTCGGTGAATTCGTTCTTCCCGGAGCAAGCGAGCGATATAATTATTTAAGAGATGAATATCTGGAAAAACATCGCGAAGCCTGGAGAAAACGTATCCTCAACCCTATTCTCCGGGACGATACCGGTAAGCTCTTGTCGATGCGCGATTTTCACACAGCTCAAAAAAGCGGCAATCTGGTCAGTATACGCCGCTTCGATGAAAACGAGAATCTCATCGGCCGCATCGACGCCAGAAGAATCGAGTGGCAGGATAGCGTCTGGATACTCTACGACGGATACGAACGCATTTTTAAACAAGGCGAAGAAATCGCCGTTCCGTTTGCAAAACGCAAATTCAATAAAACCAGCATAAAACCGCAAGATTTTGATCAACTGTTAAAAAATCCGGAAGAAATGTCGTTTAAGGAATTAAAAGCCTTTATCGAAGAAGTAAAACGGAATGGCGGAGATGCCGATAGATGGCTGGTCGATCTCTATTTAAAAACAGCTATTCCCCTGGCCAATTTTATCATCATCCTGTTCGGGGCCCCGCTCTCCTCGCCAAAACGCCGCGGAGGCATGGCCACCGGCTTCGGCGTCAGTCTGGTGATCTGCTTTGTCTACTTTGGAATCGTTAAAACCACACAAACCATGGGACATAGCGGCCTGCTGCCGCCACTCCTTGCAGCCTGGGCAGCCAATATTGTATTTGCCATCGCCGGACTCTTTGTTCTGATGAGAACCTCAAAATAAAAAGCGGCAACTTTTGGTTGCCGCTTTACAAAAAAAGGTCAGAAAAGGAAGGGGATTAGCAGTCACCCTAAACTACAGCAACAATAGTGCCAACGTCACCCCCCATAACCAAATTAACACAAGCACAATATAAACAATCCAATAGTAAAATTTCCACTTTATTAAAAAGTGTTCTAAAATAGAACAGTGTCTCAAGGCGAGACACTGTTCGGGGGATGGGTCCGACCAGAGAAAAGCAGGTCAGCCGACCATACCCGTTGCCATGACTTTTTATTTCACCAGGGTCATTTTTTGCCGCAATATGTCGTGACCGTATTGCAAGCAATAGATATAGACACCTGCTGCTAACCGAGTCCCATCCAGATGTACCCGGTGTTCGCCCCTGTTGAGCTCCTGATCAAGCAGGATCATCACCTGCTGGCCCAGGGTATTGTAAACAACCAGGCGAATGTGACCAGATGCGGGAATACTAAAAGAGATGGTGGTTTTCGGATTGAAGGGATTGGGGAAATTTTGTTCAAGAACAAAAGATGCCGGGATTTCCGATTCATCGAAGACAAACAAAGCATCATCAGTTTTGAAAATCAATCTGTTGGCCCAATCTCCATAGCCATATTCATTTTTGGAGCGGACACGCCAGTAATGGGTGGTTCGTTCCTCCAGCAACCGGGAAAGCGTCAGCGTTGTATCCGCGATATTTTCCTGCTCAAAAACCAGAGACCCGGGATCAAAACCCAAATCGGTTGAAACCTGCAAGTGGTATTGCTGAGTATGATTGACTGAATGCCACACAAAGGCCGGGCGCAAAGCCGTGTTGCGGCCTTTGGGTGCAATCAACTCGGGAGAGGCCGGAAAAAGAGTGCGGAAAGAAAGAGGCTCGGAATAGTCGCTCTGGCCGCCTGCACTCAGAGCCCGAACCCTGCAATAGTAGTGCGTTTGACCTTTTAAGTTTTGCAAAACGTCGAAGGTATCCGTCACCGCCTCTTCTTCATAGACAAGCACATCCTGAAAAGCGGAATCCACAGACACCTGTACATGATAATTGATACCATCTGTTTGATCCGCCCAATAGACAATAACTTTTGGAGTGTCGTTTTGTACCTCAAACAGGATTGCCAGTTCCGGTGCTGATGGAGCCCTGAGGGTAATAACATTGCTCATGGCGCTCTCATTGGCGTTGCGATCGAGGGCGGTTACTGCATAGGAATAAAAATCATTTTCCGGGTTACCCCCGAAAACCGGCAGAGATGTCATGCCGGTAAGGTCATAGATATGCTGAGAGCTATCCAAATCCAGAGCTGTTATATACTCCTTCTCAAATCGGTAAACCACATAACGAACAGCCGTGTCACCATCTGCAGCGACAGCGGGAGAATCCCAATTTAATCCATAACCGCCAGAAGCTACGGATTCGTAGCGCAGATTTGCAGGTGCATATGGTTTTATCTGATCTTTCCATACCATATTTGGAAACAGCGCAGGATAACGATAAAGATCGCTTTTCAGGCTGTCGGTAAAACCGCGGGGATTGCTCAGGATAGTGCTGGCGCGAAAAAATATACTTCCTTCAGCGCCGGTTTGGCGGTTTAATCTTATCTGATCCGGCATTTCCGAGCGGGGCCAGCTGCTGATCCGGTAAGCACCGTGACCGACATAGAGATGCCTCGTTTCCAACTGCTCCTCCCACCACGGCATCAGTCTGCCATAGTCCTGTCCGCCTCCAAAGGGCCAGTAGAGCTGTGGTGTCAGATAATCGATCGTCTTTTGTTCAATCCAGGCCAAAGCATCGGTGTAAATAGTATTATAAGCGGATAATCCCCAGACACCATCGGGGACACCACTTTTCCAGATTCCAAAGGGGCTGATGCCGAACTTGACAAAGGGTTTCAACGACTGTATAGCCTGATAAACCTGAGATACCAGCAAATTGACATTGTCCCGGCGCCAATCCCCCTGGTCATCAAATCCACGGGAATAGTTGGCAAAGGTCTGGTCGTCCTCATCGGTGATCTGATCCGGGGGGTAGGGATAAAAATAATCATCAAAATGAACGCCATCAACGTCATAGCGGCTGACGACATCAACGATGACATCGGTAACATAATCCCGTACCTGGGGCAAGCCGGGATTTAGAATTTTCAGTTCGCCAAAGGTCAGGATCCACTCCGGATGCTGCCGGGTAACATGCCGGGCGTCCGTCGAATAGGCCCCGGCGCGCACCATCGCGCGGTAAGGATTAAACCAGGCATGCAATTCCATGCCTCGTTTATGCGACTCTTCAACCGCAAACTCGAGCGGATCAAAAAAAGGTTGAGGTGCTTTTCCCTGCGTGCCGGTCAGCCAATAAGACCACGGTTCATAGCTGGATTCGTACAGCGCATCGCATTCAGGGCGGACCTGAAAAATAACGGCGTTCATTCCGGCCGCTTTGAGTTTGTCCAGCAT
Organism: Candidatus Zhuqueibacterota bacterium; assembly: GCA_014728085.1. Lineage (GTDB taxonomy): Bacteria > Zhuqueibacterota > Zhuqueibacteria > Residuimicrobiales > Oceaniaggregativiventaceae > Oceaniaggregativivens_A. The sequence continues at coordinate 56,848 of WJMF01000020.1, forward strand.
ATCGATGAAAAGCTGCTTTTGATAATCGGTTTCAGCACCTCTTGATGGCCAGTCAAGATTACTGACGGTAGCAATCCAGACGCCGCGAAATTCCCGTTTTGGCGGCAACGTATCGGAAAAAAGAAATGATACATGAATACATAGCAAAGAAAAGAAAAAGTAAATAGTAATTTTTTTCATATCTGCTCCATATCATATCAGAGAATAACAGGTTTGTTTATCCGGTTCCATCGGCTCAAACAAAAAACAGGTGTCAGACACAATGGGCAAGTACATTTAAAATACACTCAATTTGTCTGCCCATGTTACAAGCTTGTGCTTGATATTTTTATAGCTTATCCCGGCCCGGAACATACAAAGGGCATGTATATTATTTAATCAATGCCATACGTCGCGTAAATACCTGATTTCCGGCCTTAAACCTGTAATAATAAATACCGGAAGCCAGGTCAGAGCCGTCGAAAACAACAGTGTGACGTCCTGGTGCAACCACGCCACTAAGCAAAACGTTAACCTGACGTCCTCTGATATCATAAATAATCAGCTCAACATGTCCGGGTTCGGCAACGGTAAAGGGTATTTGCGTGACGGGATTGAATGGATTGGGATAATTTTGGTATAGCATCCACTCTTCCGGTGTTCCGGCCGCAAGCGGTCTCGATTCGACATCGGAGAGCGCGGCTTTTTTAACCAGACGTAAGTCATCGAAATAAACCGACCCTGTTGAGGCCGCTCCTTCCGAATGTGTAAATTGAAAACTGTCAAACCGCATCGATGGGCCATGCAGAACACCATCACCCAGCCACGATCCCACCGAATTGCGATCGTTTAAACGCCATTCTATTAATCGCCAGCCATACCAATCAATGGTGATCCATTTCGACACCTCATGGAAGGCACCCTTGTCCTTGGTGCTGTCATCAACACAAAATCGGAACTGATTGTTGCTGCCATCGCCGAAGAGCCAGCACTGCACTACCCAGGTGGTATCGAAATAGACCGCGCGGGGCTGGGTTCCTGACATATAGAGACGAATCAAATGGTTATCCGCCGTTTCATCCCAGGCATAATCGAGACGAAGACTCTTTCGCTGCGGCACGGGCAGAGCCGGCCGATAAGCATCTTGCGAAATGGAGATTCCGGAATTTGGTTCCAAAATACCTGTGGTAGAACCGCTGTAGGAAGGGCGTTCCCAGTTCCCGGTACCCCAAAACCGATCCAGATAATCCGTCTGGCTATAGTATTCTTCCCGAGTTACAAAAGCATTGACAATCTTTTCAGAGGTCGTATTGCCAAGCGTATCGCCAAGTCCGGGTAACAGTTCAATTTCACAAGCGGCATTGTTCTCAAGCGCATCAACCGGTTGGATCGAGAGGACTGCGATATCATCAACCACGGTGACGGCAAAATTTGACTCTACCGGTTGATCATTCTGCATAAACAAAATGGTTGAATCGTTAAGAGACTTTTCATTCAATGGCTCGTCAAAGACAAAGCTAAAAACGGCATCGATGGGTGGCAATTCCTGCTTCGGATAAGCACTGAGCAGTCGGGGCGGAAAAATATCCGCACTATAGGTATAAAAGGAAAACACAAAATCATCCCCACCCACTGCATCACCGTTTGCATCGAGGGCTTTACCGTTTATATCGGTAATCGAGGCGTGAACCGTAACCTGGTATTCAGTGTCAAAATCAAAAGCTTTCTGCAAAAAAATCCTTACGCGCTTGTACTCGCTATCCCATTCATAGCGATCAATCGTTTTTCCCGGAGCAAAGGTAACCTGAAGGGATTCAGGGTTCATGGTCTTGGAAAAATCCAGGGTTAAAGAGGAATGCACGGATATCGTATCACCCGGGGCCGGGTTTGTGACAACAATCCGGGGAGGAAAAGAAATCAAAGAATCCGACGAAACCGCGTTTGAAATTACCGACTCGTTCCAGTAACGGTCCAGCATGGTTGCGGCATAATAATATTTCCCATTATAATCCTGGCTGCCGTCGAAGGTTTCTGCTACGAGAAAATCGGCCGAGCCGAACTGAAGATAAATGATTTCATCTCTGTCCACATCGATATCCGAATCATAAGAGCGATATACCGCAAACCACTGATCATAGTCCGGCAACATACCGGGTTGCACCTGCAGAATCCAGTTCAGCGAGTCCTGCATGGAAAGGTGTACGGTCGGAGCGACAGGGGTATCGCTATTGATCAAACCCGAAGCGCGGATTTTGCTCTTTTGCGGAAAGACCGTAGAGGCAGCGACCGAAAAATATCTCCAGTCCTGCCAAAAGCCGTATCTGAAAAACTGAAAGCCATCCACCCAGGGAACCGTACGGCAGCGTTCAACAATTCCGGTGTGGTTATTCCATATCTTTTTCTCACTCAAGACATAAGATGGCGGCCCGACACTGTAAAGCCGACCGAGATCGATGCCGGGTTGGATATATTGCTGCCAGCAGGCAGGGCAACCACCGGTGAGAACGCTGTAAAATCCATCACCATCATACCAGTGATAATGCATCGGCATAAGTTGATCGACAAATCCCTGATTAAACCACAAGGCGGCATCCTGATAAACCGTGCCGTACGCCTGCCAGCTGCTCCAGTTATATTTCCCCAGAACCGCGGCTGACAGCCGCACCCATGGTTTTGCCTGTTGAATGGAATCGTGCAGCGTTCTTACAAATTCAGTAACCGACCAGCGCCACCACTCTTCCCACGAGTCAAAACCGGCGGGGGTACCGTCGTCATAGGGATGTTCGGTATCATAAAGATAACGACTGCTTTGGTTCGTCACCAGGTCCTGAATATGCTGTGGGGAGACCAAACCATCCAGAGACTGTTCCTCGGGCAAGAGATGACTGGTCTTTAACAATGCGTTGGAACTATAGTGCTCATTCCATCGAACATAATCCAGGTGCAGACCATCCAGATCATAATGGCGCACAATTTCCATGGCCACAGCATTCAGATATTGACGCACCTCAGCCAGACCGGGGGAAAGCGCCCGGTGTGATGTCATCGGATGGCCGCTGCGGTCACGGCAAATCCAGTCCGGATGTTCGGCAGCAGGGGTTCCGGGTTGAGTGCTGGCATTGGCAAAAACATTAAACCAGACATGCAGCTCCAGACCTCTCGCATGCGCCTGTTCGATAACATAGGCAAGGGGATCAAATCCGGGAGAGGTATAGCCGAGGTCGCGTCCCCAGGGCTCAAAATCGGAAGGGTAATAAACCTCTCCGCCCCGCCTCGCCTGCCAGAGAACGGCATTCATATTGGCATCGACATGATTGTCGAGAATTTTATCAATATGGGCTTTTTGCTGCTCTATCGGCGCTCCGTTGAGGCTATGCTCCCACGTCACCACCCAGGTGGCACGAAACTCCTCATTAATAGAAGCATAGAGTGCGATATAGAATAACAGTAAAAACAGAGTGGTCTTTTTCATAATTTAACAATCCCGGCTCAATGGCCTGTTTAATCGGTTGGATTTAATCGAAAACGGGTGTGGTGCTTATAAAAAAGGCCGATGAGGATTCAGCCCCACCGGCCTTTATCATGTTACGGAAAAAAATTACTTTACCAGCATCATCTTGCGGGTTCTCATCTGGCCGTCGACGACGAGTTTATAGTAATAGGTGCCGCTGGCCATTTCTGAAGCATCGAATTCGATCATGTGATTTCCCGTTGACATGTTTTGATTGATCAGAGTGGCAATCTCATGTCCGAGAATATCATAGACCCTGAGTTCAACCTTGCTCATTTCATCGAGAGTAAAGGGAATGGTCGTGCTCGGGTTGAACGGATTGGGATAGTTTTGTCCCAACATAAATTCACGAGGCAATTGCTCTTCTTTTGCAACTGCTGCCGTTTCATCCCAGACATATTTTTTGATCACATAGGAGTACATGTCTGCAAGATAGAATTCCGTTCCATCCGTATTAAAGGCGCCATCGCGGGGAGCGCGGACATACTTGGGTTGTGCATAACCACCCGTGGTGGTATCGGTCTGAGCCGTATTGCCCCACCAGGTAAAACTGGTGCTGTCGACGATAGCATAATCCTGAGCCGGATCGAGAGCCCACAGGATTTTCATCGCAGCTTCCTCTACCGTACCGAACCACAACAATCCATTTGGATCCATTTCGACATAATTGGGAGCGATGGTCGTACCGTTGATCTCCTGTACCAGGGTATCAGCAACTTCATAGGTACCGTCAACGCCATCATCGCTGTGAAAATGAATGATTCCGCCATTCAGGCTTCCCAGATAGATATCCTTACCATCGGCTGAAACGCAAATTCCGCGTGAGAGCGTTTCAACGCCTGGAATAGAGTTGTAGACCGAAAAATCAAATGGATCGAGAATGTTGAGGGCGCCGCCTAAAAGCGGAAAGGTGTATACAAATCCCTCTGCATCAACTGCCGGACGGGCATTCTGACCTTCATTTTCGAAAGCGTTGAGGACGCTATAGTCACTCGGGTCGATCTGATAGACCATGGCTGGAATGCGATCATTATCATCGACGGCAACGATAATGTTGCCCTCCGGATCTCTAGCCATACCACGGCCACTGCCCCAGGTCGTATCGACAGTACCATCCGGCATGTCGAGGAACTGAATAACATCAAGATTACCAGTCGCGGGTTCAAGCACCATGATCGGATAGGTGCCAACTACAAGCGTAGAATCGCCGGACGGAATGGTCAGATCATCAGGCCAATAGGTGCTGTCATCACCGACTGCGATTCGTCGTTGGTAATAAGAATGGAACCAAACATTCCCATCATTATCGACATCAACGCCATAAGGGATTCTAAAGCCCGGAGCATTAACCGCAGCTTCGCCCTCATCGGTTGCGATAGCGTTTCCTACGACGACAGCTTCATCAAAGACCCAGCCACCTGCAAATGAGAGACCGGCAAAAAGTGCTACGAGAAGAACTGTAAATACCAACTGTTTCATTGTAAATACCCTCCTTTGGTTTTAACGATTTAGGCTTGAATTAAAAAAGGTTGAACTGTCCTCTCACCTCCTTCCCGTTTTGTTCATTTCCGACAGAATTTGGTAATCGATAATCTATTGTCGTCCATAATAGGGAGCACTGAGTTTGGCCATGGTGACGCGCAATAGCTTTTGTTCATCCGGATTATCGCTTTTTCGATTGACATAGAGATAGATATCATTATCCCATACAAATGCAGTAGCCGGTGGTTTGAGGATATTCGGGTATAGCACATTCAATTCCGAACCGGCATAATCTCCGGGGCCCTGCGGGATAAGGTAATAAATGGCATTGTCATATTCCGCCCCGATATAGAGGAACCCATCTATATCCAGGGTAATATCGTTGATACCCGGACCGGTCTCTCCGACCGCGGCATCCCAGTCGAATACCGCTTCCGCAGGACCGACCGCGCCATCGTCGGATGTGATCTCATTGCGCCAGATACCGCGTACCATAACGTTGGGATCATCGCCATAATATTCACCCGAAACATAGACATAACCGTCATAAACACGAATGGCATTTAAAATGATTCGCTCATATTCCATCACCTCGTCCACCGAACCGTCCGGTTTCATACGCATGAGCGAGTTCCGGCCGGCTATAAAGAGATTATGATTGGGACCAAAGTCAATATCGTAAACGGGATTTCTCAACCTGTCGCCATACTTGTCGATTGATCCCCCGCCGGGTGGAACGCGATAAATAAAACGCGTACGGCCGGCGTAGAGATAGTCATCCGGTCCCCAGCACATGGTTTGATAAAAACCATCCGTTACCGGTACATAGTCGCTATTGTCTTCAGGATCATCCGGTGAAATTTTTACAATTTTCCGCAAGCCCGAGGAAACATAGATGTTGTTTTGCGGATCACAGGCCAGGCTATAGGCGTCGGTAAATTTATCCACCCCGCCGTACTCGAATTCCGTATACTCTAATTTGTAAATTACCGTATTGCTGAATAGCTCGGCGCCGTGAACGGCGATTTTTACAGCCACGGAATCACCTACCAGATTGGGTGGTTTGACTTTGAGCTCGGTTGCAGAGGCCGATTGAATTTGGCCCTTCTGGTCATCAAAATAAACAAAGTTTTTCTCCGAATCCGGAGAAAAATTCTGTCCCGTAATGGTTACAATCGTAACCCCGGCAAGGGCAAAATCCGGCGGATCGATAGAAGAGATCGCAGGTTGGGGTCCCGACGTTGCGTCCGGATTATACAAACTTGGCGTGATATCCTTGTCACAGGCCAAAAAGACCAGAAAAAAGGAAACAGATAAAAGTAAAATCATCGTACGCTTCATTTTACACTCCATGTAAACAGGGTTTCATCTCTTAATTAACTTAACGGATAATGATAAACTTGCGAAATGCCGTATCGCCTTTGCGGTAGAGCAGTTCTCCGCTGTCGGGATCATTAAAATCCTCAGTCACTTCAAAATGAGCAATATAGACGCCACTGACAATGACCTGTCGCGACGAAGTGACAGAGTTCCAGGCTTCATCTCCGCTTCCGTCCGTGTGTTCAATCGTCTGAATCAGATCTCCCCGCTCGGTATAAATGCGAATGGTGCAATAAGCGGGTATATTTAAAAACATGATTTTGTCCGGTTCACCGGTGTATTGCAGATCTTTTGCCTTGATGTTATAGGGATTGGGAACCACCCGGATCGCGTCCAGGCTGGTACCGGCCCGCCGGCGCAGATAAGCTGGTTCGGTGGTCTGGGTATAAAAACGGCCGCTGTACAACGGACCGGTCGGATTGGTATCGCCGGAGGTGTTGTTGCTGCCGTCGTTAAAAGCAACGAGATAATAATAGTAGGAAAAACCCCGTACAGCCGTCAAATCGTCAAACGAGGTCACTCCCGGACCACAGGCATAAATTTCGTCATAGGTGGTGTCTTTGCGACCAATAGCACGAAAAACCTTATAGCCGGCAAAATCAGGCCCGTCTTCAGAGGGACTCGGGGACCAGGAAAGGTTGATACGGTCTCCGCCGGAATTGACTTCAAACACGGTCGGCGGTTGCGGCGGTTGCGGAATTTGATAGTCAGCGTCTACATTGCGTTTGGCACGACCGAAAACCTGTAAAATAGAATCCCTACCGGTATAAAACCAGGCATTCTTGTATTCATCTTCCTCTGTCGTGGTGCCGCCGCCGGGCAGCTCAAAAGGCCCCTTGTCATTATCATCATCATGTGCCTGTTTCCATCGCACTCCGATTTGTTCGCACATCTCCCGGTCAAGACCATTGACCGCTTCCGCTTCCACAAAGGTTACGCTCTCTCCGGGTTCAAGATCCCAGGGGCCATAGTTGATCCATACATTGGTGCCGCCGCCATCGTTGTGTACGGTATAGGGAACCGGATTGCTCTCGTGATAGCTCTCCCAAAAGTCATCGGTTCCACCTGCCCCCTGATAGGGAATACCGCTTACCATATCATATAAACGCGACATGGCACCCATGGCAGACAAGGAAACAACGCCGATGGAGGGATAAGTATCACCGGCATGCCAGCCGAGCGTCGACGGTTGCTGCGGGTCATCGCTGTTATCGTCTGCACTCTTGTCGACATGCAGAATTGCAATGCCGGCGTGCTGCGGCGCGCGCAGGCGTCCGGTTCCGGTGACATCCGGACCGCCGATATTATCAAAAGTATTGAATTCTGATTGCCCGGCCCACTGAAAACAGCAGCGAATCCAGTCCACGATAGGATTATCCTCGGTGATTTTTTCATCCGCATGTTGCGGGTAATCCTCACCCCGTATTGACACCCAGGAGTATTTCCCCCAGGACTGATGGGAACCGATGGCAAAAGATCCTTCACGGCTGACGCTGTATCGAATGCCCCAGCCGATGCGAATGCCTTCCAGGGTATTGTTGAGCTCAATATCATCATCGTAATCGATGTTGCCCGTATTGGTCAGGGTGAAAATCTTGATAAAATAGCTGTCATGATATTGCTGACTGAATGCGTATATCGTCCTGTTGATGGTCAATCCCATGGACGTGTTGACAATGTTGGTAACGATGCGATCCGGTATCTGATCCGGATCGATCTCGTCCACATCACCGGCATAGGGCGCGGTAATGTTGGTGCCGTCAACCAGAACCACCGGAGGCTCGAACCTGGCGGTTTGTTTAAGCTCGACGGGAAATACGGTTTCACCCACCTGACCGGCGGTAAAGGGAAATCCAAGATAATCCCAATGATTTCCGCTCGCATCTTTAAAATTCTTACAGGCGACCCAGGCTCGTTTGATCACGGCATTGTCGGTATAGGGATAATCCGCCGGCCAGCGCAAGCCCTCATAATAGCTATTATTCCAGGCCCGTTCCGATCCATAGGCGGTAAAATGACTTTGTAAATAACCGATACGGACATAACGCGTATCCGAACTCTCAACCTGGGCGGCCGACTCGGGCATATGAACGAATAAAATAAGAATAATCAGTAAATAACCGGTTATACGCTTCATTTTATCTCCTGAACAAAGATATGATTTCTAGAAATTAATCTTCAGACCAACCATAATATCACGCGGATATAAAAAGCTAAATGCCTTGATATTGGGCATATCGATATAGGATTTATCCTCCTTGCGCTTTTCGTTTCTCGCTTTGATTTCCGGATCGTTGTTTGGATTGGGCTCCAGAGGATCGTATTCAACATCATCGGGACGATAATCGCCGATACGGTCATCGCCCTTTTCCTCATCGGTTTCCCAGTTAAAATTCAACGATTCGAGATAATCGAGATAATCATAATTATCCGAAAAGCCGGCATAGCTCAGGCGCTTTGTGTTGAGTGCATTACGTACGTCGACATAAAACTGTAAATCAAATCCCTTTATCTCAAAATTCTTTGCAAATCTGAGATCAAGGTTATAATAATCCTTCCAGCGTACATTATCAACAACCCCGGGTATGCTATTGGGATTATAAGTCGCATAACTTCCGGAACGCCAATTGGCCAGAATATTCAGATTTATCGACCCCAATGGATAAATCCCGAGCCAGTACGGACCAAAATCGCGCGGAGAATGGATGTCAATATTGGCACGGGCATAAGGTTGCGGATGCGGTTTCGATTGATAGGGATTGAGACGCAAATAATCGCGCTGTTTGTTGGGATCCTGGTAGTAATACCTTAAACCAAAATAACCCGATGTTTGCACATCATAGGTGTAATTGACAAATCCGGTTATCCATTTTCCCATTCGCTTGGTCAGCGTCAATTCAAAACCGCGAATATCAGCATAATTGTTATTGGTGGCGTTGCGATACTGAACCGATCCGTTTATATTCTCATAATAAATCCAGCCGGGTTGATTGGTGATATCCTTGTAATAGGCGGCAATGTTGATCAAAAACATATTGAAAACGCTTTGCGCAAAACCCAGTTCATATGCAACGGTTTTTTCCAGTTCCATACCGGGGTCACCCAAATAGGTAACCAGACCATTGGATTCCCGTTGAATCCGGAATCTATAGGAAGAAAAGGGTTCCTGGCGGAAATGGCCGTAATTGAAATAGAGCTTGCTGTTTTCCGTAATCGGATGAGAGATACCAAGACGGGGACTGAAATTGAGCCGCGCTTCTGTTTCTTTGCTCTCTACAGACGCTTCCAGAGAATTCCCGTAACCGGCGGAAAGGTTCTTGTCGTAATCCGAAAGGGCAAACCAGTCACTGTTCGGATCCGAATAGTCCATACGTACACCGAGGTTGGCGATAAATCCCTCATACTCGAGTTTGTCTTGAATATAAACACCGATTCGGTAGGGGAAGACGTTGTAGAACATTTCACGCGTCCAGGTTCCCATTGAAGGACTGTCGGTGTATGATTTTATATCAAAATCATTGTACACCACATGAACGCCCGCCTTAACCTGATTGCGGGTGTTGACCTGGCTGGTTATATCAAAGCGAAAGGTGGTGGTGCTGTTGACGCTCTTGTCACGCCCCAGGTTCATCCAGCCGCCCATACCCATTCCATCAACGCCGGAGACACTATAGCCGAAATAACCATAGGGCGCTTCATCGACAAAATAACCCGGAACGGGTTCGTATTTTGAGGATGTGTCCCGGTCCGCGGTTTTAAAGGTGTTATAATTGTTGGTATTATGCTGCAAATTAATTTCATAATAGGTGGATGGTGTTAGCACATGACTCAGCTTTAACCCGAACATCGTACGGTAAATAGAGCTTGGACTGAAATAACCGGGCATGTAAAGAATACTGGCGCCGGCGGTGCTGGAAAGCAAATTCGCAATTTCGGACTGGCTCTGCAACACACGACCGGTCGGCGTTGTCGTCCATTGATAGGGTGAAACCGAATGCACTTCTCCGTAAAGACCGGTTAAGGTTAATTTTAGAGAAGAGGTAATATTCGAATTTAACTTGAGTTGGGTATGGTTTTCGCCGTAATGATCGCGGGAAAGCGGATAGATAAACATATCCTGCTCGCGAAAATGGGTAAGATAAAACCTCAAATCGCCTAATGCCTTGTTGACAAAAGGAACCGGACCGCCAAATCCGGCATCGATAAAGTAATCCGGCTTGTCAATGTCTCCCTGGCGGCGATGTTGCCATTCATAGAGCCGCTTTGCTCCCCCCGGCGTCAGATCGTTGCCCGGGTCGTTATCGCGCATCAGAGCATCGGCAACCGAATTCCATCCCTCAAAATTTGGATACTGATTTCGCAGATAATTATCCCAGGCGCCGTTATTTGTCCCTGTATAGCAGACATCGGGATCCATATAGGGCCGGTTGAAATAGGAATAGCGATCATAAATGGAAGAACCAAAATTCTTTTGTGCCGCCGGACTGTAACGCAGAGTCGCGGAAAGCGTATATCGATCGCCTTCGCCTTCTTTGGTCACAACATTAACCAGGCCTGAGCGCAAATTTCCATATTCCGCACTAAACCCCCCGGTTTGCACCTGAATCTCTTTAACGGAACTCAGACTCACCGCGGCATAGGGAATATTGGAACGCTCATCGTTCATGGAAAGCCCATCCAGCATAAAAGCGGTCTGATGAGCCCCACCGCCTCTTACGATAATCCCTTCACTGCCGCTCTCGATTCCGGCCTGAAGTGATAGAACCTGCTCTACAGTTTGAACCGGCATGCTCTCGATGGTCGCCGCTTCGATATTCATCTGACTGTTGGAAACATCCTTGGTCACCACCGGCCGTTGCGCCACGACCACAACTTCTTCCCCGGTCAGGGTTTCCGGTTTGAGCCGGGCATTGGTGGTGGTGGTGAGATCGATCACCACGCGGACATTGCGCACAACATAGTCGGCATATCCCATCATGGAAAACTGCATGCTATAGGTACCGGGGGATACATTTAAAATGGTATAGTGCCCATCCAGGTTGGAGGCAGCACCCCACGATGTACCCTGTATGATGACATTAACGCCGGGAAGAGCTTCGCCGGTAACCGAATCGGTCACTCTGCCAGTGACTTTACCGGTCGTACCCGCATACAGGAAAACGGGTATCATCAAGACAACAAAAAGAGATTTTAACCATCTCATCATGAGTTCAATCTCCCAGAAAACGTATGTTAAAAACTAAATTTTGCCGTAAAACGGTTGATATTATCAAAAATGCTAAAAGGAACATAGGAATAATCGATTTCCACACCAAAGCGTTTGATACCGAACCCGGCTGTCAAGTCGTATTCTTCATGATTGCTGATATATCCGGCGCGCAGGATCAACATATCCATGAAAACATATTCACCGCCGACAGCAACAAACTCCGGATGTGATCGGGGATGCACCGCATCGAACGATATCAGGAATGAATGATGTTTGGATAAACCCGGTATCAAGTCCGTCGCATCCATGGAAACGCCGATTCTGAAGGTAAGGGGTAGCTGAAATCCCTCTTTTTCATATTTAACCTCTCTGGCAAAATTGCGCACAGACATTCCGAATTTCAAACTCTTGTAACCGGTGCGATAGAGGGTGCCAAAATCAAAAGCAACAACACCGAGGTCATATTCCCTCTCTTCAATCACCGTGTCAGCCGTGCTATAAACCGGAACATAGCTGTATCCCAGATTTTGACTGGCATATTTTATCTGACCCCCGATGGAAAAACGATCAGACAGTTCCCGGCCATAGCCCAATCCGAGCATAAGAGAACTGGGTTCTTTCCCTCCCGTCACATCGACAAAGCCCTGCTCATTATCAGCCACCTGGGTAAAATAGATCTCGCCGTAATCGACGCTTTGAAAAGAGAAACCGATAACACCAAAGCGGCCGCCGAAGGGTTTGTATGCCAGGGTTCCGGCCATATGATTTATGTCGGCAATCCATTCCATTTGGCTCAGAGAGATATCGACCATTCCGGGGACGCTGGCCAGTCCTGCAGGATTGTAAAAAAGCGCTTCAGAGGTAAATTCAGCGGTGGTAAACGCATTCCCCATCGCTGTGGCGCGGGCATTGGTGTTGACGCTGAGAAACTGAAATCCGGTTTGTGCCCACTTGTCCTGCCCGGATACGCTCCACACAAGGGAACAGATCACTGCACAAATTACAATTGTTCGTTTCATCATCATACCAAATTTATACTTGAGGATTACATTTAAAAGCTAAAGTGCACTGAAATTCGCTGTACATCTTCAAAAGCATCATAAGGGGTGTAAGCATAATCAAAGGTTAAATCAAACCCGCTGAAAGATTTGCTCACACCGATGCCGGTGCTAAAACCGTATTCATCATTCGGTGTGGAATAGCCGGCCCGAAGCGCCAGCATATTGCTGAAAACATACTCCATTCCTACATTCACTGTTTCCGAATAATCGCGTGGATGACTGGCATCCGCTGCCAGATACAAGGTATGTCTTTCAGGGGCAATGTTGTATAGGTCCAGAAGATTCATCGATAGTCCGACTTTGAATGTCAGCGGCAACTGAAAACTTTCTTCCAGAAATTTAATCTCGCGGGAAAAATTTCTCACGTTCATACCAAAGTTTAAACTCTTAAAACCGGTATGATAAAGAACGCCAAAATCAAAAGCCGCGACGTTGGTTTCATTGTCTTCTTTAATAAATCCGCCATCCTCATCATAACTGACCACCACGCTGCCGAGAGACTGCGAGACGTATTTGACGTTTCCGCCGACGGAGAATTTGTCAGTGAGGGCAATCGCATATCCAAGCCCCAAGACCATGGCATCCGGACTAAAATTGCCGGTTTCGATAAACCCCTGGTCATTATCGGCGCGAATGGTTCCGTTAAAAGCACCATAATCCATCGACATCATACTGAGGCCAAAGACGCCGTATTTCCCCAAAGCAGGATTGAATGCCATGGTGCCGTACATTTGTTTCATCTCCGCGAGCCAGGTGACCTGCCCGAAAGAGATATTAAAAAGTTTGTCCACGCGCGCCATCGCCGAAGGATTATAGAACATGTTGACCGATCCGCCCTCCAGAGCCGTAACCGCATCCGCCATGGCCGATGCACGGGCATCTGTGGATATACTGAGAAACTTCATGCCGGTCTGTGCCAGTTTTTGGTTTTCGTTGCAAAGTCCGGGATCTATATTCAAAAGCAACAAGATAGACAGAAAGGCTATGAAAAATAGATTTTTCATCTCAACACCCATGATTATGATTATCTGATGATTACAAATTTTTCAACGTCTGTATCGCCGGTAACATTGTCCTTAACCACGGCAACATAAACACCGCTGACCACAATCTGATTTGATGAAGTAACACAGCGCCAATACGCATCGCCGGTACCATCGGTATGCTCGATGGTGTAGATCAACTCACCATTTTCGGTGTAGATAGTAATCGTACAATTGCCGGGAATATTAAAAAAGCCGATCTTGTCCGGTTCACCCGGGAAACGCAATCGGTTTGGATCCGCACCCAGACTGAACGGATTCGGTACGACGCGAAAATCGCTCACTTTCTCACCAGGCTCTCGCTTTAGGGTGGTCGGATCATAAGCCTGGGTATAATAGCGGCTGCTGCGCAACGGGACAACCGGTGTCATAGCAGTGCCGTTATTATCGGCGGCGTCTCCCACCGAAAGGATGTAATAGTAATAACTGACGCCCCGGTTCAAATCCCGGTCGATAAAGTCGCGCTCGTCCGGATTGGCGGTATAGACCAGGGTGGCGGTGCTGTCGAATTCTCCTCTGGAGCGATAGATCTCAAACGCATTGATCGCCGGCGTATTGTCCTCAAAGACTTCCCACGCCATCTCTATGCCATCTCCCCGCCCATTGACGGTAAACATACTCGGTGGTTTGGGAGAATGCGGAATATTGTATCCGGACTCGAAATTGGCCTGCGCCATTCGAAAGGTTTTAAAAAGGGAATCCCTGCTGGTCATCACCAGGGCATTTTTTTCCTGCGCGGAAATTTCGCCTCTTTTAAATTGAGCACCGATTTCGATGCATTTTTCGCGGCTGAGACCGGCGGCCGCTTCGACCAAAACCAGCCGGACGCTCTCACCAGGTCCCAGCGTATAAGGACCATATCCGTTAAGAGCGGAATAGCCTCCCGGCGTTCCCTTGGCCGGGTCACCGGTCTGTTCGGTAAAATCACCATCCGTCTCGATCATATCGGCATGCCGCGGTGCCTTGTGGCCGGCGGTCATCCATTCATACTCCTTGGCCATTTTACCGGCATTAAAGGCATCATTGTTCGAAGTCAGAGGATCATCAGAACTCTCATAGCTGGTTGTGACCGGTTGCCCGGGATTGTCGCTTTTATCGGTGGGGGAGGTATCGGCGTGCAAGGTGGCAACACCGACAAACTGGGCAGCCCCCAAACGTCCCGTGGTGTCGGCCAGATCAACATAGCCGGCGCTGTCAGTGGGATCGAGGATGGGACCGCCGATGTTGTCCCAGCGGGTAAAGGGCGGGAAATTGCCATGCCATGCAAACTGGGCGCGGAACTGCTCGCCAGGAGGATCGGTCTTGACCCCGTCTCCGCGGGTGTCGATCATCGTGTTCATACCCCATCCGGTTCCGTTACCGAAGATATAGCGGGTCTCACGGCATACGGCCCAGCGATATTGATAGAAAAAATAAACGTCCTCAACCGTTTGGTTGGGCAGCTCGATCTCCTCATCATCATCCGTGTTGCCGGTATTGGTAAATTCATATTCGATAATATGATAATTATCATGATATTCCTGACTGAACTGCATAATGGTGCGCTTCATGGTGATCCCTAAAAGCGTGTTGGTGACATTAATGATCATACGGTCAGGTTTGATAGTGGGGTCCACTTGATCGTTATCCGTAATCGCCTCGCCTTCGGTATAAATACCGTCGACATACACTTCCGGCGGGGCGAATTTGCTCACCATTTTAAACTCCACCGGAAAAAATTCAAGCGCACCATTGACGCGGGGACCGACGTGTGCGACCCGATAGTCCCACTCTGTTCCATCAGGATCGGTAAAATTCTTGGCACCGATCCAGAATCCCTTGGCAGCCTGCATATCCTGATACTCGTAAATCGCCGGCCAGCGCATGCCGTACTGCTGCGAGGGATAAAGACCATGCTCGATCTCGCAACCGACACTGGAATACCAGTTGTGTAGCGAACCCACAGCCATCCATTTGGTATCAAACTGGGCAAAGGCCGTGCCCGAAACCACAAACAGGATCAATGCGATGAAAAGATATCGAAAACGAACCAGATTACTCATTGATTCTTCCTTTTTATTTTTCATGTTGTTCTAGCAATCGTACGGGTTAAAAATCGAGATTGAGGTTCAACCGGATCCCGAAAAAGATATCGCGCGGATCCAGAAATGCAAAAAACTGCTGATTGGGCATATCGATATAAGCTTTATCCTCCTTGACCTTGTCCATACGACCGGATTCAACCTGCTGATATTCTCCGTCGGTCCATTCCAGATACTGATCGGCGGTGCGGTCATAATAAATGACGCCGGTTTTTGCCTTGGTATCGCTGGTATAGAGCTCCATGGGCTGAAAGTCAACATCGTAATCGCGATAATCACCAGGCTGGTCTTCACCCGGAATATTGTTGTAGCGAAGCTCATCAGCAACATCGGCGGGTAAATGCAGTGATTTCATATAAGCATCGTAATCTTTACCGTCATAAAAACCATAATTGGTCATATACCTGAAATTGAACAGATTACTGACATCCATAAAAAATTGCAGCTCGGCCGCCTTACCAAGGCTAAAGCTCTTGCTCAGCCGCAGATCAACACTATAATAATCATGCCATTGAACATTGTTTTCGATACCGGGAATGCTGCCGCCACCTGTCCAGGTCAGATAGTATCCGGAGCGCCAGTTGGCGAGGAAGTTCATACGCAAATCGGCGATCGGATATATTCCCTTCAGGCGTGGTCCGAAATCCTCGGGCAGAAAGAAGAGCAGATTGGCGCGGGCATAAGGTTGCGGAATAGGCTTTGATTGGTAATTGTAGCGATATTCCCGTTCATACTGCCGCTGGGTGACCGGATTCTCATAATAGGTCCCAAACCCGAAATTACCAGAAGTGATTACCTCATAGGTATAGTTGATAAATCCCTGTACCCATTTGCCGCGATTTTTGTCCAACGTAAACTCAAATCCACGGATATCCCGGTAATTGGATGCTTGGGTCACGGTATAGTTGACTTTGTTGTCGCGGTTGGTATAGCGTACCAGACGCGGTTGTTGTGATATATCCTTATAATATCCGGTAACGCGCAGGAGGAACTGGTCGAAAATATTGTGCTCATACCCCAGCTCATAAGCGATGGTTTTGGGAAGCGGCAGGTTGGGATTACCGAGCCGCGCTACCGCATTGTTGTCGGAGAATCTCCTGAACAGGTAGAGATTGTCCGGCGTCGGCATCTGGCGAAAATGACCGTAATTGAAAAACAACTTGCTGTTGATCGAAATCGGAAAGGCCACACCCAGCCTGGGACTGAGAGTAAAGATATGCTCGGTGGGTTCACTTGTCAGCAGTGTATCCACCCCGAGGGAAAATTCGGAAGAAAACGCATCGGTAAACGGATCGTACTCATACCACTCCCCGCCGGCGTGTGAATAATCGAGTCGCAAACCGACGTTGGCAATCATTCCTTCGAATTCCAGTTTGTCCTGCACATAAAGTGCACCGCGCTTGGGAAAGGTGTGCCATTTTGAATGTGAGTTACTGCTGATCAAAAACTCGTCAATTTGAGCATAATTTACTTTGTTGTCGGTATAAGTGAATTCAATACCGGCTTTGATGTTGTTGTAACGATCGATCTGACTGTTAAAATCAACATTGGCTGTATAAACGGTTACATTGCTGCTGTCGCGGGCGTTACTCATACCCACGCCCATGCGCATGCCGCCGCCGTCACCACCGCCGACTATACTGGTGCTGGGGTTTGGCTGAAAACCAAACGGCGCCTCATCGACGTAATAGTTATTGCCGAAGAGATAGACGCGGCTGGTATCGCGGCCGCGACCGGGATTGGTGTCATAGATGGATTCAAATCTTTTCAGGCTCACCTCGTAGAACGAATTGGAATTGAGCACATGCGTAAATCTGGCACCAAGGCTGAGACGGGTGACTTGCGTCGGACACCAGTAATCGGTTGCAAACATTCTGGTATCGATAAAGCTCGCCTGACTGAGGTTATTGGCAATGCTCCAGTTCGATGTAAAGATGCCTGCGGCACCACTTCGGGAACTGGTGGTGCCGATCTGCCTGCCACCGATATAATCGATCATCAGCTTCATATTCGGCGAAATGTCGGAAGTGAGCTTTACTTGCGAACTCCAGTCTTTATAACCATCCTTGGACAGGGGGACGACGTACATATCACGGGAATTACGATAGGAGGCAAAAAAGCGCAAGTCGCCGAGATAATCGCCGACAATTGGCACCGGCCCGCCAAAACTCATATCAACATCATAATCCGGCACCTGAATGTCCAGCTGGCGCCGATGTTCCCACAAAAACAATCTTTGTGCGGCATGAGGCGTAAGGTCGTTGTCCGGATTATTATCCTGCAGGGTCTTTTGTGCTACGGAATTAAACCCCTCAAAGGGGATATATTGCTTTAATGTATATTCATCCCACGCACCGTTACCGGTTCCGGTCCAGCATACCTCGTCATCGACATAGGGACGGATCCAGAAGGATTCGGGCGAATGCGGTGAATGGCCGAAATGTTTTTGCGCCACCGGACTGTATCGGCCCAGCATGCTAAAGGTGTACCCCCTTTTCTTTCCTTCCTTGGTGACCACGTTGATCACACCGGAACGAATATTACCATACTCGGCGTTGAAGCCGCCGGTTTGAATCTTGATCTCCTCCACCGAGGTATAACTCACGGCGGTGTACGGCGTATTGTCGCGCTCATCGCGAAGTGTAATACCGTTGACCACAAAAGCGGTTTCGCTTGAACTGCCGCCGCGAATGGTCATACCGCGAATACCGGCCTGGGTACCGACGATAGAGGTCACACTAACAGCCGGCAATGACTCCACCTCTTCCATACTGAGATTGGCCTGACTCGAAGAAATATCCTTCACCACCACCGGCCGTTGTGCCACCACAACAACCTCTTCACCTTCCAGAACCTCCTGTTGCAGTTTCATATCGATCGTAGTGGTCAGATCTATTTTGACGGTTATATTTTTTACCAGATAAGAAGAGTAACCAACATATGTTGCCTTGAGATCATACTTTCCGGGAGGAACGTTGACAATTACATAATAGCCTTCGAGGTTGGTTGCAGCCCCCATTGTGGTTCCTTGCAGAATAACATTAACCCCGGGCAAGGCTTCACCGGTCTCGGCATCGGTAACCACCCCCGCGATTTTACCTGTGGTTGCTGCCTGAAGCAGTGAAACGGAAATCAATACCCCTAGAATAATCCGAGGAACTTGCCTCATCATAAATCCTCCCAAAAAATAAATCAGGACTTTGAACTTTTGCCAAAAAGCCGCATGCTCATCTACCGTTCTCGAATTTAGCTTACAGGTTTTCTCACAAAAAGTCAAGGATTTTTTTAACTAAAAAAGTAAGGATAATAAGCTATTTTTTATTGATTTATAATGTTGCCTTTGTCATTAACTTAATAAGGCCAGGAAGAATAGCGGTTTTGCCTTGCCAACAAAAATAGTAAATTCATCTTACTAACAAACGCTTTTTAAAACCCGCCTTATCGGATCAGCTGAATCTGCTGGACGTGACGCCACGGCAAATCGATCTCGTCATCAATACCTGTTTGCATATAGATCATATGGGTAACAATCACCTCTTCAACAACCCCCGTATCGTGCTGAGCAAAATCGAACGCGAATTTGCAGATAATTAAAAAAAAAGGATGGAATCCTTTGACAGCATCATCATCCCGGGCCATGACCTGCCATTCGAAAGCCGTTCGGGTCATACCGTGCTGGAACAGAAGCCGATTAATGGATACGCTTTTCTTTCTCGACAATAAAAAAAAACCCTTTTCCCTTCGGAACGAAAGAGGGAAAAGGGTTTTTAGGGGAGGAGGAAGATCAAGAGAAAAAGGTGGTTTCACCTTTTACTATAGCAAAGCGCATGCCAGGCTTTATTAAAATTGCAAATTATTATTTATTATGAAATTAATAGATCAAACACTGTTTGCGCTTTGACGTTACGATTACGCTTTTGTGGTTAACAATGTTTGAATTTCAATTTGGTATCTCAGGTGCTATAAATTCCCGGCCGGTTAGGAAAAATGCAGTCTTGCATTTTATCTTACAATAGTGTATGTTAGCAGACAAACGTTACAGTTATGTGTATATTACAATAGAAAATCATGACACCGAGTAAAAAACCTGCTTCCCGGAACACAATCCTCACCACACTCATAGAAATTCAGCAGGCTATGGGCCGTTCTGCAGAATTGCGGGAAGCGTTCAAGGCGGCTCTTCAAATTCTCTATACCTCCTATCCCATTCAATGTGGGGCAATTTTTCTGTCCGACGATAGCGGGGAAAAGATTCTCTTAAAAGCTTCCATCGGACTTGAAAAAGAACGATCAAAAGAAGAATATGAAATCGGTGAGGGATTAACCGGCAGAATCGCTGAAACCGGAAAGCCGATCGTTACTCCCCAGGTTAGTAAAGAGCCAATGTTTCTCAATCGCCTCTGTTCCTATAACCCGGCAAAAGATGCGGAATTGTCCTATATCGGTGTTCCGGTCTCGCTCGATTATAAAAATTACGGCGTATTAACGGCCTTGTTGACTTACAAGCCGGGAAGGAACCTGGAAGAGGCTCTGAACTTTTTTATGCTGGTTGCCTCCGCCCTCGTTCAGCCGATCAAATTGCGCGACGCAATCGCCCTCGAAAGACAACGGCTGATCGATGAAAATGCGATGCTCAAACAGAAATTACAAAGCGAATACAGCTTTCATAACATCATCGGCAACAGCCATGAAATGAGAGATGTGTACGATAAGGTCAGTCAGGTCGCCCGCTCGGACACCACCGTCATGTTGAGAGGAGAATCCGGAACCGGAAAGGAACTCATTGCCCAGGCGATTCACTACAACTCACTGCGAAGCGAGATGCCGTTCGTCAGAGTAAACTGTGCCGCCATTCCCGAAACATTGATCGAAGCGGAATTTTTTGGTTACGAAAAGGGAGCGTTTACCGGTGCTGTTGAACGCAAGAAAGGTCGCTTTGAAGTGGCCGATGGCGGGACGATCTTTCTCGATGAAATCGGCGACCTCTCTCCGGCGACCCAGGTCAAACTCTTGCGGGTGTTACAAGAGAGGGAGTTTGAACGGGTAGGCGGTACGGAAACCATCAAAGTAAATATCCGCATTGTTGCAGCGACAAATCAGAATATCGAACAAATGATCAGCGATAATCGCTTTCGCGAAGATCTCTATTACAGGCTGAATGTCTTCTCCATCTATCTGCCGCCTCTGCGGGAGAGAAAAGCAGACATTCTGTTGCTGGCGGATCATTTTATGCTCAAATATGGACGCAAGGAATCAAAATCTATCAAACGCATTTCAACCCCGGCCATCGATATGTTGATGCGTTATCACTGGCCGGGTAACGTAAGAGAACTTGAAAACTGTATAGAGAGAGCGGTCCTGCTTTGCGAAGACCAGGTCATACACAGCTACCACCTTCCGCCAACGTTGCAAACGGCCGAAAGCAGTGGAACCCTGCCGACGCTCTCGCTTCAAAAAGCAGTGGCGTCATATGAAAAGGAACTCATTCAGGATGCCTTGAAGACGTCCAGAGGCAATCAAGCCAAAACGGCACGTCTTCTCGACACCACCGAGCGTATCCTGGGATATAAAATAAATAAATATGCAATAGATTGTAAACGTTTCAAGACCGCCTGAAAACCGGATTCATCTGTTTTCACAACCATAGCAATATTGACCTGGGACTAGAAAATGAAAAAACCAAAATTGTGGTGGCGGGCAATCCGGCCGTTTTCGTTTACCGTCAGTGTGATTCCACCCCTTTTGGGTGGGTTGATTGCTGCCCGCGACTATACCGATTTAAAATTCAACTGGATCTATTTCATCCTGACCATTGCGGGATGTGTGCTCGCGCATGCCGGCAGCAATATGCTCTCCGACTATTATGACTTTAAAAGCAGAGTTGACCGCAAGGGCACATTTGGTTCCAGCGGCGTTCTGGTCGCCGAACTCATGAAACCGGAACAGCTTTTAAAAGGCGCCTGGATCGCTCTCGGCGCGGCGGCTCTCATCGGCCTCTATTTTATTTTGGCATTGAACCATTCCCTTTATTTGCTGGGCCTCATGCTGGCAGGCGGTGGACTGGGATACTTTTATACGGCAAAGCCTTTTGAACTAAAATATCACGCCCTGGGAGATATTGCGGTATTTATCGCCTTTGGCTCTGCAATGAGCCTGGGAGCTTATTTTATCCAGACCCGGATGTTTTCGTGGACACCTGTGTTATATGCGCTTCCCATTGCCCTGTTGGTCGATGCTATTTTGCACAGCAATAATTTACGCGACATCCAGAACGACAAGGCTGTCCATATCACCACCTTTGCGGCCATACTGGGGGGCCACCGTTCAAAATGGTTTTATTATTTCCTCGTGTTTGGTGCCTACATCCTTACCCTGATTCTCGTTCTCTCTGCAGGGCTCTCATGGCTGGCATTGCTCAGCTGGCTTTCCCTGCCGCTGGCGCTCAAGTTAGCAACGATGATGGCCCACAAAGAAAATCTGGATGTCAGTCGATTTGCAGCAATCGATGCCTTGACCGCACAGCTCCATTCGGCATTCGGATTGCTGTTTCTTCTCGGCCTCACTTTGGATTATTTTGTCCTATGATAAAAATAAACCGGCGAAATGATCTTATCGTTGCGGCATCTCTACTCCTCGCTTTTTTGCTCTGGTTTGTAACCTTTGTTGTAAAACCAATGAATTTTTGGCTGATGATGTCATTCAACACCCTGCTGCTTGCAGCCATTTCATTGTATGGCTGCAAACCCGAATTTTACAAACCATCCGTCAAAGACCTGATCGGCGGCATTTTTTCAGGCTTGTTTTTATATGCCGTTTTTTGGGCAGGGAATGAACTATTGATTTTCCTTTCGCGTTATATGTATCTGTTTGAAAACCGTGCCGAGAATATCTCCGCCATTTATGCAAACCGCCAGTCCTTGCCGCCATTTCTGGTAGCGCTTTTGCTCTTCTTTCCAATTGGATTTGGCGAGGAACTCTACTGGCGTGGATGGGTACAAATGTATACGGCTAAAAAATACAATGCCGGTTTTGCCTGGGCGGGAACCATCGTTCTTTATACATCGGTTCATCTCTGTACGGGTAATCCCGTTCTGATTCTGGCCGCCCTGACATGCGGATTTTACTGGGGAACCTTATATCGCCTGACCGGCAGACTATGGCTGGTTCTCTTCTCTCATATGATTTGGGACCCGCTTGTTTTTGTGATAAAGCCAATCATGTAATAAAAGAGACAACGCTTATGAAAATAGTGACCCTGCTCATCGTTTTGTTATCCTCTCTCAACGCCGCTCCACAATCTTTATCGCCGCTGGAACGGCAGTTAAAGAAGGATATAAGCGACGGCCGTCTCGATTCCTATAACCACATCGAAGCTGCATTTATCCTGTCCGGCGTTAGAAATCACGACAGTCTGCAAACCTGTCTGCATTGGTACGATGATCTTATTCAAACCATAAAGACATTCGACATCGACCATTTTGAACGCGTTAATTCCGCTGCCAAAGTATTCTCCTATCTGCATACCACCTGGTTAATAGACTATCGTGAACGGGCAACCACACTGCTGGATGTGGTGAGGAAAAAGCAGTACAACTGCGTCGCCGGAACCATTCTTTATAACCTGGTATGCGAGTCGCTTGGCTGGCACACGGAAGCATTTGAAACGCCCTCCCATACCTATACCATTTTCCCAAACTTTAGCCGAAATCTTGTTGTGGAAAATACCACCACCTATGGTTTTGACATACTCGAAAATCTAAACCAATATTCCCGATATCTTGCCCAATTTTACCCTTCCGAAAAGGTATACCAGATCGGCCTTGACCGTCTCTACGAATATGAAAATTCCAAAGGCCGGGTGATCACCAATACTGAGCTTCTGGGATTGCTGGCCTATAACCGCGCTTATTTTGCTGAAGGTCAAAAAAATTACGATCAGGCCTATGAATTCGTCATCCTGGCGCAATATTTTAACAAAGATTCGAGATCAAACATAAATTTCGAAATAAACCTCTATAATGTTTGGGGAAAGCAACTGTTTGATTCGCGCAGATTCCACCAGGCGTTTGAGCTCTATGCCGATGCTTACTATAGATATTGGCAAGAAGAGGTGTTTGCCCACAATTGCAAGGCAGCTTTCTTCAATGCCGCCTCGCAAGATTGGCAACAAAAAAGATGGATTTCAACGATAAGGCTATTCCAGGAGATATATGATCTGGATATTTTGCAATCCAAAGACCATTACCGCGCCACGCAAATGTTAAATAGCTGGGTACACTTTTTTGACAGGAACAGCAAGCCGAAGGAAAAAAAAGAGGCAATGGAGCTTTTACAAAATTTTCAATAATCCCCGCTATTCATCTGACTAGTTGAATTTATTCCTCACCAGCCAGACAAAAATAAGATAGAGAAACCACAATATCACAAACAGCCGGGCACCCAACCATAAATCCTTTCCCAATGTCCGAAATTCTTTTTTCAAGCCGCCCGGTTTGAAAAGATCGCCTTTGGTCGCAGCAACAAAGATTTTTTCAACAATGACAAATAGTGCAATAACAAAGAGAAAATAGAAAAAAATTTTCATAAGAGGGGGATAGAGTTAAAATGTTCTGGTTTCGATTTGCTCCAACAAGGCGACGAGAATATCTTTAGCTACAGACGCTTTTATCAAAGATAAATTCCGGCGTGCCGCACCGAGCGCTTGCTGAATTTCTTTTTCCGCCGCATCGAATGTCCCGCTCTTTTTACAGAGCTGAATGAATCGCGCGAAATCCGATTGGGCCGGTGATTTTAGCGCCAATATATCGTTAAAGACCTGTAACGCTTCGGCGTGAAGATGGTCACGGGCATAAGATACCAAAAATGTTTTTTTGCCTCCCCGCAAATCGCTGCCGATTTTTTTCCCCAACACGTCATCCCGGGAAATCAAATCGAGAATATCATCCTGAATTTGAAAGGCAAATCCGATTCGGTTGCCATACTGTTCCAGAGCTTTGATTTGCTCCGCGCTGCCGTCTCCGAGATATGCCCCCAACTGACAAGACAATGAGAAAAGCCGGCCGGTTTTTTTAGCAATCATGTCGTAATATTCTTGTACCGATACCCCTTCCCGTTTTTCAAAATCTTTATCCAGAACCTGACCTTCACAAATTTCCAAAATGCCGCTGGAAAACTCACCGATCATATAGGGCATTTTTTTTTCATCGACAGAGGATAAAAGCTCAAATGCTTTTACCAGTAGAGCGTCGCCCGTAAGAATTGCCGTATTCTCATTCCACTTTTTATGTACGGTCTGACGTCCGCGTCGCAGATCATCCTCATCCATAATATCGTCATGCACAAGGGTAAAATTATGGACACATTCCAGCGCCACGGCGACATCAAGCAAAGAACGAAAATCACCCCCAACCGCCTCACAACAGGCAAGAAACAAAACAGGACGCAATTGTTTGCCACCGGAACTCGCTACATAACGGACGGGATCGTAGAGTGAATTCGGTTTTCTGTCTCTAAAAATGGCCGCCGTCCGTTCATTGAGGGCGTCACGATATTGTGAGATTCTTTTTTGCACGTTTTTGCTTTATTAAATCACTGTAAAAAAAGTGCCCGGCTATTTTACAGATAAACCGGACACGAAAAATTTTGTACCTGTTTTAAAAATACAATTTGAATGGAAGACAAGCAAGCAAAAAATCAGGCCAGCCAATGACGGGTATTATCGGTCTCCAATTATAATTCCGGGAATCCCTTTGTGCCTTTTGTTACCGCCTGCTGAAATTTGGTTTGGTCAAAAATCGCATTTTTCAAAGAGGCTTCGCTGAGATCGGCTTTGGAGAAAGAAGCACCGGTCAGGTCACACCGCTCAAGATGCGCATTCTTGAGATTAACCTGCTCCAAAACCGTCTTTCGACAATTGGCCCGTTTCATTCGCGCCCGCTCCATGTTGGAGCCGCTGAGATTGGCATTTTCAAGGTTTGATCCGAAAAGACTAATATGATACATATTGGCATTTTGAAGCGAGGCATTCTCCAGATTGCAATCCTGCAGATTAGCGTCTTGCATATTGGTATTATCCAGATTTGCTGCAAGCAGATTGCTGCCAAAGAAGAAAGATCCGGTCAGGTTGGCCCCTTTAAGGTTAGCCCCCTCAAAATTCGCATTATTCAGATTGGCTTTTGATAAATTCGCCCCTTCAAGATTAATGCCCTTTAAATTTTCATATGACAAATCGATGCCGCTCAGGTCATACCCGGCCAGAGATTCGCCGTTTCTGATTTTTGCAACAACTTGTTCCCTGCTCATCGAAGGCATAAACAACTCTCCTATTTATAACTCTCAATGGCTTGTTCGACTGATTTATAGTCCGAAAAAACAGAATCGAGCTTTGTAATTTGAATGGGCCGGCGCAACCTGTCATTGAGATTGGCCAGTCTCAAATCTCCGCCGCTGCTCCTCAAGCTGGTCAGAGCGCTGATCAATACGCCGAGGCCGGAACTGTTCATCCAGCTAACCTGCGACATATCGACAACGACATTGACGGTTTCATTTTTCAACGTCTTGTCGATAATTTTACGAAAATCGTCATTCTCCGTTCCCCCCATCAATTCCCCTTTGAGTTTAAGAACAAGAACATCATTTTGAACTGATTCCTGAATATCCATATATATCCTCCTTAATTATTCATGCCGAAGCGCGGCGATGGGATCAAGACGAGCGGCCTTGCTGGCGGGATAGACGCCAAAAAGAATCCCGACAAAAGAACAAAAAATCAGGGCGCCAAAAACCACAAATACCGGCACGGCAGCAGGCACGGGCGAAACCATGTCGACAAATTTTGCCAATGCCAGCCCAAGCACGATACCTATAACGCCTCCGACTTCACACAGCACGATCGCTTCCACCAAAAATTGCCACAGAATGTTGCGTTTCTTTGCCCCGATAGATTTTCGGATACCGATTTCACGTGTTCTCTCGGTAACGGACACCAACAGAATATTCATAATACCGACGCCGGCGACCAGCAGTGAAATAGATGCTATCGCTATACTCACAATACGGGCAATCCTGGTTAAATTATTGAAAAAATCCACCATGGTGTCATTGGAAAAAATTTCAAAATCATTCTCTTCACCCGGCGGCACCTTGCGCACCGCACGCATGACGCCAATGGTCTGTTCCATGGTCGCATTGAACAATTCCGCGCTTTTTGCCTGTACCGTGATATTTAAAGAGCGCTCCTTACCAAAGATATCGATAAACGGACCAATCGGAACCACCACATAATTGTCCCTGCTGTTGCCAAAAGCGCTGCCTCTCTCGGCAAAGACACCGATGACCTGAAAACGAACACCGCGTATCTTGATCTCTTTTCCTGGCGGAGATTGAAAGGGAAACAGCCTTTCCGCCACCTCCCTGCCGATAACGGCAACAGAGCGGTTAAAGTTCAGGTCCTGGGGCACCAAAAATCGGCCCTCTGCCATTGTAAACCCATTATTCTCCAAAAACTCGGGCGTTCCCCCGCAAATCGACACGCTTGGCAACGTTTTGCGATCCTCGAATCGAATCTCCTCTCCTCCGGAACGCCAATATTCAGCCCCGATGGCACGGGCAAGATGAACGCGTTCCTTGAGCGCAAGATAATGGTCAAGAGTGATGTCTTTGCGGTTTCGGTATTTACGCCGCTCGTCACCGCCGGCATTGATCGCCGGGTATTTTTGCACCTGGAACGTATTGGCCCCCAATCCGCTTACCTGTTCATGAAAGCTGTTTTGCAATCCCTGAACCAGGGAATACATGGCGATGATGGTCATTACACCAATGATGATGCCGAGCAGGGTCAATGCCGAGCGCATTTTGTTCGTCCGGATGGCGGTCAGGGCAATATTAAAACTTTCTCCGACTTGCATGCTAGCCTCACAGGAAATAAAATAAAGTTTTATTCATAACGCAATGCTTCAATGGGATTGAGTTTGGCCGCCTTGCTCGCCGGGTAGATACCGAAAAAGATACCGATGACGGTGGTAAAAGCCAATCCCAGGAATACAACCCATGGCGTGATTACAGCGGGAATAGGTGAAACAGAAGCGACGAGTTTTGCCAGTCCAACAGCACATAAAATACCGATAAACACACCGATGGCGCAAATCATAATGGATTCTATGAGAAACTGTACCATGATATCAAATCGCTTGGCGCCGATCGCTTTGCGAATCCCGATCTCGCGCGTTCTTTCGGTGACGGACACCAATAGAATATTCATAATACCGATACCACCCACCAGGAGCGAAATCGATCCGACTCCAATGGCAACAGCCCACAGAACACCGGTCAGGTCATTATAGGTGTCCATTAGCATACTTTGTTTGTTAATGGCGAAATTGTTTTCATCACCCCCGCTTAATCCGCGTATCCTCCGCATAACGCCGGCAAGCTCGATTTCCGCATCTTCGACCAGGTCCGGTGATTTTACCTTTACTTCCATTTGTACCGAGCGGTAACGCGTTCCAAAAATCGAGGCAAAAGTGTTGATCGGGATAAACACCCAGGTATCAAAATTATTGTTGAAAAATGAACCTTTTTTTTCCCGCACACCGATAACGCGCATTTTTCGGCCTTCGATCGAAACGCGTTTGCCGATAGGATCGGTATTGGGAAATAATTTTTGAGCCACTTCCCAGCCGAGAACGCATACCGAGCGACGATGATCAACATCCGTGGACGTAAAAAAACGGCCGTATTCAGGATAGGCATTTGAGGTGATCAAATAATCCTCTGTGGTGCCGACGACAATTGAACCTTCGAGCTTGCGTTCGCGATATTGTATGTTACGTCGCGTATAGAGAGCCGGTGCCACAGCTTCCGCCAGGCGGGAAAGCTCTTTAACGCGTTCAGCTTCATGGATTTTGATGTTGGGCCGGTTACGATAGGCAAAATAAGTATCCCTGTCCATAAACCAGGAATATTTATCAATATAAAGCGTATCAGAACCGAGTGCGCTGATTTCCTCGGTAAAGGCTTTGTTCAGGCCCTGTACCAGTGCAACAATCGTAATAACGGTCATTACACCGATGACAATTCCCAAAGTGGTTAATATGGATCTCATTTTATAGGCACGCAAGGCCGTCAGCGCGATTTTCAGGCCTTCTCCTATATAAATTAAAATTCTCATAAGACAGAAATCCTGTATTAAAGTGCCAATTCACTCTTTGCTTCATCCCGCTCAACATAACCATCGCGTAAGCGGATGATGCGGTCTGAATGTTCAGCAATATATTCTTCATGAGTCACCAGAATAATGGTATTGCCGGCATCGTGCAGCTCTTCGAACACTTCCATAATTTCATCGCCCGTCTTGCTGTCGAGATTACCTGTGGGCTCATCGGCCAGTATAATGGAGGGATTGTTAACAAGAGCGCGGGCGATAGCAACCCGTTGACGCTGTCCGCCGGATAACTCGTTGGGTTTGTGGTGCATTCTATCTGTGAGCCCGACGCGATCCAGCGCATTCTCCGCCTGCTGGCGTCGTTTAGAAGAAGGCGTTCCGTTGTATATCAAAGGTAATTCCACATTGTGAAGGGCATTTGCCCGGGGTAACAAATTAAAGGTCTGGAAAACAAAACCAATCTCGCGATTCCGGATTTCTGCGAGTTGATCGTCATCCATATCACTGACATCGACATCATTGAGGAGGTAGGTACCACTGGACGCTGTATCCAGACAACCGATTATATTCATCAAGGTAGACTTGCCCGAACCCGACGGACCCATGATGGCCACATACTCGTTTTGCCCGATATTGAGATCGACGTCCCGAAGGGCATTTACCGAAATGCTACCGATCTCGTAAACTTTATTGATATCCTTTAGTTGAATCATCATATAACTCGTCCTCTCTTAATCCAATTCGTCTTTCCGATAGCCGATATCTTTGTTAACTTTTACCTCACTACCGTCTTTCAGCAACCGCGATAAGGCTTTATAGCTTCCGGAAACAACCATTTCATCTTCCTGCAAGCCGGAGACAATCTCAATGTTGGTGTCATCGCTGATACCGGTTTTGACCGGCCTGACATTGGCGATGCCCTCCTCCACCACAAAGACGACTTCAGTTTTTTCTTCCTTTTTTTCCTCCTCTTCGCCCTCTGAATCGGATTCTTTCTCTTCGGAAGAGCGTTTCGCAGAAACGTCGGCGCTGTCTTTTTTTACCTCCCGAACCGTAACGCACTGAATCGGAACATATAGAATATCATGATGTGTTTCGGTCATGATATCAACCGTTGCGGACATGCCCGGCCTTAATTGTTCCACCGGCGAAGTGACGGCTACCTTGACTTCAAAATTTGTAACCTGTTCCTGTGTGCCCAGCCCCCGCGTTGTCGCCATATGAGCGATTTCGGATACCCGGCCGTTGAAAAATGTGTCGGGGATGGCATCTACCTCGATATTGCACTTATCATCGATTTTAACATAGACAACATCATTTTCATCAATCTCGGCCAAAACCTCCATGCGATTTAAATCGGCAACGTTGAGAATCGGATCGGATTGGAACTGGGAGCCGACCGCGATCTCTCCCTCTTCTTTATAAACTTTAACCACCGTTCCATAGATAGGCGAAATCAGCCTGGTTTTTCGAAGATCGTCCATTGCCTGTTTCAGATAGGCTTCTGCCTGTTTAACCTGGCTCTCCGCAGACATGAGCTGAGCTTCTGCAGCATCCAGATCGGCCTGAGAGGTGAGGTCCTTCTTATACAGATCATTAATTCTTGAAAAATCAGCACGCGCTTTTTTAAGGGCAGCGAGAGCCGATAATTTCGACGACTCTGCCTGCTCAACGGCGGCCTCGTATCGCTGACGATCAAGCTCGACCAAAAGCTTCCCCTTGTTAACCGTTTCACCCTCTTCAACATGTATGCTCGTAATCTCCGCGGATATACGGGCGGAAATATCAACCTCCATCTCCGGCTGAACCTGACCCGAGCCGGATATCGTTCTTGTAATATCACCGCGCTTTACCTCCACGGCAGAGATTTCAAGACCACCCGTTGACTGCTTGCGCAGATTAATAAAAATCATTACGGCAACGACGACAACCAGGATAATTGCAAGAATGACTTTTTTCTGTTTCGACATTATTCAGCCTCATTTTTTAATACGTGTCTGTGTACCTGAACCACCGGCGAACGCAGCTGCAACAGGCCGGCACTTGCCGATTTTATACCTGCCGCTAAAGCGAAAATTTATACAATTTTTACTGCCGGTAAAACTCGTGTTTAATTTTCCTCCATACCCATAGCGGTTTCAAGTTCCGCTCTGGCAATCTTGGCCTCGTATTCTGCGCGAACATAGGCGCTTTGTGCCGATACCAGTTCAACTTGCGCCTGGGTCACTTCAAGCTCCGTTCCGGAACCCACCCGGCGCCGTTCTTGCTGCAAGCGCAAATTCTCACTCGCCGCTTCAATGTTTTCTTTGTTGATCTGCAAAAAATCGCGATAAGCTTCTAAATTTAAAAAGTACTGCTTGACATCAACGGTCAACAGGCGTTTGGCCTCACGCAGGTTCTCCATAGCCATATCGTAATTAATTCTGGCTTTTTGAATAGCGGCCTTGTCGGCAAACCCCTTAAAAATATTAAGGTCGAGTTGAACACCGATGGTTGCGGTAAAATCTTCATTCAGATCGGTGCTAAAAACCCGCTCATATTGATCGTTATTGCGGCTGTAGGATATACTGCCGCCGATTGTGGGCATGTAACGCGCCTTTGCTGAAGCGAGATTATAGTAGTAACGTTTAACATCCATTTCCAGAGCTTTGATGTTCTGATTTTCATCGATGGCGATTTCAAGAGCTTGGTCAAACGTGTACTCGGGAAAAATCGTCTCCGTTTCATCTTCCACAACCTCGACAGGCGTGCTCGGATCTATACCCAGGGCGCTGTTTAAATTGGCCCGGGCAATCTGGACCAAATTCTGTTGAGTAATATAATCCCGTTTATTGTTTCCCAGATTTACTCGTGCCTGATAGACCTCTGCCTGCGATGCCAGCCCGATATCCAGTCGCGTTTTGGCCTCTTCCACCTGCTCCTCGGCATAGTCAACCGCTTGTTTATAGACCTGTACCAATTTTATGGTTCTTAAAAGGTCATAATAGGATTTTTTTACATTCAGGATCACAGCAAGTCGGGTGTCCTGATAACTGTATTCGGAGGATGCTTCAATGGCTTTGGCGCCGCGAATGTTGTTGCTGCTGCGTCCAAAATCCCAGATATTTTGCGACAGCGATATTCGCGCACCATAGGAATTCCGTTCCGTGCGATCCTGGGTGATGACCTGCTGTTCATAGATGACGTTTCCGGTTTCCGGATCCACCCCCCGGGGAACATCGGTCTTCATCCTTCTGGCACCCTGTATGTACTTTCCGGAGCTAATGCTGGAATTTATACGGGGTAAAACCGAAGACCAGGCAGAAGTAACATCCGCCCCGGCAAATTCGACACGACGCCCTGCATTGCGCAGAGTGGAGTTGTTTTCCAGTGCAATCTTGATACAATCCGGCAAATTGAGCGGCCTTTCATTCTGAGAATAAATTTCTTCCTCCTGAGAATAAACAGCGCCGCCCCATACCAGAATCGCTATGAAAATAATAATATAGTTTTTCAGCATACGCCAAACTCCCACAATCAAATTAATAGAATATTCAGATTATCGTCACTAGGCTCCAACCAAACTTCCGATCGAAATGGAAACAACATAATACAGCACATACACCCCGATTACCCAGGGAACAACTTTTTTGACCTCGCGATTGCTCATGATCGCAATTCCAATACAAAGCACCGCGATTCCCCAGATATTAAAAACTTCTACCTTGGATAAAAATTTGTATAAAAAACTCTCCGAAGATTGTAAAAACATCGCCACGCTAAAATGCACATCTATACTTTCTTTGGATAAAATAACAGGTACCTTGATATAGCCCCCCAGTAAATCAATAAAGGATTTATAAACGACCACCCCCAAAAGTTGTGAGTATTTGGCTTGTCCGCCGAGAATGATATTGGAAACAAACAACCATATACCTGCCAAAACAAAAAAAGCAACAAATGATCCGATCAGGGCCATCGGGTACATGAGAATTTTGCCAATGCCGAGATTTTTTTCAGCAATCTCTTCAGCCTGATCTTCCGCCATGCCCC
The DNA here is from genome assembly GCA_014728085.1 of Candidatus Zhuqueibacterota bacterium. Classification (GTDB taxonomy): domain Bacteria; phylum Zhuqueibacterota; class Zhuqueibacteria; order Residuimicrobiales; family Oceaniaggregativiventaceae; genus Oceaniaggregativivens_A. The sequence continues at coordinate 89,788 of WJMF01000020.1, forward strand.
TTTCCATCAGAGCTTCGACCGTTTTTTCCTTTTGAACATCCATGACCACAGGTTTGATCAGATGGGTCATTCCCACAGCCAGCACAGCATAAATGATCGCCGGAATCAGCCAGGCGGGTTTCACTTTTACAGCTTTGAAGGTTGCGCCAGGGGCGATGAAAACGTTAATGATGCGGGAAAAAAGTCCCATGCCCTGTTGTTGTTCAATAACTTGATTTTCTTCCATGATCCTACCCTCCAGTATCCTTTAAGTTACAATACCAGTTTAAAAGACGTAAAGCAGTTGAAAAAGTTTCAGGTTATATTGGATTATTCGGGAAAAGCTCAGATCAAATCTTTCTCAAGCTCAAGCAGATAGTCGAGAGCGGCATCGTGCTCGTTTGGAATATCCCCGTCTAGAATAGCTTCTTCGATCGCTTTCTTTAATTTCCCCACCAGCGGACCGGGTTGAAGATTACAAACCTTCATGATCTCGTCCCCCCGAACCGGAGATTGAAACTGGGCCAGACGATCTTTTTCTTTCACCTCCCGAATACGGTCCACCAGCTTGTCGAAATTGGAAAGGTGTCTGGCCACCCGCTTTGGATTGGCTGACGTGATATCAGCCCGACACAATGTTATCAAATCATCGAGTTCGTCACCCGCCTGAACGATCAACCGGCGAATGGCAGAATCCGTTACCCCGTTTTCGGCAAGATGAATCGGGCGTAAATGCAATTTAATCAGTTTTTGCGCATAGTTTATCAGGTCATTGGAAACTTTAAGCCGTTTTCCGACGGGGACGATCAACCGGCTGCCCAATTCATCGTGTCCGTGAAAGGTCCAACCGGTTTCCGGTTTGAATTCCTTGGTCATCGGCTTGGCCAGATCATGAAAAAGAGCGGCAAAGCGAAGCCCGGTTTTTTCAGAAAGGGTCGCCAGGTTGTCGAGAACCTTGAGGGTGTGAAGAAAAACATCCTTGTGCTGATGCCTGCCCACCCGGTCAACGCCTTTTAATTGTTCGATTTCGGGGAGTATGGTCGAAAGGACGCTGGTTTCATCCATGAGCAAAAATCCCCGGGAAGGCTTTTCCGCAGCTAAAATTTTTAAGAGCTCATCCGTGATTCTCTCCTGGGAAATGATTTCCAGGCGTTGCCGCTCCCGCCGTATAGCTGCCAGAGTCTTGGGTGCAATATCAAACTTCAGCTGAGTGGCAAAGCGAATGGCGCGGAGAATGCGCAAGGGGTCATCATAAAACGTTTTTACCGGCTCAAGAGGTGTTTCGATTCGTTTTTGCCGCAGAGCAGCGACGCCCTTGTACGGATCGATCAAATCACCAAAACGAGCGCCGTTCAAAGCAATAGCCATGGCGTTTATGGTAAAATCCCTTCTCGCCAGATCGGTTAACAGATCTGCCTGTTCTACCACCGGCTTGCGGCTATCCTGATGATAACTTTCCTTGCGGGCGGTTACAAATTCCAACGTCCGGTCTTCAAACGGGATCATCGCCGTACCAAAGCGTTTATATACAGTAACTCTTTTTAGATCGAAATGCCTGGCCAACGCTTCAGCCAGGAGAATACTATCGCCCTCAACGACAAAGTCTATATCGGTAACAGAACGGTCTAAAAAGAGATCCCTGACATACCCACCGACGACGTAGACATGAATACCTATTTGATCAGCAATGGTGCTGATCTCATGAAAAACGGGTTGCGCTTCAATGTGATCTGAAATTTGATCAAGTGTAGTCATTCTCTTCTGATATTTCGCTTTTTCACACCAACATCCTCCTGCAGGTTGCTCCTAAAGCTCGCACATGACGTTTTCTTCAAACGCTAAACAGCCCTGAACAATATGCGATGTTCTATCGCATCCGGAAATGGTTCACTCGAAGGAATATTAATTATTTGATTGGTTTTTGTCTTGTTTTTTTTAAAAAAAATAGTCATTATAATACTAAATAGACTTGTAAAGGGGGCTTGCTACTATTCAATATAGAATTCTGGGCCAGAAAAACAATCTTTTTCATTTTTGAAATCTATTGTCTCATGAATGTACAAATGTTTCAGTAAAACACGACCATTTTTTATACCGTTTTCAAGACGTCAACATATCCTTGTCGTTGTTTCAAAAACTCATGTTTACAATTGCAGAAAAAATCGATAGTTGCATCCCGGACGTTTACCGCTGGATCTGTGAGCGGATTTTTTTAATCCGGGATCAAACGCTGAATTAAATGGCACTGTATTTGCGTTGCACTAGCCAGTATGCCATATCGGCATCACGAGGCCGAATTTTGGTGAATCAACTGGAGGAAAAGATGAAACCGAATTTCTATCTATGTATATTGTTACTGTTGATCGGGTTTACCGCCCCGCTGCTGGCTCAGGAAGGTACCATTATCGACAGAACCACGGCAGACCCGGAAAAAAGCGGCTATGCCCGTTGGATAAAACTGACCTTTCAAACCACACCGGGCGGCACCAACAATCTCAACGACAATTTTAACGGTGTCAAGTTTATGATCGACCTGAATCTCGACCGGGACGATAACGCGACAACACACACCCCCGGTGAGGTTTATGCCATTCGTGGCGATTCGATCAAGACGCACTTTAACAACTCTGGTGGTCAATTTGATCAGTATTTGTATTTACCCATCAGAGGGAATCACGATACCAACATTCGGCCACGCGTAAAACTGGAAACCACAGGTTCACTCAGAATCGGCGCTTTTCAGCTAACCATCCAAAACGATACCGGATATGAAACCTGCCGCGACGGCATCAAACCGAACCTGAGAATGGCGATTTATTATGATGACGGCAGTGGTTCATCCGGTCCCGAACCGCAAAGCCCGGGCAATACCACCGCTTTTGACGGTTATATCGACCGCATCGATATTATCTGGAGTGAACCCATGGATACAACCAATAAAGCGGTTAGCGGCGACATTTTTAATGGACTTGGCGATACAATTCTGCGAACGCAAACGACAGGTGGGTGGTACGATGACGAAAACCCCCTGACCTATGACTATCAGAGATTTACATTTTACGTTATTTCGAGCACACCCAATACCGGTGTCTCCATCACCCTCACCTATCAGCCCCCCGTCAGCAGCCTGGACAAATTCAAAGCCAAGTTTCCTTATGATGGTGTCAATCGCTATGAAGCTGAAAGCCATTCCGTCACGGTTCAGGACAAGGCGGGGCCGGCAATTATCAGCGCAAAGACCGTCAGAGCACATGGTAAAAGACGTCAGCCTCTGGCCGACGCACTTACCAGCAAACGCGTACTGGTCACCTTTAGCGAAAAGGTCAATCGCGCCAATTTACTCCTCGATGATCTGACCTTTACCGTTACCATCATGGGTACGCAGCAGGATATTTATGCCGTGCGCTTTCCCACCAGCGGATATAGTAAAACCTTTGAAATTGAGCTGGATGATCCCTATTCAACCGAAAACGATACCGGCAGTATTCGTTATAGCGGCAGCTCCCTGGTTTCGGATATCAATGGCAATCTTAATGGCATTTCTACAGCCAACGAGCCACCCACGCGACCCGCTGCGGGCTATGGACGCCTGATATACATTTGGGATGGAATCCTGCCCAACATTATCCGCGTCCGTACCCGAGATGTTGCTTTGCCGGGCGAGCTGATCAACGGCGGCGCAAACGGATGGGGGGTGCTCGATTATGTCGATATTATTTTTGATCACACCATGGACACAGGGCAGCTCAGCACGAGCGGCTTTACTGTCGAAGGAGAAGGCATACAGGGCATCGCCGGGGTTGGAACCTGGTTTAACAGCACCACTTTTCGCATCCCCATAGCGGCAAGCAACCCCAAAATGCCCAATACCGGCGTATTGCCACAGGTAAAATATGAAAACCCGGAAGCGCCGAACGGCATGAGAGATAACACAAATTACGGCTATACCGAAGATGTTTTCTACAGCGATACGATGTTGTCGAACAGCAATTACCGCATCGTGGAAATCATCGATAACGCCGGTCCGGCCATATGGCGAGCGACCACCGCGAGTAAAAACAGCATTCGCATCACCTTTAGCGAAAAAATCAAAACCAATTTTCCCTCGAGCTCCAATTGGCCGACAAATCCCGCACATGCCTATACTTCACCAAAAAAATTCATCTGGTATGTAGACAATGTTGCCTCCGAGGATACAGGAACCGAAATTTTCTTTACCGGCATTCAGCCGAACTATCAAAACAAAATTGTTTATCTGCACCAGACCGGAACGACCTGGACAAAATACGATAGCGGTGGAATCAATTTCACCGGCCAGGGTGTTGTAAGAGATATTGCCAACAACGGCAACGATCAGTATGATAATGATACCAGTCTGAGCTCAAAAACAATTCTGGGATCGGATGTCAAGGTATACAGAGATACGATTGCACCAAATCTTGTTGCCGTTCAAACTGTAGATACCGATTTGAACGGAAAAATTGACGGCTATCGATTTGTTTTTGACGACACCTCTGCCGTTTACCCCAAAACCTCTTTTAATACTGAAAACTGGTCGGTTATATCCTATTATACGCTGGAAACCAAAACCTTGCTTGGATTGGATGAAAGCGGCTATACCGTCGTCGGTTCTGATACCCTCTCGGTCTTGTTGCGTTTCGAAGAAACCCCGAATGACACGTTGAAAAAGAGAGCTTATCTCGGTGACACCGGCGATGTTCCCGATATCATTGTTGCGACCGGCCAGGGCCTTTCAGACTGGGCCGGCAATGTTATGGATCCATTGCCCATCGGTATAACCAAAGAACAGGACAAATCCGGTCCTGCCATCTGCAGCGCCAAAACCATCAGTCTCCAGGACGTCGATGTCTTTGTTAGTGAAGATCTTAAAGACAGCACCGTTTCCCGGGAGGATTTTCTGCTCAATATGGTGGTTCAAACCCCGATTACAAGCACGTTGCCCATCATAACCGCCACAGAACAGACACCCGAAATGCACAGCAATCCGGAGGAGATCAAACATGGCCGCGTCACGCTTACAGTACCCCTGGTAAGTGCATGGCAGCCGGATTATGAAGGCTTTGTGGCATTTTCCTATCCGGGCGCGGTCTATGATCACGTCAGCAATGGTCCCGGTGTCGATCCCATGATGGACAATCCAAATACACAGCTGGACACTATTAAGGTCGACGACAATGCCGCCAGTCAGTTCGATATTCATGTGAAAATACCCGGCAATCCGGTTAGCGGTGCCCCCTTTCAGGTAGAAGTGATTGCCCTTGATAGTGATGGAGAGATAGACCGAAATTTTCCCTATGAAATCTTTTTCTCCAGCAACCTTCCGACAAATGATATCTCCATGCCATACGGCCCCCATGCATTGGAGGAAGGCGTGGGGCTGTTCACGGTTACAAGTTGGGTGGAAACCAACAATCTCGTCTTTATGGTTTCCGTGAATAATGATAACTATTCAGGATATCACAGCCAATCCGCGCCAATCACCATAGAAGCCCCGGTAATTGATGCGCCGGACACACTGATCGTTGAGGACTATCCCAATGACCAGGGAAGCCATGTCATTTTAAAATTCGATTATTCCGACAACCATCCGGGTATCGGCGAAAACAATTTGATCAGCTATTATCAGATTTACCGCGAAGTCAATCACCAGGTTTTCCATTGGTACACACAACCCGCTATCGACACGACAGGAAGCTATGCTGATTCAATGATTATCGTGCTCAATACAGTTGATAACGAAGAATCCAACTTTTGGGTACGTGCCGTCCACGACCGCAATCGAAGCCTCGCCAAACGATTTGTTTCTCAGACAGACGATCAGGACGGCTATCTTGTTGCCGAAAGCATAGATCCGATGATGCTTTACAGCGAAGGAAAAATCAGCGAAGAGTACGGCGCCTATATGAAAACCCTGAACGCCGGACAATATTTATCCGCAACGGTTATGTCTCATGGCCGGGCCGTCGATAACATACAACCCAAAATGCCTGAAAATCTATTGGCCGCCAAGGAAGGCGTCGCGGTTAAATTGATGTGGAATAAAGTCCGTTTGGGTGTCAACAACACACCCGAAGGAAAACTTTACTATGAAATCTATGCCCACAATCAAAACGCTTACTTTAATCCGGATGAAGATGGTGAGCTGCTGGCAACCATCGAAGATACGTCGTTTACCATTCCGGACAATCGTTTGCGACGGTTTTATTGCATACGCGCATTTGACGGAGACAACAGGTCCGCTGTCTCAAATCGGGTCGGGAAATATGGATTCACGATGAATAAAAACAAAAACAGTTCATTCAACTATCTCTCTTTTCCGCTGGAGACCTGGGATATAACGGATGCAAAGAGCGTATCGCAAATGATTGAAAACCTGCAAGTCCTCTACAAACTAAACCCGGTGACCAACAGCTTTTCGACCTATTATATCCCACAGATAGAGTATGGAACCAACTTTGCCCTTGAAACCGGGGCGCCGCTGCTGGTAAACAACGATAAAACCATTGCCGATACCTGGTTTTATACCGGTAAAATACCAGCGGTTGGATCGGTTAAATTCACTCTGAACAAGGGTGAAAAATCCATCTTTAATGAAATCATCGTCCCACTGGACAAATTTGATATTACCAATGCCGATCAATTGGCCAATAATATCGGCGGCATTGAGATTGTTTACAAGCTCGATCCGGAAACCAATGCCTTCAGTAAATTCTGGATCCCGGACATCGGCTATGGCGAAAATTTTGCAATCATGCCCGGTGAACCGGTACTTATCAACATTAATCAAAATGCCCCGGACATGTGGCCTAACTAGTAGATACGTAAATCGTTTTTGAGGTGAAAAATGTTAAATAAAAAATTATTGATCAGCCTGTTTCTAGTCGTCAGCGCGACGCTTGTTTTGGCACAACCGCAAATGTCCAAACTGGTATGGGGAACGGTAAAAAATCCGGACGGAAGCACGCCGGGCATAAAAGAAGTAAAATATACCAGTTACCTGTCCAGTGAAATCACGGATTCAACCGATGTCGATAGCACAACCAATAATGGAGGCTGGGCAATCGATTTAAATGATTTTAATAACACGGGAAGTGAATGGGGAGAAGGCGATACCCTGTTTGTTCTCTTTGAGAATATTGCTTCCGGCGGTGAATTCAACGGCGTCACGTCAGTGCTTAAACATATTGCAGGCTCGGAATCAGATTATCCGCAGCAAATTAGCGTCTATACCCTTCCGGTTGAATTGGTGACCTTTGCATCACAGGTTGAAAAGGGATTACTGCATGACAGGGTGATATTGTCGTGGAAAACCCTCGGCGAGTCCAATAATTTTGGCTTTGCCATCGAGCGAAGTTTTGATGGCACAAGGTTTGAAGAAATTGGCTTTATCGCCGGTGCCGGATCAACCAATACAGCACGGCATTATGAATACAAGGATGGCCAAATCACTCAACCCGGGATCTACAGCTATCGCCTGAAACAAATCGATAACGACGGCACCTTTACCTATTCCAGGGTGGAGGAAATCACTCTGAATACACCGGAACACTATGAATTGCTGCAAAATTATCCAAATCCGTTCAATCCGGAAACCACGATAGCGTTCAAACTGAAAGAGGATACCCGGGTGAATGTCACCATTTTTAATGTCCTCGGCAGGGAAGTAGAGACTCTGGTTGATAAAAAGATGAAAGCCGGTACCCATCAAATTGTTTTTAATGCCGGTACACTGCCAAGCGGAATGTATTTTTATCATATGAAAACAAGCGATTTTAATCATGTACGCAAAATGGTCCTGATCAAATAAGGAGCCATTGCAGCTTTTGCATAAAAAAGGGGCTGTATTAAACGCTTTGAATATAGCCCCTGCAAATTTATATTTTATCATTTTTTGCCATAATTCTGCGGAGCGAGTTCCTTCCGCCCCTCCTCGCCGTGGATTTCAAGGCCCTCTTCTGACTTGCGAATAAGCAAAAAAAAATAAACAGAAAGCGGAAGAGCTCGCGGAGCCCGCGGAGGATCACCCTCACACAATCTCCTGCCATAATTTGGCCATTAGTACTCATCGTTCTGTTCTACGTGATTTCGTTCTGATAACCCTTGCGGTTGAGATTGTGGGGGGGAGCCGGAGCGGCCCCGAAATATCTGGTATATGCATTATGGCATTCAAGATGCATATTTTTATCTATATAATGTGCTTTTACATACCCTGGTTGCGTTTCAACCAGAGTAGCGTCCGGACGGCAAATCCTGCAAGATCAAAAAAAAGCGGTAAAGTCACCAGGCTGCAGGGACTTTTGATACAACTCCTTTTTTGATAAATTGTTTTGAAATCCCCCTTTCCGTTTTTAGCCTGTTTGCGAAGACAATCTTCCGGGCTTTTCCAGGCTGTGCTCTTTTTCGTTCGCATTTTTATCATTTTTTTGCTAATTTGAATGATTATATAATCCTGAGCAATAAGATGAGAAAAGCGGTAAATAAAGAGGATGTGGCTATGATACAGCCAAAACTTTACGAGATCATTCCGGGAATACAAAACTATTCATGGGGAGGAACGGAATATATACCCTCCCTTCTTCATATTGACAATAAAGAAGAGAAACCATATGCCGAACTCTGGATCGGTGTCCATCCCGTTGCACCGGCTAAGGTCGTTGTTGACGACCATTCAGTGTTGCTGCATGATTTTATTAAAAACAATCGCAAAACCCTCCTCGGTTCCGCCGGCATGGAAAGGGTCGGCACCACTCTGCCATATCTATTCAAAGTGCTCGATGCGCAAAAAATGCTTTCCGTTCAGGTACATCCCTCCAAACAACAGGCAGCAGAGGGTTTTGAGAGAGAGAACCAGGCAAATATTCCCCTTACGGCTAAAAATCGAAATTACAGAGACAACAATCATAAACCGGAAATTCATGTCGCGCTTACAGAGTTCTGGATGTTACACGGTTTCAGGCCACTGGAAGAAATCGACTGCTGGCTGTATAAAATAGCGGAATTTAACGCCCTTCTGAAGACGTGGGAGGGGGGTAATTTGTCGCTTTTGTATGAGACCATTATGACCATGCCCCAGGATCAAACAGATTCCATTCTTCAACCACTCGTCAAACGCCTGATGCCTTTATATCGTTCTCAACAATTGGACAAAGACGAACCGCATTTTTGGGCGGCGCGTGCGGCGGATCTGTTTCCCCTTCCCGGCAATCATCTTGATCGGGGTATCTTTTCCATCTATCTGTTTAATCTTCTTCATCTCCATCCGGGCCAGGGGACCTTTCAGGGAGCCGGGGTTCCCCATGCTTACCTGCAGGGCACCAATGTGGAGCTCATGGCCAACTCGGATAACGTCCTCAGAGGCGGACTCACACCCAAACATATCGATGTGAAAGAGTTGCTTAAAATCATCAAAATTGATCCGACCCTTCCGCAGATACTGGAAGGAAACAAAACTGCCGACCACGAAACGCTCTATCCCGCCCCGGTAAGGGATTTTAAACTCAGCAGACTGTTGCTGAAAACCGGCGACAACTATATCAGTCAAAATCAACACGGCCTGGAATGCATGGTGCTGACAGAAGGCAGCATCAGGGCAAAGGACGATTATCAGGAAATGTCATTGAACAGAGGTAAAGTGTTTATGGCACCTGCAAATGTTGTTTACAGGCTGGAAGCAAAAACCAGATGTATTCTATTTAAAGCTTCAGCGTCTGGTGATGAAAACACAGAAAAACCGTAAAAACCAAAAGAGGGCATTGATCTATGAACATATATGCAATTATTATTCTGTCAGCACTGATTTTTGAATATGTTTTCGACCTAATCACCGAAATTCTCAACCTCAAAGCTTTAGAAAGCGATTTGCCCGACGAGTTTAAGGATGTGTGGGACGAAGACCAATATCAAAAATCACAGGAATACACCCGCGTGAATATCAAGTTTGGTATCATGACCTCAAGCCTCAGTCTGATATTAACCCTGGTTTTCTGGTTTGCAGGAGGATTTCAATACCTGGACAGCATCGTCAGGCAGTGGGAGTTGTCGATGATATGGAGAGGATTATGTTACATTGGTATCCTCATATTGCTGCGTTCCTTTTTTTCCCTTCCGTTCGCCATCTATAAAACATTCGTGATTGAAGAAAAATTTGGATTCAATAAAACCACCTGGAAAACGTTTGTATCCGACATGATCAAGGGACTTGCCCTTGCCGTTATTCTCGGCGCACCAATACTTGCCGGTGTGTTGGCCTTTTTCCAATACGCCGGTAACTATGCCTGGTTTTATGCCTGGATGGTAACCACTCTATTTACATTGATCATCCAGTATGTCGCCCCGCGTTGGATTATGCCGCTCTTCAATAAATTTGAACCGCTTGAAGAGGGAGAGTTAAAATCGGAAATCATGGATTACGCAGATTCAGTGGATTATCGGCTGGAAGGTGTCTATGTAATGGACGGGTCACGCCGATCCTCAAAGTCCAATGCCTTTTTTACCGGTTTCGGCAAAAATAAACGCATTGCCCTGTTCGACACGCTGATCGACAAGCACACCATACCTGAATTGCTAACCGTTCTCGCGCATGAAATCGGACATTTTAAAAAGAAACATATTCTAAAGGGATTGATCATCAGTATCATCCATTCGGGTGTCGTGTTTTATCTGTTATCGATCTTTTTAAACCATAAAGGGTTGTACGACGCTTTTTATATGGAACATCAATCCATTTATGCCGGTCTGATATTCTTTGGATTGCTCTATTCTCCAATCGAATTTATTTTATCCATTTTTATGCAGCTCTTTTCCCGCAAGCATGAAATTGAGGCGGACGAATTCGTCGTCCGCACAACAGACAAGGCGGAAAGTTTTATCAGTGCGCTAAAAAAACTCTCTGCCAACAACCTGAGTAATCTGAGACCGCACCCTCTGTATGTGTTCTTTAACTATTCGCATCCTCCGATATTGCAGCGAATCAAACACATTAAAAAACTGGCAAAAAGCAGGTAAAAGCTCTTAAAATGATTGTTATCAATCGAAACACCGTAATTCATGAAAATGAAATAAAACTGACCGCCACAAAAAGTTCCGGTCCCGGAGGTCAGAATGTCAATAAAGTGAACACGCGGGTTACCCTTTCCTTTGATGTTCTGAATTCCAGTCTGACGGAAGAGCAAAAACATCGCTTGTACAGGCGACTGACCAGCAGAATCAATAAAGAGGGAGAACTAAAACTCAGCAGTCAGGAGCACCGGACACAGTCCGCAAATCGAAAAGCGGTTATCGACCGTTTTATTGAATTACTACAAAGCACCCTGCGGAAACCAAGGCGGCGTAAACAGAGCACCCTGCCGCAGCACGTTAAAGCGAAAAGAGTGGCTGCTAAAAAACATCGCGGTGAAATCAAAAAAATGAGACAAAAAGTAGAGTGGTAAAAATTTTCTTGTTATGTCTTTACACTCTCTTTTTGAATTGTACAGTCCAAAACCAAAATGGCGAGACCGACATGCAAACTAAAATCCAGGAAATTTATCAAGAGATCCAAACACCACATAAATATGGTATTGTTCTTAAACACCGGAATGGACACAAGCTGGATTGTCCCAGTATATTTAGATATGCGGACAAATGGTACATGACCTATATCATTTTTGATGGCAATGGTTATCAAACGGCGCTGGCAGAGAGCGAAGATTTACTATATTGGCATGAAAAAGGTGTAATTCTCGGATTTAAAAATTCTACCTGGGACGCCAGTCAGGTCGGCGGCTATATCGCTCTTCAGGATTATCGTTGGGAAGGTTCCTATAAATTACTCGAATATAAAAATCGCTACTGGATGTCCTATTTGGGAGGTGCACTGAAGGGATACGAAACCGATCCGCTGTCTATCGGAATAGCCTGGACGCACACGCCGCATTTGCCCGAAGAATGGCACAGACTGGAGTGTAATCCGGTCTTAACCCCCGACCAACCCGATGCAAGGCCCTTTGAACGTGCCACCCTCTATAAAAGTCATATTATTTATGATAAAGATAGAAATCTGGGGTACCCTTTCGTCATGTTTTATAATGCCCGGCAAAAAGGTAATTGGATTGAGAGAATCGGCATCGCGGTTTCTGAGGATATGATAAAATGGGAACGGTTCGGGGAAAATGCCGTTATCGATAATGCTTCAGGAATTTCCGGCGACCCCCAGATCACAAAAATCGAAGACACCTGGGTTATGTTTTATTTCGGCTATAAATGGAAACCCCAGGCGTTTGACACCTTTGCCATATCCAATGATTTAATCCACTGGACAAAATGGCAGGGAGACCATTTGATTGCACCCTCTGAGCCCTGGGATGAAACATTTGCCCATAAACCCTTTATCGTCAAACACAGGGGAATCGTATATCATTTTTATTGCGCTGTCGGCAAAGAGGGACGAGTAATCGCGTTAGCGACGTCAAAAAAATTAAAATAATCCGTTCATTTTTTACTGCTTTTGAGCTTTACGCATCCGATAAACACCGCTTAGGGAATAAAACGCAATAGCGATCCAGATAATGTTGACAAACGTTGAAGGAAATGCCCGGTAATAAAAAGTATTGACGATGAGAAAAACACTACCGAATATATTCAATATTTGATAAAAAAGTGCGTTGCCTTCAACCCGTCTGGTTGAAACGAGAAAGTAAGCGATTAAAATCAATGCTGCACCGATCCAGCCGACAATATCAACAATTAAATTTATACTCAACGAATGCCTCTTTCTTTTAAACAACGCGTATGGCCTGGTCCTGCAATTCCGTTACATGCCCCACAATCGGCGCCGAAATTTCAGCCCGGGAAAAAGCCTGCTGCAACAATTTTGCCTTTTTTTCGGAAACCGATATCAACAATCCGCCTGAAGTTTGTGCATCGTTTAACAAAAGTTGTTCGGTTTCTCCAATGTTCTCCGCATAATGAACATGCGGCGCCACAAACAGACGATTGGCGCGGGATCCGCCCGGGATGTGCCCGCCTCTGGCTGTTATTTTTGCATCTTCAAGAACAGGAATCCGGTTGAGCTGAAAAACCAACCCTGTTTTGCTCGCCTGCGCCATTTCGAGGGCATGTCCCAAAAGCCCAAATCCGGTAATATCCGTACATGCATGAATGCCGATTTGCCGGCAAATTTCCGAGGCCTGTTTGTTCAATTCAATCATGATCCGACAAACTCTCTTTTCCATTTCTGCAGAACCCTTGCCCGCTTTTAAAGCCGTTGTAATTGTACCGGTACCGATTGGTTTGGTCAGGAACAACAGGTCGCCGGCACGCGCGCCGCTGTTGGTAAGGATATGATTCGGGTGCACCGTTCCGGTAACCGCCAAACCATATTTGAGCTCATCATCGGAAATGGTATGACCACCGATAATCGCTGTATTCCCCTCCCTGGCCTTGTCATACCCTCCCCGCAATATTTCAGCAAGAACATCCAGCGAAAAAATGTCTTTGGGAAATCCAACAATATTCAATGCCGAAAGAGGCGTTCCGCCCATGGCATATATATCGCTGAGAGAATTGGCTGCCGATATTTGCCCATAAACATAGGGATCATCGACAATGGGCGTGAAAAAATCGACGCTTTGCACCAACGCCAAATCATCATGCAGCCTGATAACACCAGCATCATCTGCGGTGTTCATACCGACCAAAACCCGCGGGTCTGTCACTCCGGGAAGTTTTTCCAATGCTTTTGCCAACTCCGTCGGCGCCAGTTTGGAAGCTCACCCGGCACATTTTACTGTTTCTGTCAACCGTTTCTGCTTCATGAAAAATCCTTATCGATAAAAAGTTACCCTCAAGACACAACCTGTGCCTTAATCGCTCTAAACCCCGTATCAGAAATAAAAGAACAATGGGTTTCACCATAAGGCTTTAATTGGGCGCAACCGACACGGCCTTTTTTGTCGACCGCGATGTATTTTACATTAAAATCAACACTTCCCTTGTTGATGGCAATAATGCGCTTCAGAGCCTCTTCGCAGGCCTTTTGCGGATGCATTCCCTGGCGCATCAACTCAACCGTCAAAAAAGAACCACAGGTGCGAATAACCTCTTCGCCGCGTCCGGTTGCGCCGGCCGCGCCGACCCGATTGTCGAGATACAAGCCCGCACCAATGATAGGCGAATCACCCACACGCCCGGGTATTTTAAACGCCAGGCCGGAAGTAGTGGTAATACCAAACACATCACCGCCGGCATCTATTCCCAGAACATTAATGGTGCCGGTGGGACGCTGATAAGCTTCATGGCTATAGTCATCATCCTTCGGCGGCAGCCAGTCATCATTTTCACTCAGGTTTTCTTTCCACTTTAACCAATTCAGCCTGGCTTTATCCGTCAAAAGATTTTCTTCAACAAATCCATGAGCCACGGCAAAGCGCCGGGCACCATCACCCACCAGCAACATATGATCCGTGCGTTCCATGACCAGGCGCGCCACCGAACAGGCTCGTTTGATCTTTTCCAGAGCCGCAACAGCGCCGCAATTATGAGTAGGACCATGCATTACACAGCTGTCCAAAGAAACCACTCCCTCTTCATTGGGAAGACCGCCGTATCCAACAGAGCTGTCCTCCGGATCGAGTTCTGCAATATTGGCACCCCGTTCTACCGCATCCATCATCGAACCGGTTTTCTCCCAGGTGTTCCATGCCGGACCCAGAACCTTTTCACCCCATTCCGTACCACGACTGCAGACAATTATCGGAGCGGCAACAGCCACAGGATCCGCGGAGAGCGTTTTTTTACCATTTAAGAGTAATACAGCCCCTGCCGCACCCTTGAAAAAATCTCTTCTTGAAGTCATCATATCTATATTCCCTCATATGCAACTTTTGCTTTATTTTTACGTCTCAAAAAAAAGGATGAATTACACCTTAAAAATGTAGACGGCTTGAACATTGCATATATGTCGGTTCGAAACAGTTGGAGAATGAATTGAGGAATAATTCAAACCCTGAAATTGATCTACAACTTTGCCGGCACGGTGAAAGCTATACCATTCCGGTTGAAAAATATAGAGAAATTATTCTTTAAAGACAACAAACATTTCATTCCTTTTGCAACCTTTTTGTTTTTTCACAGTCTTAAAAGTAGATCGATCTCAGTCGTAAAAAGGATAATGCCTGATTGCAGCTGCTAAAAAATGAAGAAAATATAGTCAGGGAAGCGATTGATGGCGATGAACATGCCTTCCGCCAATTGTTTCAGGCTTATCAGGACCCAATTTACCGTTTTATATCGCTTGCTGGGAGATAAAGAGGAAGCACAAGAGGCTGGCGTACAGTTGCTTAAAATATATAAATGAGAGTTGCTTCCATAGATTTGTTTTGTCCCATAAAAAAAAGGGAGACAAACGTTGTCTCCCTTGTATGGCGGGGCCGACGGGACTTGAACCCGCGACCTCCGGCTTGACAGGCCGGTGTGCTAACCAACTGCACTACGACCCCGTAAACACTAAACATTTCAATAATAACCGGGTGGGCCGTACTGGATTCGAACCAGTGGCCTCCTGCTTGTAAGGCAGGCGCTCTAAACCAGCTGAGCTAACAGCCCGAAATCGTTAACCCCTCGATTCTATTTGCTTTTTTCAGATGATCTTTGCGATTTGGGCTTGTAGAATATTGCCAACGGGACAAGTATACAATATCCCAGAATCAAAATAAGCGGTGCCACAGTTAAAGATGCCTGACTATCCGCCGGTCCCTTTGCCAAAAAGAAATAACCCACGATAATCGTAATGATCGCAATCGCAAATATCTGAAAATTCCGACTCGTAATACCGAGTGGCTTCTCTTTTTTCTTATTTTTAGCTTTATCTTTCATTTTAGCCTACAAATATAACCAAAAAATCAATTCATGTCAAGTGATTTATAAATACCACTCCCCGATAGAGGCTATCGATCGCAGCTGTACAAAAGAAAGCACCTGCATGGGTAACGAGCCCCCTATACCCTTGCCCGCCTTTTCGTCAATAAATCATGAACCCCTGAATACACCACAGGGATCAATACCAGGGTAATCAGTGTCGATACGGTCAGCCCGCCAATCACCGCCCGTGCCAGCGATGCCTGGATCTCACCTCCGGCTCCGGCACCAAAGGATAAGGGCAGCATTCCGAGTACGGTTGTCGCTGTTGTCATGAGAATGGGCCGTAATCGCAGCCGGCCGGATTGCAGTACCGCATCGCGTACGCCCAGGTTCTGCTCCCGGCGCATTAGATTGATATAGTCCACCAGCACAATCGCATTGTTGACGACAATGCCGATGAGCATCACAATCCCCATCAGGCTCTGAATGTTGAGTGAGGTTCCGGTCAGCAGCAGGGTCGGAACCACTCCGATAATCGCCAGCGGAACCGACACCATCACGATAAGCGGATCCAAAAATCGCTCGAATTGTGCTGCCATCACCATGTAAATAAGAATCAAAGCCATAACAATAGAGAGTAAAAAATCCTTTTGTGCTTTCTGTTGTTCTTCATATTCGCCGCTGAATATCAGGGAAAAATCTTTCGGCAAGGCAAAATTTCGCAGCTGATCCTCGAGTTTTTGTACAACATCGCCCAGTGCGGCACCGCTCTGCAAATTTGCCGTAATGTAAATCACACGCTGCCCGTCAACCCGGTCGATGTCAGTTGGCGTTCGCCGTCTTTCAGTATAGACAATGGAAGATACCGGTATAACCTGCCCGGAAGCGGTACGCACAGAAACATTATTCAAATCCAGCGTGCTCAGACGGTCTTTCGGCTGCAAGCGAACAACGATCGGAAACTCTTCACCACCGTCCCGAAAAACGCCCGCACGCCTGCCACCGACATTGGTTTGAACGATTTCGGCAACCTGGCTTACGGATAGACCCAATTCTGCAATCTTTTCGCGGTCGATGATTAAATTTTGCTGCGGCCTGCCCTCCCGACGACTGATCCGTACATCAGCGACTTCCGGCACTTCTTCCATGGTTTTTTGAATTTCCTGCGCCAATTGATCTGCCAGCGCCAAATCATAGCCCCGCAACTCTATCTCCACTGCAGAAGCACCACCGGAACCAAACAAACGCCGTAACATCCATAGACCGGATTGTGCATCCACCCGAATTTCAGCACCCGGAATACGTCCGGATACATGTTTCCGAATACGATCCGCCAAAACAAAACTGTTGATAGTGCGTTCACTTGCACTCTTTAATGCAAGCTCGACCTCCGCATCCCCCGTTCGGATCTCGATGGAAATGTGTTTGAGCTGATCTTCCGGTGTCACTTCCCGCACCAGTCGTTCCAGCTCGTGCAAATAGCGATTAACAACCGCAATATTCGTCCCCTGAGCCATTTCCAGTTCCACATCAATTTCATCGGCATCGGTCTGTGGGGCAAGCTCCATGGGAATGAATCCCCACAGCAACGACATGGTGATTAATAGCACGACCGTAATACCGACGACGATTTTTCGATGCCGCATCGCACCAGACAAGAGGTGGCTGTATCCGGCTTCCACATAGGCAAACCAGTTATCGAAGCGTTTCTCACTATTTTTGGCGGTTTTTCTGCTTTCCCGAATCGTTAAAAATCGGCTGCTGAGCATCGGCACCAGCGTCAGGGCCACCAATAGTGAACACAGCAAAGCAAAGACCACAACGAGCGCAAGTTCCCGGAACAACATTCCGGAAATCGTTCTCATAAACACCACAGGTAAAAAAATTACAATGGTGGTAAGCGTGGAAGCGATAATTGCACCCGCGACCTGTCTGGTACCGGTCAATGCGCTCTCTTTCAGAGAGTGCCGGTTTTCCCGCAACCTGACAATATTTTCCAGAACCACTATAGCATTATCCACGATAAGACCAATGCCAAGCGCCAATCCACCAAAACTCATCTGATTCAGGGTCAGATCATTGAAAAAAAGCAGGCCAAAGGTGGCGATAAGCGAGATCGGAATAGACAATGCAATGATAAAAGTGGTAGAGCCGTTTCGCAGAAATATATATAAAACCAAAATGGCCAGCAACCCGCCCCACAGGGCGGAATTCTGCACATTATTGATGGAATTCTGGATAAATTCACTCTGGTCGATGATCATCAGTAGTTGAATGTCATCCCGTTCCCGGTTGATCTGATCCAGAGCTTTACGCACCTCCCGGGCCACTGCAACCGTGTTCGCACCCGACTGTTTGCGAATGCCCAGGCGCAACATGGGCTGACCGTCGACCTGCACGATCCGGCTGATGTCTTCATAGCCATCCACCACGTCGGCCACATCTTTAACGCGAATCGGCTTGCCGTCGATGACGGTAATGATGGTGTTGGCAATCTGATCAGTCGTCTGAAATTCTCCCAACGTACGAACATACATATCACTCAGACCCTCGCGCATATCACCGCCCGGAAGGGTGACATTTGCGCGCTGCAGGGCCATGCGTACATCTGCAGCGGAAAGCCGGCTCGATGCCAGACGGTCCCGTTTGAGCTGTACCTGAATTTCGCGGTAAACGCCACCCCAAACATCCACAGAACCGACGCCCGGGAGCTGTTCAAACCGCTGCGAAATTTCCCGATTCAGGATGCGGGTCAGTTCTTCCATATTGCGCCGTGAACGAGCACCCAAAATCACCACAGGAAAATTATCCGGATCGAATTTCCACAGTCGTGGCGGTTCAACCTCCGGCGGAAAATCATCGCGAATACGGTCCAGCGCCGCCCGTACATCATTTGCCGCTTCATCGATATTGGTCCCCTGCGTGAATTCCAGGGTCACTCTACTCCGCCCCTCCCGGGAAGAGGAGCGTATTTCTTCGATATTCGGCACACTGGCGACCGCGTTTTCAACCCGATCCGTAATGATCGTTTCGATCTCCTCGGGGCCCACGTTTTCATAAACGGTCCATACACTTAACAATGGATATTCAATGGACGGAAGTAAATCTATCGGCAAAAAGCGAAAACCCATGACCCCCAATACAATAATGATGAGAAAAACCATCGTCGTGGCAATGGGTCGATCGACTGCTAATCTGGTAATATTCATAAATCGGTGTCCTGCTGATAAATCGCTAGTTTAAAACGGTGTCCTCAAGCGCTGCCTGTTGTTCGCGCATGACTTCCTGCATTAAATCCTGACGCTGCAAATTTTGAAGCTCTTCTACCCAGCCCCATTCAACCGGACGAACGCGGGCCTTCCCCGGTTCGCCACCAAACAGGTTCTGCCCCAGTGTAATCACCCAATCGCCGGATTCCACCCCCCGTACGCCGGCTTGCATCCTTCCTCTGGCGATGATTTCCACGGGTACAAAGCGAAATGAAATCGGAGGGGTAAGGGCTATCGACTCGTCGGTATTCTGCGCAGTGAGTGAAGCCACTTCATGGCCGAGTGTGTCCTGGCTGACATAAACACCGGTTTCACCGGTATTCGGATTTTCATATAACGCGCTTTGCGGAACCAGCGTCGCCTGTTCGCTTTCACCGTAATGAATGTCCACGGTCACAAACATGCCCGATTTCAGGCGCTCCTCAGGATTTGCTATATCGATTTCAGCCTCCGTACTGTGGGTTACAGGATGCAAAAACGGAGAAATTCGCCTCAATGGCGCAGAGGTGACACCAAAGGCGAGGTTCTCGGAGAAAATCTCGGCCCGCTGACCGGGTTCGATATAGTTGAGCATCCGGTCGGTCAGCACCACCTCAATACGAACATTGTCGAGTTGCCCGAGCGTGAACAGACGGCTATTGCCGTCGACCATCATTCCCATCTCTGCATTTCTGCTGCCGACGGTTCCGGAAACCGGTGCTCTGATGACGGTCTGAGCCAATGTTTCTTTGCGCTCACTCGTTGTTGCCTGCGCCTGCTCCACCCTTGCTTTTGCCAGCTCCAGATCGGCTTCTGCTGATGTTGCCTCGGCTTGTGCGGCTTCCAGCTGTGCGGGGCTTGCCAGCGCCTGATCTGCCAATGTTTGCATACGCGTTAATTCAGCCTTGATTTTTTTCAGCTGCGCCTCCGCCTGTTTCACCTGCGCCACGGCAATCTGGTAATTTGCCTGCGCCTGTCGCAGCCGCTCCTGAAATTCATTGTCCCGCAATGTTACAAGTATTTGTCCCGCTTTCACCACATCACCATTTTGAACATATACCGCCGTTATCGGGGCGCTAAGCTCGGGGTAAATCGCTATCTGATTCTCAGCCCGAACCACACCGGTTAACCGCTCTGTCAGCGGCAGAACACCATATTGCGCCTGAATGGCTTCCACCGCCGGAATCAACTGATTTTCCCGATTGGAACGGGATTCTTCGGAATCGCTCGAACAATTGACCAGCAATCCAAAGAATAAAAACACGAAAGGAAAATAGATAAAATTAATTTTAATCGCTTTTTTCATCGAACCTCTTATGCATTTAGATGTTTGCGTTTATTCCGACTCCGCCACTCGTCAGTTCAGAACGGTAAAATGCCTCGTGCCAACAGATCAGTAACACACCCCTGCATACCTTTTAAACTGCAGCTAAAGCTTTACTTTATTCGGCTTGGAAAGTTGAATAACTTGAAATTTAATTGATACTTTTTTTAAATGCAAATCTTTATTTTTCGGATCAGGATCTGCGTTCGGTGTCGATCCGCAGGTTATTAAAATATGACAAGCAAGAATTTTTGCTGTATCTTAATACATTCTTAACAATTCCTTAACATTGGTTTCTTAATATGGCTGCAAATCTTTTTACGAATTATAAATAAGGACTGAAATCATGTTGATGAAAAAAAGTATCCTTGTTGTGTTCATTGTTTTAGCTCTGCTGACACCCCACCTGCTCTTTGCCGACGGTACCGGTCGAATTACCGGTAAAGTGATGGAAGAGAGTTCCGGATTACGGCTTCCCGGCGCGAATGTGGTTATTGAAGGAACCAGCCTTGGGGCTGCTACCGATGTTGAGGGAAAATACATTATTCCACGGGTACCCGCAGGATCCTATAGCCTCAAAGTAACCTACCTTGGATATGAACAAACCAGCCGCCAGGTTCAGGTTATGCCCAACGCTGTTCAAACAGAAGATTTTGAACTGGAACAAGGCGTTATCAAAGGTGAAGAGGTCGTTGTCTGGGGAGCACGTGCCAAAGGACAGGCCCTGGCGCTGAACCAGCAAAAAAATGCTGCCAACATAAAAAATATCGTGGCTTCCGATCAGATGGGACGGTTTCCGGATGCCTCGGCACCGGAAGCGGTACAACGTATACCCGGCATTTCTGTTCAGCGCGATATGGGTGAAGGTCGATATATACAAATCCGCGGCGGTTCGCCGCAAATGACATCGGTTACCTTTAATGGCGAACGGGTCCCATCTCCGGAAGGCGATGAGCGCCAGATTGCGCTCGATGCTGTTCCCGTGGATATTCTGGAAGCCATCGAGGTTTCAAAGGCCATCACGCCGGATATGGATGCAGACGCAATCGGCGGTTCTGTAAACCTGGTCACCAAAAGAGCACCGGATCAAACCCAGTTTACGGTTGAATTGGGAGGCGGATATGCGCCCATCCGTGAAGATTATTCCCCGAACGGTTCGGTAACCTTTGGTAATCGATCTGGAAAATTGGGATACCTTTTCTCCGCTTCAGCCAGTCGCCGTAATTTTGGTGCAGATGACCTGGAACCGGATTATGAACTGAACGACCCCGGTCTGGCGGATGATCAACTCGAAGAATTACAAGTCCGCCACTATACATTGTGGCGCTCACGCATAGGCGGAACCGCTATGCTGGAATATAATCTCAATCACAACTCCCGTCTTTATATCAATGGTGTCTATGCAGAAATGCAGGACGAAGAACAACGCAGAAGAACAATACATGCCGTTGCGGAGGGAGATTATAATGCAGACGGAAGCGTAACCGGTGGCGAAGTTGTCTATACACACAAGAGCAGACATGAAAATTTACGTTCTGCGAATATAACCGCCGGCGGAGAACATCTTTTATCTTCCGGTATCGGGCTTGATTATCATCTGACCGTCACCCGGTCGGAAGAAGACACCCCCTTTGATGCCGAAATCGAATTTTTGCTGGAAGACGTCGATTTCAATCCGAATATCAGCGATCCGGATAACATTCGGGCCAACCCGCAAAGCAGCTTTCAAAACGGAGAATTTTTATTCGATAAAATCGAACCCGCTTCCAGTCTGACCAGAGACGATGATGTTGTCGCTGCCTTCAATACGAACATTCCCTACCGCTTTGGAAAACAGGCGTCCGGAAAACTGAAAATGGGGCTCAAGTTCAGAAATAAAAAGAAAGATCAGGACGTTATTGAGGCTGAAGCCGAACTGGCGGATGGAGCTGCAGACATCATCCTGGGCAGAAACATCGGCAGCAGTTTCAGCAATGAAGGCTATGTGCCCGGCAACTATCCCTTCCCCAGCAATGCCACCGAACCGGATGAAGTAAACGATTTTATCGACAACAATCGCGCCTCACTGGAATACGAAAATGTTCTGGAGGCAGAGACAGAGGACTTTATCGTCAAAGAACAGACCATGGCTGCATATATCATGACAGAATTGAACATTAATCCTTTGTTTATGATTCTGCCTGGTGTTCGTATTGAAAGAACCGCCGTGGATGTAGAGGGCTATACCTATGACCCGGATCTCGAAACGATATCCGAGAACAGCAGTGAAACGGACTATACAAAGGTCTTTCCAATGTTGCACACGCGCTATCGTCTGACCCCCAATACCAATATTCGCGCTGCTTTTACCACTGCCCTTGCGCGTCCCAATTTTTATGATATGGTTCCTTATATTATTATCGATGATGACGACCGGGAAATTGGTAATCCCGATCTTGAACCCACAACGTCGATGAATTATGATGTGATGATCGAGCACTATGATCGTACCATTGGTATTATTTCTGTGGGCGCCTTTTACAAAAGCATCGAAAATCCCATTTTTACATACACATTCGACAATGAATTTGGAGGTGAAACCGAACAACCAGGCAACGGCAAAGCAGGAAGTATTTCAGGGTTTGAGATTGCCGTTCAAAGACAGTTAAAGTTTTTACCCTTCCCGCTCGATGGAATCGGTGTTTATGGCAATTACACCTATACCAGCTCGGATGCCACGCTCCCCGGAGGTCGTGAAGCCCAGTTCCCGGGACAGCCGGATCATGTCTATAACCTGGCCCTGAGTTATGAAAAAAGAGGATTTTCCGGGCAGCTTAGCCTGAATTATCATGATAAATTTATTACAGAGTTTGGCAGCGATAGTGAAGATTCACCGGACTCCGATGAATGGATCGACAAGCATTTGCAGATCGATTTTTCAGCCAGCTATCAGATTATGCCGAGCTTTAATGTCTTTCTCGAACTGGTCAATATCACCAATGAACCCCTTCGGGCATTTCGCGGCTATACAGAACGGCCTATTCAGATGGAATATTATAAACCCTGGAGCCGATTGGGCGTGCGATACAGTCTTTAATTCCTAAACAAATCATGATATGGGTGGGCGTTTTGTTTTCATTGCCCGCCCATTTTTTTACATAACCTGTATGGAGTTTTCAATGAAAAAACAACTCTACCTCTTTGCAACATTCACACTTTTACTTTTGCTGCTGCTTTCCTGTAGAGAAAAACAGGCTGATCACCAACGGATTAAACCCTTATTCGTGACGGAAAAAGTAAAACACGACAGCGATGATCCGGCTATCTGGATCAATCCAGCCGATACCAGCAAAAGCCTGATCATCGGAACCGACAAGAACAAGGATGGCGCTCTCTATGTGTTCGATCTTGAAGGAAAAATTATCGAGGACAAGGTCGTGTACCCTTTGCAACGCCCCAATAATGTCGATGTTGAATATGGTTTTATGCTCAATGGACAGGAAATAGATATTGCTGTTACGACCGAACGACTCACAAACAAACTTTTAATTTTCAAACTTCCGGAGATGCAGGCGATCGACAATAGCGGAATAAACGTCTTTGCCGGAGAAAGCCGGCGGGCGCCTATGGGGATTGCACTTTATAAAAGAGCTTCGGATCAACAAATTTTCGCCATTGTTGGGCGAAAAGAAGGTCCGACGGATGGAACCTACCTCTGGCAATATCTTCTCAAAGATAACGGCGATGGAGCTGTTGTTGCTGAAAAAGTCAGGGCCTTTGGAGAGTGGAGCGGCAAGAAAGAGATCGAGGCCCTTTGTGTTGACGATGAACTCGGTTATGTCTACTATTCAGATGAAACCGTTGGTGTACGAAAGTATCATGCAGACCCGGATCATAAAGATGCCAACCGTGAATTGGCCCTTTTTGCCACCGAAGGGTTTGCGGAGGATCATGAAGGAATATCCATACTGGATAGCGGTGACGGAAAAGGATATATTCTGGTTTCGGACCAGCAGGCAGATGAATTTCATATATTCACGCGCGAAGGCAGTGAACAGAATCCGCACGACCATCAACGGGTCAAAGTGGTCAAACTCTCAACCCATGAAAGTGACGGATCGGAAATCACAGCCTGCAGTTTTCAGCAAAAATTTCCCGGCGGTTTATTTGTCGCCATGTCGGATGACAAGACCTTTCACTATTACGCCTGGGAGCAATTGATCGGAAAAGCCGGCAATTAAGCCGGCTTTTTCTTCCAGATTCGGAGTCAAGTCGGGAACTTTCCTGTTTCAGGGAAAATTTTTTGCAGCTAATACTATCTTATGATCATCATCTTTTTTGCCAATGTTCCGTCGGGAGTGGAGAGTTTGTAAAAATACAGGCCCGTCGCAACCGCTTTACCTGAAAAATCGCAGCCATTCCACCTGATTTCGTGTTTGCCCCGGCAAGCACCGGCAAACAAAACCGTCACCAAATTCCCCTGTATATATTTACCGTTCTGGTAATGCTGAACAAAATTTAGAGTTGCATTTTTGCGACTCTATGGCTATTTTATTATAAGAATGCCAGCATGACGTTTAACGTCAACAGAACTGTATACAATATGGTTGAAATGAAAACAAGTTTAGATCAAGACGTAACAAGAATTATACTGGAAAGTATATCCGATGGTGTCTTTACCGTCGATCACGACTGGCGTATAACTTCTTTTAATCGCGCAGCGGAAAAAATTACCGGTATTCAGCGCCGGGAAGCAATCGGTAAAAAATGCTTTGAGGTCTTTCGTTCAAACATGTGCGAGACGGACTGTGCTCTGCGCCGGACTATGAGGGAGGGTAAACCCTTTATCGATACAAGCACTTATATTGTCAATGCTGACCAGGAACGAATTCCGGTAATTGTCTCCACCGCGCTTCTCAGGGATAAAAAGGGCGCTATTATCGGTGGTGTTGAGACATTTCGCGACATGACCATCATCGAGGCATTACGCCGCGAGCTGGATGGCCGTCATCAAATCGGAGATATGATCAGTCACAATGCAAAAATGCAGGAAATTTTTGCTATTCTGCCTCAAATTGCTGAAAGCGAAAGCACTGTTTTGATTCAGGGAGAAACAGGTACGGGTAAGGAAATACTGGCGAAAGCAATTCATGAATTCAGTCCACGTAAAAACGCTGATTTTGTCGCCATAAATTGTGGCGCCCTTCCGGATTCCTTGCTGGAATCCGAGCTTTTTGGCTATAAAAAAGGGGCTTTTACCGGTGCCGTGCATGACAAGCCGGGCCGCCTGGCTGCGGCTGAAAGCGGCACGCTTTTCCTCGATGAAATTGGCAGCATCAGCCCCGCATTTCAGGTACGCCTATTGCGCGTCCTGCAGGAAAAAACCTATACCCCTCTGGGGAGTAACAAATTCAAGAATGCCGACATCCGCATCATCGCTGCAACACACGACAATTTAGAAACCCTGGTGGATCAAAATCTCTTTCGAAAGGACCTCTTTTATCGCATTAATGTTATGAAACTGCAGCTCCCACCGCTGAGAGAACGCAAAGAAGATATTCCCTTGCTGATCGAGCACATAATACACCGCCTGAATCACACCCGCAATAAATGTATCCAGGGTATCACTCAGGAAGCACTGGCCCTGCTGATGGTTTGTGAGTATCCCGGCAATATTCGGGAACTTGAAAATATCATAGAACATGCCTTTGTGCTCTGTACCAAAGAAGAAATAGATATTTCCTCTCTGCCGGAGAATATACATCCCGGCTCTGATCCGCAATCAACAACCTCTGTAAAAAAAGCCCTCGAGATAGCCGAAGCAGAAACGATTTTGCAACTGCTGAAACGCAATCACTATAATCGCTATAAAACAGCGCAAGACCTCGGCATTCATAAAAGCACACTCTTTCGAAAAATTAAAAAACTGGGAATTAACCTGCCAAAAATCGATGGCCGCTCGACACACTCGCGCTAACAATGCAATCTTGCGTTTATAGCGATTAATCAAGTCGCAAATATGCGACCCTGTTAAAATTTTAATCCAGACAGCAAAATTATAAATTATTAAAATACAGCTGGATAACCGCCTTCTCAACAGAGGCGAATGATTGGCATTGTTGTTGCTTATAATCCAATGAAAAAGGGAACCAAATCCATGAAAGTAGGCATTACAGTCTGGCAAAACCGGATTTCTCCGGTATTTGATGTCGCTAAACACGTCAAGGTAATTCGGCTCGATAACAACGCCGTCCAGATCAAGGATCTGGAAATGACATCTTCGCTGCCGCTGCAGCGCGCAGAGCTTCTTTCAAATGCCGGTATCAAGGTCTTAATCTGCGGAGCGATATCCGTTCCTTTTGCAAAAATGATTGCCGGCAGAAACATTAAAGTCATTCCTTTTATTGCCGGCGAGTTTTCAACTGTGCTCAATGCCTATCTGAATAGCAATCTTGAACGCCCGGAATTTAATATGCCGGGATACCGGCGGCAACGTCGCCGGCGTTTTCACGGTGGCAGACCAAATGGTAGATAGAGAGATGAACCCGAAAACAATATAAAGGAGGTGAACATATGCCGAGAGGTGACGGAACCGGCCCCCGGGGACAAGGGCCGCAAACAGGACGCGGGATGGGACCTTGTGGTGATAACAATTCTCCGCAAGCGAACAACAATCCAAATCCCAATGCTGGATGGGGTCGACGCCTTATTAATGGATTAAGCAATGCGTTTGGCCGCCGTCGCGGCCGTGGTCAGGGTCAGGGTCAGGGCCGCAAAGGTAATGATTAATTATAACCTATTGGAAAGGAGGCATATCATGCCCGCAGGAGATGGGACAGGTCCCGCAGGAATGGGACCGATGACAGGCCGTGCTGCAGGATATTGCACCGGTTATGGCGTGCCCGGTCATATGAATCCGGGTCCCGGACGCGGTCGGGGATTCGGCCGCGGTATGAGAATGGGATTCCGCGGTGGCCGGGGGCCGATGTGGGGGCACGGATATTCGCCATATTGGTACGGAGCCCCTGTAGCATATAACACACCCGCAACCGCAGCACCAACAGCACAACAGGAAATCGATGTCTTACGATCGCAGGCAGAATATTTTGAAAATATGCTCAAAGAGATCAGCCAGCGCATCGATGAACTGGAAAAACAAAAGACCGAGGAATAAGCAGGAACGGGATTGCCTAAAATGCAATCCCGCTTCTCCTTAACAGTAAAAACAACCCTGCAGCTGAGATCAATACAAAAAAGCATACGAAAAGGCGGCCAAAGTGACCAATCAAAAAAAAACAAAAACGAGTAAAGCAAAAATAAATTTCATCATCGACGTTGTTCTCCTTATCCTGCTCTTTCTGATTGGCTCCATCGGCATTTTGATAAAATATGTGCTGCTTTCAGGACAAGAAAGCTGGGAAAAATATCACCAAAAAGTAGAACTGCTCTTATTCGGTTGGGATCGGCATCAATGGGGAACCCTGCATTTCATTCTTTCCGCGATTTTCATAGCACTGATCTTGCTTCATATCATCTTGCACTGGAGCCAGGTGAAATGTCTCTTTAAACTTACCATTGCACCGAAAACAGCGCGTATTATTCTAACCAGTCTGTTTCTTTTCATCTGTTTGCTATTGTTGCTCTTGCCCTTTGTCTTGCCGATTGAAATCAATGTTGTCCCGACCGGCCAGGGCAGACAACACATACTCGAATCTGAAAAGAAAAAGTCCGGACCGGAACCGCAAGGAATGGAGCAAAATCATTCCCCCAATCAAAAACATCAACCGGAAATCCAAGGCTATATGACCCTGGAAGATGTGGCAATTCAATATGGAATATCTGCAGACACGCTGAAAAAACATCTCGGCATCGCTCAGAAGGTGCCAAACAAAAGCCGCCTCGGACATTTACGACGGCAATATCATTTTAAAATGAGCACAATAGAACGCTTGATTCAGAAAAAATTGAACAACCCATCATCTCCTTAGAACAATAATCAAAGCAGAATCATCGACAACAAACTCTCTTTCCAGACACACTGTTAAATTAACAATTCTTTCATATAATGGCAAAATAAAAGGACCAGGGCCGAATTTTTGGTTGCGCTTTATTCTCTTTTATAATATAATAAGAATAAATAACAGTCTGAGGATAACATTCGGGAATGAAAAAATGCTGCGCGAATGGCGCATGAAACTCAAGAATTTCCGGCGGCGTATCACCTATTCGGAAACCTTTACGGCTATAGTCGCCGGTATGGCCACAGCTCTTTTCTATCTTTTGACCAAAACGCTGAGAATGGAATATGATTTTGATCCGGAATTCACAAAGCTGGATCGTCAAAAAATCTGTTATGGCTTTTGGCATGGACGTCTCTTCCTCCTGGTCACCAGTTTCGGGGATTGGAACGTATGCATACCAACCAATGAAGCATGGGCCGGAGATATTTTAACCAAAAGCCTGCGCCATTATGGCTTTGTTCCGGTACGGGGATCCAGCCGCAGCGGTGGCGTAAGAGCACTCCTCAACATGAAAAAAAAGATGACAGAAGAAAAATGTTCAGGCGCCATCGCTATGGATGGCCCCAGTGGACCAATTTATAAAGCCAAACCCGGGATTCTCTTTCTGGCTGAAAAAATGGGCTACCCAATTGTACCCCTGACCGCAAGCGCGGAAAAAAAGTGGGTGTTAAAATCAACCTGGGACCAGTTTGAAATCCCAAAGCCTTTTTCCCGCTGCTGTGTGGCCATGGGAAAACCCATTTACGTTACTCATCCTGCACAAAAAATTGAGCTCGAGGAACTGGAACAAATCATGCTGGACTGGCTCGTCACAATCGATAAACGCATGGGGAATACCACCACTATTAATATGCTTCAAAAGTCATAATGCAAAACGGTACAAATCCGTGCTACAACACGAATTCTATCACATCGGCCACCCGGGATTGATGAGGCGTCTATTGGGATCAAAAGCATTGGCTTGTGATCAACTGTCATCCTTCTGGATAACCACAACCGCAGTAATGGTTACAAGCCAACCGGCCGTCTAAAATTCCACCTCTACCGAATATACATTTGGCACACCATTCCGGTCGCTGCTGAACATGATCATCTTGCCCTGCGGATGGAAATGCGGGTGCGGATGGGATTCCTGTGACTCCCAGCTGGACTGATGTCGGAATAATTTTTCCACCTTGTCAATCTTTCTCTCTTTTATCGTCAACAGTGTTAAAATCATCCCGTCATATATATCGGTCACCCAATGACGATTGTCTTTATAAAGCTGTGAATGTGCATATCTGACCGGAGCCGCACATCGCCAGGGATCACTGCCGTCAGGCTTACAACTACCGATAAATTGTTTCCCCTTGTGAGGACCATATTTGTAACGCGCGGAAAATCCAATTCTGGATCCATCATAATACCAAAACTCGTGTGTTCTGTGAATACCGAACGGTTGCGGATTTACCGGGCCACCGGCAGTTCCATTGATGTTGAGCCACCAAATACGGATCGGGGTGTATCCGATCACACCTGCATCTTCTTCATCGCTGTGATGCTGCCAGCAATAGCTCAACAAAGAGGAATCCATCGGGTTTGCCTGTAAATGTCCGATAACAAAACCGTACGGAGGAGAAATTTGTGTCATTTCACCTGTCTCCGCATCAACCTTGAATATGGCATAGGGACCAATATTACGGGGATTCATTTTATCACCAATATCGGCAGAAACGAGAATGTTTCGAGCGTCACAGCTCACGGTCATAGAGTAAGGAACAAAAGGCAATGTTTTTATCGTCTCACACTCCAGCGATTCGGTGTCAAGCGCTTTGATTCGGTTCCCATTTACATACCAGAGTGTTTGATGCTGCGGCCAGTGCCAGACCAGATACGGACGGATCGTCGTCTCATCCGTCATCTGAATCATGTTACCGGTTAATAAATCCAGATTATAGAAATTGGGGACACCATTTCGTTCTGAAATGATGATGGCGTGCTGAGAGTCAATAAAGGTTTCGATATTAAAATAAAGATGCCAGCTTTTGGCTTGGTGATCGGTCCATTGGGTAATTCTATGTCCATACTCCTGATCAATCCAGGTTGAACGTTCAGAAGGCCATATTTTTCCAATGTCTGCAGCAGCAAGGAATTGCCCGTATAAAAAGAAAAGGATAAAGAAAGAATAACAGATTTTCATCTTAAAACCTTTGATGTTTTCATATTTTTAAATAAATTACAAATTATAACGAGTATGTCAATTCTTTATTACATAAAACCATAGGGGTTTTGTTATGAAAAAATATATATCTATTCTGCTGTTTGGCCCTCTGATTGTTATAAACAGTTCCTGTGATATCTTTTTAAAAGAGGTTTCCGAATTTACCATGACGATATATCCGGATTCCATGCAGGCGATTGCCGGGCAAAAATGTGCTTTTCTCATCCAGGCGGAAAACAGAATCGACGGTAGAGCAATGAAAGATGCCATTAGTATCTCCGCAAACCCATCCACAAACGTAACCATTAACCCGGGCTCATTAAAAAGCGGAGAAATCGCTGAGATTACCATTACCCCCTCTTCAGCGGATATCAATAAAACACTTTACTATAAAATAAGAACAAAACGGGAAGGTTTTGAACAGGAAGAGACAATAGGCGTTAAAGTGGTGAGCGGTACGGATCAATTCGCCGGTACAGCTGTCCAGATAAGGGACCGGTTTGTATCCTATCTGGAAACCTATCAATCCCATTTGGGTATCACCGGTAACACAGAGTGGACGGGAACGATCGTAACCCCGAATTTGACCGTGGTGTCCAATTATCTTTTCTTTTCCGACAACTGGGAAATGGGAGTAACCTGGCACGTCACGGTTGCGCCAAACGATTGGGCCAAAATTTATCTTCGACGCCGATATTCTGAAATCAGGCCATCGCATGCATTCAGGATTTCTTCTCTGTCTGCTGCCGCTTCTCCTGTCCCCTCATCCGTTCCCTACAATGTCATTCGATAACGCTTAATCGGGAGAAATCAAATGAAATTTGTCTGTTATCTGTTTATTGCAGCCTTGGTTCTGTTCCACTGTTCAGCACAGAACAATGATAACGATATTCTTATCGGCGCATCCCTGTTGACCATGCAGGACGATTTTTATATCACCCTCGATAAAGGATTACACGATACGGCGGCAAAAATCAAAGAACACCATGTCATTATCCAGTCACGCAATGCAGATCTGAAACTAAGCAAACAAATCAGTGATATCGAAGATTTTATGATGCAGAATGTCGATCTGCTTATCGTCAGCCCGGTAAGCATAACCGCATTGGGTCCGACTCTGGATGAAGCACATTCCCGCGGTATTCCGGTAATCACCGTCGATATTCGTTCCGAAACGGGTCATGTAGATTGTCACATCATGTCCGATGACGTCAAAGCCGGCGAAATTTGCGGTGAATTTGCCGCCGAACTGTTAAATCAAAAAGGAAAAGTCGGTGTCATCACTCATCCCGTTCTTACATCCGGAATAAACCGTGTACAAGGATTTCGAAAAACCCTGGAGAAATATCCCGACATCCAGATCATTAGCGAGCTGAATGCCGAATCGCGCCGGGAAAAAGCCATGTCGCTTATGGAAGATATGCTTATTTCGCATCCGGATGTTGATTGTGTATTGGGTATAAATGACATCATGACGCTGGGAGCCATGGCCTCCATTGAAGGTGCCGGAAGAACCGAAGACGTTAAAGCCATTATGATTTGCGGTGGACAAAAGGAAGCCTTTGATCGCTTTAGAGCCGACGATCCCTGTCTTAAAGGAGCAGCACTGGTTTTTCCCTATATCATCGGCACCACCGCCGTTGAGAAAGCAATGGACCTGTTACAGGGTAAAAACGTACCAAACCAGGTTCTCGTTCCGGTTAAATTGCTGACCCATGAAAATGTCGATATCCTGCAAAAGGAATGGAGTAAACAGGAATAACCCGAACCTCTTAGCCGCGGAGAATCAAGTGCGAAAACTGTTGGGCAGTTACGGTATTTTAATTGTCTTGTTCGTTATGATTGTCATCATGTCTTTTCTCTCTCCCAGATTTTTATCCTGGTCCAATTTTCTCAACATCAGCCGGCAAATATCGGTGATGGCGATTGTCGGCGTAGGAATGACGTTCGTCATTCTGAGTGCCGGTATAGATCTTTCCGTTGGGTCGATTGTTGCGCTCTCCGGCATTATGCTCAGCTTTTCTTTTCAAAAACTCGGGCTGCCCATCACCATCTCGATTGCCATCGGTCTGGCAACCGCTTTGCTTGTCGGGATCGTAAACGGGCTTTTGGTCGCCAGAGCCGGCATTCCTTTCTTTATCGTTACGCTTGCAACCATGGTCATCGGCCGGGGGCTTTGCTTTATCATAACAGGCGGATATCCCATTTCCCAACTGGGAGAGACTTTTCAGACCGTTGGCCGCGGCTATCTGGGTACCATACCCGTTCCGGTCCTCATAACCGTGGTTGTTTTTCTATGGGCCTGGGTGTTACTGAATAAGATGAAATTCGGCAGATACGTCTTTGCGATCGGTGGCAATGAGGAAGCGGCAGAACTGGCCGGTATTTCCGTACAAAAAATGAAAATCTGGATTTATGGCTTTTGTGGATTTTGTTGCGGTATCGCTGCACTTATTCTGACATCAAGGATGAATTCCGGTGATCCGAATATGGGAACCGGTATTGAACTCGATGCCATTGCAGCCGTTGTTATCGGCGGTACAAGTATCACCGGTGGTAAAGGCTGGCTCGGCGGCACTCTGATCGGCGCCTATATCATTGGAATACTGAATAACGGCCTGAATATGCTCGATATCTCGGCCTATTATCAAATGGCCATAAAAGGCCTCGTTATTATCCTGGCAGTGTTTTTACAGCGCAAGCTGGGAGAATAATCGCTGCCGTTCCCCAGGGTCAAACCGGCCACTCAACAATCGCCCCGTTTGATTTTAACCTTTGGCGCAAAAGCGCGGTATCCACCTGATCAAAGCGCTTGCCCTCCCCGATAACCTGCAGGGTAGCCGTTCCCGCTGCCTCACCCATCGCCATGCAGGGAGCCATGACCCGCAAGGGCCCCAGGACCGGTCGTTCCACACTTGCCGCGCGTCCGGGACAAATCAAATTCCCGACAGGCGCCGGAATCATGATGCGATAGGGAATAGCGATTACCTCGCTTCTTTTGCCATGCCCGGGATTGCAACTGGGGTGCTCGGGGTCCGGAAGATCCCAGCCATAGGCGCTGTACCCGATAGTGTCGGCAAAAACGTTTTGCCGGTTCAAATCCTCTACCGACAATCTGTAACGCCCTTTTATTCGGCGTGACTCCCGGACGCCCAGGAGAGGGGCGACCGCTTTAATGCGTGCGTTTTCAAAACCCGGAAAATGCTTCCGCATGAGCCGCAACAATTCAATCGTTTCCTGCCGGCCTTTGATTACCCCCTCTGTAACCGACTTTGCGTCTGTGCCATCAATTCCAACCAGACGCGAGGTATTGATCATAAACACATCCTGCTTGTCGATCTGAGTGGCGATAAAAATATCATAGGGAAATGTCCACTCTCCCCGCTTTCGCAGGGAGGCGATTTTATCGCGGAAACGCCTGGCATTATAGTTGTGAATAAAAGCGCCCAATTTATCGCGATCAACATTAGAGGCATGAAATTGCAACGTGGCGGCTGCCACGCCTCCATCACCCTCCCGACCCTTTTCAAAATCACAGCCGCTACGGGCGGCAATATCGGCATCGCCTGTGGCATCAACAACCGCATTGACGGGTACAGCCTGCAAGCCGCTCTTGTTATAGAGAATCAAATGCGTAATGCGGTCACCATGCACCACGGGCTCCACAGCCTGCGTGTAAAACAGAGTTTCCACCCCGTTTTCGGCACACAGTTCATCCAGATAAGCAGCCATATGATAGGGATCAAAGGGTATGCCGGCAGTCAGCATGCCACGCCCCCAGCCATGTGGTGACAAACGTCCATCTGGATCGTCTTCCGGAATGAGCGCAAAACCGCGTCTGTGCGCTTCGTGGCTCATGGTACGGAAAATCCCCCCCACCGCCCAGTGCAGGCAATCCGTGGTTCGTCCTCCCAACCAGTGAGAAACCAATCCCGACGTTGCCATACCACCTAATTGACCCTGCCCTTCAGCGAGAAGAACTTTGAGACCCGCTCTCCCGGCAGCCAGAGCTGCGGCCACACCCGCGGCCCCGCCGCCGCAAACGATCAGATCGTAGGACTGAGTCATTGGAAGTTTTTTCTGCAACGTAAATGTCGATGCCTGATTCCCCTCCCTGGGTAACGAACAGGCCATCATTCCAGTGGCTGTAAGGCCGAGAAATTGACGTCGATCCATATTTCTCCCTCTTACCTAAATTTATGAGTCCTTCCGTGGCGTGGACAGAAAAAAACCGGCTGCGTGCTTATTTTGAATGAAAGCGAACAAACTCTGCAATATCCATGGCCTCTTTTTCGTCCTGACACCAGATTTTAAAAAATACATTGCGATTCTTCAACATTTCAATATGTGCCCGAAGCTGATCGCTGTCGGCATCGAGCATCAAATTAACACCACCCGTAAGAGACATTACATGATCCAAATCCTCTATGGGGGAGACGGTCTTGGGGTCATGAGAAACCTGTAAAAGCGAAAGCGGCTTTAACTCTGACAACCGCGGAACATAGTGCATTTTTTCATTATGAATGTGATACATAACATAATCATAATGCTTAACCAGTTCCTGTTCATAGGGAAAGCCAAATTCCCTGTATACCCCCGGTGAACATAACATGGCCGCATCGTTTGACACATGGGCCAGAGTTTTTGCAGGCAGCCAGGACTCGGGCATCCAAAAAATATGACCGCCTCCAACCGTATCCGACCACGCTAATAAATAACGATAATACCACTGGATGGCTTTAACGAGAAATTTGGACAAGTCGTGCAAAAAGGCTTTCTCGAGAACAACATCCGTAAAAAAGGCATTGCCTCTGAGAGCGTTGGCAATATCCATAGGCATCATGGTGCCCCGAACCGACAAGAGGAAGGTTCCGTCCTTCCTCTTGTGCAGATGCCGGTATCCCCTTTCCATATAACCGAACCATTCTGATTCTTCCGTTGAGACGAGTTTCCGCAAATCATAAGGAGAATGCAACACAGGTTCGGCTAAACAGGTGTCTTCCTGAAGCTTAACCGGCTGCCCCAGCCAGGCGCTGTGCTCTGCGATGCCAAATCGAGGACAAATAGAGGGAATCGTATCATCTTTGATCTTTTCTTTAACAGACCACTTTTCCCGGGCAGTGTCGAGTTGTTCATCCAGATAAGATTCGAGTTCGATATTCAGGTCATATTCATACAAGGGTTTGGCAGCCGGCGCCTTGAACGGAACATGGCAGTCCAGCAAAAAATGACCCGGAGAATCGGCGTTATAAAATTTTTTGCAATTTCTGACCACACGGTCGAGTCTCTCTTCCAGTTTGCTCATTTCCTACCCATCCTGATCATCTGTTTTCCGCTGTAATGATTCGAGAAAATCACTCACACCTTTAAACGTCGCAATGGCAATGTCGTCAGCATATTCATCCGCCTGCATGATCATCTCATCTTCCGGATTGGACATGAAGATTCCTTCGACAAGCACGGAGATTATATCGGTGGCGCGGGTAACGTAAAAGGGCGTAAAGACACGTCCAAAAGGAGCCAGCCCCAAATCGACAAGATGCGGATAAATAGCCCAGGCCAGCCCCCTGCTGTAGTGATTGTAATAATAAACGCTGGTTCCCCTTACCCGTATTGGATCACTGGAAGGCCCGATTGAATTGTTGTGCAAACAGAGAAAGATATGGGCATTTTTTAATCTGGCGATATCCAGTCGCGCCTGCAGAGAAAGGGTTGTATCGGCCTGGCGGGTCAAAAACACCTTTGCTCCGGCTTGCTCGAATTTGCGGTAAAGAGCCCTTGCCATTTTAAGATTAATCTCTTTTTCCATGATACCGGTTGAGCTGACAGCGCCCAATTCTTCGCCCCCATGTCCGGCATCAATAACAAAAACGACATTTTGCAGGGGATTGGCGGGTGCAGGGGGAATGTAAGGCGGCTTGCGAATCGCCAAAATCAATCTATGGTCGTCATACTCCAGCGTATACCCCCATAGCTGTTTCTCTTCCAGTTCGACAATAATTTTTAACATATCGCTGCCTTCCTGCGTCCAGGATATATTTGAAATGGGGGTTTCATGATTGGGATAGGTTATCCATTGATATCCCTGACGCGCGCCAAACAACGTCAGCTCCAGCCTCAAAGGATGATCATATTGATGAATCAAAAAAGGTAAGGGCTGCCCGATAGCCATAATCAACCGGTACCACTCTTTATTCTGAGAAAACGACGGTGTAGAAACTTGGGCTTTGGGCAATGGTGTACCGACGGGCAAAAGGTGGACATCCATGGCATTAATATAAGCAAAACGGTTTCTGCTCAGTTTAATTTTGTTCCGCCCCCCCACTCTGCCAACAATATGCAGGTACACAGAATCCGGTATTCCCCCGAGAATGGTACCCCCTTCACCTGCATTCCACAAATAGGTTTTTTCTCTGGTCATGCCCACCAATGGCAAAACATCCGTCATCACATAAAGCCGGCCGGAAGGCTGGAGTTTGACCTTTTCTCCGTCCACCCCTTTGAATTCAACAGTGATCGCCAGATTTTTATTTGCATTTGCATCATCAACTTGTACAACCCCGTGATATATCCCCTCAACCCCGTTCGTCCTGGATGGCGGTAATTCTGTCATCGGAATATTCTTCATCCCATCTTCTATGCTGAACACTGCCCTGCCACCCGGACTGGCCATCATTCGCACGTTTAATTTATCTCCCGGTAACAGCCAGACATCGCTCCCGGGTTCAAGGCTGGCGGTATCTATCCTTGTCGGTAGTTGCGAAAGCGTTTCTGGCCTGGCAATATGAAAAACCCGCAGGGTATCTTGAACCGTAGAATCTGCAAGGGTGCTCGAAAACAGAATTTCATTCCATCCCGGCTCTAAATCAATACGGCTGACAAATGCACCGTTTCTGAAAACGACAACGGTCTCTTTGTTTATAGACAGCGCTGCTTTTGGATGAGTGCTTCCTGCAAGCCTTAACCGGTCAACATAAAACGTGTCGTTGGATGCCGGATAGGTCACATTGATAAAAAGGTCCTGGGTAAAGGCATTCATTCCCAAAAAGTGTAGTAGAAAAAAAAGAAATAATAATTCTTTTCTCCGCTTCATATAATTTACTCTCTTTTTTAAAAAATTCTCTGTTAGGAAATACAGAATCAACGGATATAACCGGCATGATTAAAAACGTCAAAGATACCGGATCACGGTTCACGGATCGGAGAAGTTGCGGTAGCGTCGCCAGAACCCTGAGATACTTTGCGCGCTTTGAAAACCATCAATCCACTGTGATAATCATAGGGTCGCGCATCAAAACCGCCATAAATCTGTTCCACGCAAAAACCGCACAGCTTTAAAAGGGCTTCCATCTCGTAACGAAAAACATAGCGATAGCTGTAATTTCCCGTTATCGTTTGGTTTTCATTTCCGACTTTGTAATCATTCTGGATATAAAAGTGCTGTTTAACCGGATCATGATTGATTTTCGTTTGTATGGTTACTTTTTCATTGCCTTCCGCTCTGGTTTCGGAAAATTCATCCTGCCATACAGAGCCGGACAACAGGGGATAAAGGGGGACGACCACATCAAAAAGTAAAATCCCGTCATCTTCAAGGTGCTGGTAGAGCCTTTTCAGGGTTTGAATCTGATCAGACTGAGAGAGGTTATGCAAAAAAACGCGGAATGGCATCATAATGAGGGGAAACGTCATGTTCAGACACACCGTACGCATATCAGCACAGCAGCAATGAACAGAAAGCGGCGCCTGGCGCGAACATTTTTCCAGCAACCGCCTCAGCATGGGAATAGATGAATCAATTCCGTACACGGTCACACCCTGCTGCGCCAGAGGAATAGCGATACGGCCGGTTCCGATACCAATTTCCAATAGTCTGTCAACATTCACAGCATGCCGCAGATAAAAATCAATATCATCAGATTTAAGGCCATATTCATCATCATAATAAGCGGCCAGAATTTCCAATGTGTCCTTCATATGATTTTCCCGTCCGGGTAAAAAAAAACCGCTGACAGCGTATCACTGCAGCGGCTTGTAAATTCGGTGTCCGTTTAAATCTCCATGATATCTTCTTCTTTTTTGATCAGCAGTTCTTCGACCTTGTTGGTGTACTGGTCTGTAATCTCTTGAATGGTATCCATTGATCTGTGTAACTCATCTTCAGAGATATCATGATCTTTTTCCGCTTTTTTAAGCTTGTCGTTGGCATCCCGCCGGACATTGCGAATAGCGACCTTGTTTTCTTCAGCAATTTTTTTCGCAACCTTGACGAGATCTTCGCGCCGCTCCTGGGTTAACTGGGGAATCGGTATACGTATGACGATATTATCGTTAGAGGGATTAAGCCCCAGGTCCGATTTTAGAATGGCTTTTTCAATTTCTGTCAGCATTGGCTTTTCCCACGGTTGAATCACCAAAAGCCGGGGTTCCGGAGCACTGACGTTTGCAACCTGGCGTATCGGCATCTTGCTGCCGTAATAATCGACCACAATACCATCCAAAAGTGCGGGTGATGCCTTACCGGTTCGCAATTTGCCGAATTCATTGCGGACATTTTCAATTGTCGTTTCCATACGACGCCTGGTTTCTTTAATGGTTTCATCAATCATATTATCCACCCATCACTTTAGTTCCAATTTTCTCACCACAGACGATCCGTTTTAAATTACCGGGTTGATTCAAATTATAAACAATTATCGGTAATCGGTTTTCCATACACAGGGTAACGGCCGTGGTATCCATGACCTTCAGACGCTTGTTTACAACCTCCATATAGGTCAGTTCTTTAAACATGACGGCGTCATCGTGTTCCATCGGATCTTTGTCATAAACGCCGTCGACCTTGGTCGCCTTGAGAATAGCGTCGGCTTCAACTTCGATGGCTCTGAGCGCAGCAGCCGTATCCGTGGTAAAATACGGATTACCGGTACCGCCTCCGAAAATGGCAATTTTGCCGTTATTCAGATGTGAAAGCGCGCGCCGTCTGATGAACGGCTCTGCGAGTTCTTCCATCTTTATTGCTGTCATCACGCGGGTTTGGACATCATAGCGTTCAATAAAATCCTGCAAGGCAAGAGAATTGATCACCGTTGCCAGCATACCCATGTAATCGGCGGTTACCCGATCCATTCCCCTGGCACTGGCTGAGAGTCCGCGAAAAATATTTCCGCCGCCGACGATAACGGCAATTTCAACACCAAGATGAGCAACCTGGCTGATCTCCTGCGAAATCCGGTCAACCACGATGGGATCAATACCCAAACGCCCTGTATCGCCCATCAACGCTTCGCCGCTCAGTTTGACCAGAACGCGCTTGAATACCAGTTTTTCTTTTTCTTTCTCGATGCTTTCAGATTGCTCTTTGCTCACTCGCTATCCTGTGGCTAAACTCTACAACGGCTAAAAAACGATTAAATCGTCTATTCACCCAATTCGTAACGAACAAACCTTTTGATGACAATATTCTCACCAATCGTGGTGATTTTTTCTGTTAAAAGCTCCTGAATCGTCTTATTCGGATCTTTTACAAAACTCTGTTCCATCAAACAGGCCTCTTGAAAATATTTTTCAAGTTTTCCGGCAACAATTTTTTCAGCAATATGGTCCGGCTTGCCTTGTTCCTTAACCTGACCGAGATAAATTTCTTTCTCCTTATCCACGACTTCCTGCGGCAGGTCTTCGCGTTTCACGACCAACGGCTTTGCCGCTGCAATCTGCATCGCCAGGTCTTTTACAAAGCTCTGAAATTCATCATTCCGGGCAACAAAATCAGTTTCACAATTGACTTCCAGCAAAACGCCCAGCCGGCTTCCGGGATGAATATATGCCTGTACAATACCTTCCTTGGTTTGCCGGCCCGCTTTCTTTTCTACCTTTTCTATACCTTTTTTACGCAGATAATCTATAGCCTTGTCCATATCGCCGTTGGTTTCCTGCAAAGCGCGTTTGCAATCCATCATGCCTGCGCCGGTCTTTTCTCTTAGATTTTTAACATCAGCTGCGGAAATCGACATCAAAACAATCTCCTTAATACTAAAATTATATTCTATTCCTTCTTTTTTTCATCTCGATTTTCATCCCCGCTATCTGCCGTCGCCGTTTCCAACTGTTCCTCTGCTTGCCCTTCCACCATTTCTTCTACTTCTGTGCGGCCGGCTATGCCATCAACGATCGCATCTGCAATAGAATGAGTAATCAAATTGATGGACTTGAATGCATCATCATTGCAGGGAATGATATAATCGATAGGGTCCGGATCCGAATTGGTATCAATCATGGCAAAAACCGGTATATTTAACCGGTTCGCCTCATTTACCGCGATTGCTTCTTTTTTAACATCTACGAGAAACACAGCGTTGGGCAAATGATTCATATCGCGAATACCGCCCAAAACGTTTTCCAGCTTGTCTTTCTCGCGCTCGATAGACAGAATTTCTTTTTTCGCCAATTTGTCATAAGTGCCATCGGTGGCAAGCTTTTCCAGATTTTTAAGCCGCTTGACACTCTTTTTGATGGTAATAAAATTGGTTAATGTTCCACCCAACCATCGTTCGGTAACGTATGGCATACCGCAGCGATCCGCTTCAATTTTTATGATATCCTTTGCCTGTTTTTTGGTACCGACAAATAATATTGTACCACTATTTCTGGCAATCGAAGCGATCCGGTCGCTTGCCTCGCTGAGATGGGCCTGGGTTTTTTTCAGATCAATAATATGAATGCCATTTTTCTCCATGAAAACGTACTTTTTCATCTT
Organism: Candidatus Zhuqueibacterota bacterium; assembly: GCA_014728085.1. GTDB lineage: Bacteria > Zhuqueibacterota > Zhuqueibacteria > Residuimicrobiales > Oceaniaggregativiventaceae > Oceaniaggregativivens_A. Next base: position 131,153 of record WJMF01000020.1, read on the forward strand.
TGGATTCCATCTCCTGGTGAGATGACCAAAATGACACCCGGCAAGTAATAAATCCTGAAGTGATGGTGTAGCCATGGTATACTCCTTTATATGGGGTTTGTCCTCCATCCTCCCGGTATTGTAACCCGCATAACGATAACGGGCACCCCTTGCAGAAGAGGATGTGTGTTTTGTTTATCGTTTCGAAAATTGAAAGCGTTTTCGAGCCTTGGGTTGGCCGTATTTCTTACGTTCAACCATGCGGGGATCACGCGTCAGAAAACCGTTTTTCCTCAACAAAGGACGAAGATCTTCATTGGCTTTTACCAATGCACGTGCAATTCCCAACAGCAAGGCACCCGCTTGCCCTGACAAGCCGCCACCATTAACAGATGCATGAATATCATATTTCCCCAGGGCATCTGTAACCACAAGAGGCTGCTCTATAACCATTTGCAGGGTTTCGCGCTTGAAATAATCCAATAACTCCTGGCCGTTGATCTCAAACTTGCCCGTACCCGGTGCCAAACGGACCCGTGATATGGAGGTCTTTCGACGACCAGTTGCATAAAAATGCGTTCCTTTCATTTTAACTCCTTTAGTTCCAGCAATTTATAAAATAATAAACCTTATAATTCAAGTTTTTCAGGTTGCTGTGCCGTATGCGGATGATCCGGAGAAGCATATAGCTTCAATTTCTTCAACATCTGTCTGCCCAACTTGTTGTGGGGCAACATACCTTTTACCGCCTGTTCCAGAACAAACTCCGGCCGTTTTGCCATCGCGCGGTCGTACTGAATGGATTTTAAACCGCCGGGATAACGGCTATGCCGGTAATAAACCTTTTGCTCCGCTTTTCGTCCGGTTAAGCGTATCTTGTCAGCATTGACAACAATCACAAAGTCTCCAACATCCATATGCGGTGCCCAGATGGGCTTGTGCTTACCGCGCAATATCGTTGCAACTTTACTGGCAAGACGTCCCAGAACTTGTCCCTCTGCGTCAATCACATACCATTTCTTTTCAATATCGCCTATTTTCGGTGAATACGTTTTCAAAACTCTTACTCCTCTGTTACATTTTTACATATAGCCTTAAAATATATAAAAACAGATCAAAATATGCAAGTATTTTATTAAATTATAACGCCTGCCAGAGCTTGCCACGATTAATAACAGCCCGAATCCCGCCGGTCAGCTCCATGCCGTCATACGGGGTATTGCGGGACAGAGACTTTTGCCTGCCCGCATCAACCGTCCACGTTTTGGACGGTTCAATAACGCTCAAATTGGCCCGTTTCCCCTCCTTGATCTCCGGAACATCCAGCCGTAAAAGCTTGCGGGGAGCAATGCTCATTTTATAAAGAGCCTCCTCAAGTGACAAAATGCCACTGTTGACAATCTCCGTTATAATCACCCCTACCATTGTTTCAAGACCGGTAATGCCAAAGGGTGCCGCATCGAATTCCACATCCTTTTCTTCAATCGAGTGAGGCGCGTGATCGGAAGCGATGACATCAATCGTACCATCTGCAAGCCCGGCTTTGAGCCGCTCTATAATAGCCGGGGGGCGCAGCGGTGGATTCATTTTAAGATTGGTATCATACTGGATCAGATCTTCATCGCTGAACATGAGATGATGAGGCGTGACTTCGCAGGAGATGGAAAGATGTTCATCCTTGGCGCGTCGCACCATTTCCACGCTCTTATCAGAGCTGATATGCGCAATATGCAAAAATCCGCCACTGAATCGAAGCAAACCGATATTTCGGGCAACCATAACATCCTCAGCGGTTGTGGGAATACCGGCAACACCGAGTCGGGTGGACATTACACCTTCATTCATGTGCCCCCCGGCAGCGAGTGCGAGCTCTTCGCTATGATCGATGATCACTGTCTCATACATGGAAGCATATTCCAGAGCGCGCCGCATAACGCCGCTGTCCGCAACGCTTGCACCGTCATCGGAAAAGGCAACCACTCCTGCCTTGGCCAGCTCTCCCATTTCCGTAATCTCTTTGCCGGCGCGTTCTTTTGTAATGGCTGCAACCGGATAGACATCCACCAGCTGAGACCGCGCCCGATCAAACAAAAAATTTACAATCTCCTGATTGTCGCAGGGAGGATCAGTATTCGGCATTGCCGCCACTCCCGTAAACCCTCCTGCCATCGCTGCCGCACAACCGCTTTCCACGGTCTCTTCATCCTCGCGCCCCGGTTCCCGCAAATGAACATGCATATCGACAAGCCCGGCAACGATAATGCAATTGCTGATATCGATGATTTCACCCCTGAATTCACTCTCGTTTATAGTTCCGATAGAATCGATTTTTTCACCTCGAATCACAATATCGGCTTTTTGACGCCGGGAGTGGATCAAATCGACAACTTCACCATTGCGCAAGCAAACAAGATCGCTTTTTCGTAATGTTTTCAAATTTATATCCTCTCTTCAAGTCAGTCGCCTCAGGAAGACTCTTCCCCGCCCTCGTTACCGCTCAATAAATACAATACAGCCATCCGCACAGCGACACCGTTGGTCACCTGCTTGAGAATAACGGAATTCTCCGAATCCGCTATATCGCTATCAAGCTCCACCCCCCGGTTAATCGGACCGGGGTGCATAATGGTTATGACCTTGTCCATTTTTTCCAATCGCTTTTTGGTTACGCCAAACTCGGTATGATATTCCCGTATCGAGGGAAAAAGCCCCTTACCCTGCCGTTCCAGTTGAATGCGCAAGATATTAATAACATCAGCCCATTCCAGGGCCGCATCGACGGAATAAGAAACCTCCACCCCCATTTCGTCTATTCCATAGGGCATCAGGGTTTTTGGTCCGCAAACCATCACCTCAGCACCCATGGTTAATAACCCGAAAATATTTGAACGAGCCACTCTGCTGTGCGCCACATCTCCCAGGATTGCCACTTTCAGGCCCCCAAGCTTGCCATATTTTTCCCGCAGAGTCATCATATCCAGCAAGGCCTGGGTGGGATGCTCATGCATGCCGTCTCCGGCATTGATAATTGCAGCATCTACGCACTTTGTCAAAAACAAGGGAACACCGGCGGCGGCATGCCGCACGACCACCATATCGATATTCATCGCTTCGATGTTGCGAATGGTGTCTTTAAGCGTTTCTCCCTTGGCAACCGAGCTGCCGGTTTTGGAAAAATTTACCGTATCAGCGGAGAGACGCTTCTCGGCCAATTCAAAAGAAATCCGGGTCCTGGTGGACGCCTCATAAAAAAGATTCAATACCGTTTTTCCACGCAATGTCGGGACTTTGGGAATAGGGCGCTTCAGGATCTCTTTAAAAGATACTGCATTGTCGAGTATGAGATGAATATCATCCTTACTCACCCCTTCCAGACCAAGCAAATGTCTGCTTTGCAACCCCATGACTATGCCTCCTCTTTGGGTGCTTCGACCAATAATACACAATCCTCGCCATCGGTTTCCAAAAGCCGGACCTGTACCTCCTCACCGATTGAGGTAGGAATGCTTTTCCCGACATAATCCGCGCGGATTGGCAGTTCCCGGTGACCGCGATCGACCAATACAACAAGCTGAACGCTGGAGGGACGGCCAAAATCCATCAGGGCATCCAGGGCGGCGCGCGAGGTTCTGCCGGTAAACAACACATCATCAACCAAAAGTACATCCCTGTCATCAATTTCAAACGGAATATCGGATATCTGAACTTTTGGCTGGCGTAACCGTTTGCGAAAATCATCACGGTAAAGGGTGATATCGAGAATGCCCAAAGGCACAGCCTTGCCTTCGATCTTTTGGATCGTTTTTACGATTCGCTCGGCTAAAACCGCCCCCCGGGTCCGGATGCCTACAACCAGCATGCGCTCCGTACCCTTGTTTCGCTCAATCATCTCATGCGCCAACCGGGTAATGATTCGTCTGAGATCATCGTGATCAATCACCTCGGCCTTGATTTTCAATGATTCCATGCTTGACTCACTTTTTGATAAAAAAAATCCTTCCCTGCAACGCGGCGGAGAAGGCCTTCCTCTATTCCCTTGCCGCCTCGCAGGGTCAGCTTAAAGGGATCTATCTGCGTTAATTTTACGAATTCAAAATCATTTTTGCAAGTCTTTTTGCAATAAAATGCCTTGATTATTATACAGATTATGATTAGAATATTTGGAAACAAAACCTATTTCATTGCAGGAGAAAGCATCGATGCGATTACGATTAAATCGCTGTACGATGTTAATCCTTTTATCTTGCGCCTTCACGGCAAAGGCGGATAGTATACCGGTTCGGTATAGTGTCGGCGTCGATCTGTCCGCAATACGCCTGGCAGGAGGAGAAAAAGGATCGACACTTGGACCGGCTTTAGCGATGCATCTTTCCTATTATGTTCATCAACAGGCATTGATTACCTATAACTTTTCGTATGGACGGGTCAAACCAAGAGCAAGAAACAGCTATTTTAATGCCGATCCGGCTTTTGACCTTCAGACCATCTTGCTGTTACAATCGATAGAGTTTGCCTACAAGCTAAAACCATGGCGAAAAATCACTCCTTTTATTGGAGCCGGAGTCGGCTTGCTCATCTGGGATATCCGAACCCCCGGAAAAGGCGGATTGTTGGCGAAAGGATTCTTTCCGGGATCCAGCCTTCACGACGGCCCGGCACTGAACGCCACGCTGTCGATAAAATCCGGCGCCGCGGTTCCGCTTTCCCGTCATTTCAATGTCGATTTTTCACTCCGCTTTACCCATCTTTTCGATCAAAGAGAAGACAATATCGGCACAAACGACACCAACAGCAGCCTTTTTAACGTTCTCATCGGACTCGAATACAAATTCCTCGGCCCCCGCGACACCGATGGGGACGGCATCCTTGACAAAGATGACGGTGATCCGTTGCGCGCAGAGGATATGGATGGATTTAGAGATGATGACGGCATCCCTGACCCTGACAACGACCAGGACGGCGTTCCGGACATTATCGATAAAGCCCCCCTGCAACCTGAAGATATTGATGGTTTTGAAGATGAAGATGGTGTTCCGGATCCGGACAATGACTGGGACGGTATACCTGACGTCGAGGATGGAGCCCCCAATCAGCCGGAAGACTTTGACGGCTATCAAGACGATGACGGTATCCCTGACCCTGATGACGATGAAGACGGTATTCCCGATTTGATCGACCGGTGTAAAAATGAAGCGGAAACCTATAACAGCTATCGCGACGATGACGGCTGCCCGGATGAAAAACCGGAACCCATAACCGGAAAAGGAGAACGCATCATCCTGCGCGATATCCAGTTTGAGCTCGATAGTGCCGAACTGACACGGAAATCTTACACCGTACTCGATGTCGTATATGAATCTCTGTATGCCAATCCTGAAGTTGAAATTGAAATTCGCGGATATACAGATTCAACCGGCGATGAAGCGTATAACCAAAAACTTTCCACCGCCAGAGCAAAAGCGGTGAGGAGTTATTTGCTGCAAAAGGGCATCGACAGCTATCGAATAAAAGCCGTTGGGTATGGCGAAAAAAATCCCATAGCCGACAATGCCGCTGAACAGGGCAGAGCACAAAACAGAAGGATTGAATTCTTTAGACTGGAGTAAGAAAGGATACAACAATGAAGCACCCCCTCGGTGACAGGTTTAAACCAGGTGAGGTCCTGCTTGCCGTCATCAATGAAACACCTGCATTTTTTTTGCGGATTGAAAATATCATTGCAGATCGTAAACCCGATTGGTGGCGATTGGAGTTTCTTGTTCTGACACTCCCCCTGGTACAAACCACCTGGATCGTAGATGACGAACAGATAAGAGGAGCACCCTTTACTATGGCCGGCAAACCGGTCCGAATGGAGCGAGTCAAAGCGCCTGAATCTTCTGAAAACCCGCAACAAAAAGAAAAAATCAGCAAAGACGATCAAAAACAGGCGAATGTCATATCTCTCTTCGATCAGAAAAATAAATGATACGACGATAATTTCCGATCAGGAAACACTCTGGAGATGAAAAATGAAAAAGCTTTTAATTTTATCTTTATTCCTCATTCTCGCAAGCTGTGCTGAAAAACCACAAAAAGAGCTCAAGACCCGCAACTGCAAGAACGTCATTTTTATGATTGGTGATGGTATGGGCACAGGTCATATTTCTGCTACCCGAATTGCTACCGTGGGGCCGGATAGCGCCTTGACGATGGATACCATGCCCTACACCGGATTCGTAAAAACGCATTCCGCCAACCGCTTGATTACCGATTCTGCAGCATCCGGCACGGCAATGTCCACCGGTTATAAAACCGACAACGGTGTTATAGGACTAACCCCGAATGGCACTCGAGTCAAAAACATCGTAAAAGCCTGCCAGGAAATCAACATGGCGACAGGCCTGGTGGCGACTTCATCCATTACCCACGCAACCCCGGCGTCGATGGCAACCCATGTCGAGAGCCGCAATCAACAGAATGAAATTGCCAGGCAGCTCATCGAAAATAAAGTAGACGTATTGCTCGGTGGCGGACTGGGATTTTTTCTGCCGCAGTCACATCCTCTGAGCAAAAGAACCGATGACCTCGACATTCTCAGTACAGCAAAGGAAAGCGGTTACGATATTGCACAAACCAGGGAAGAGCTGCTCAACAGTCAGGCAAAAAAATTACTCGGCCTTTTTGGCCCGGTCAGCATGAAAACAACCGAACCGGAGCCTTCCCTCGCCGATATGACAGAAAAAGCGCTGAAAATTCTTTCCGGACGTAAAACCGGATTCTTTCTAATGGTCGAGGGTAGCCAAATCGATTGGGGCGCACACGACAATGATTTTCAGGAGGTGTTGAGACAAACACGGTTATTCGATGAGGCCATAGCAGTCGCGCTTGATTTTGCCAAAAAAGACAAACACACTCTTGTCATCGTCACGTCAGATCACGAAACCGGTGGTCTGGCGGTCAACAAAGGCGACCGCGACGGCAAGAACTTGGTCGCAGGATGGACATCCGGTTCCCATACGGCAGAAATGGTACCCCTGTTTGCATATGGACCGGGCGGGCAGCGGTTTGTTGGCCTTTTTGACAACACAAAAATTCCACAAAAATTTGCTCAACTCATCGATTTAAAGGATTTTCCCCAAGAGTAAAAAACCTTATCGGTCTCTTTTCTCACCTAACGGCTTTTATCGAAAACTGCATCAGGCTAGGGCGAGTGCTCCGATCCGCACTCGCTCTCGCCGTATTCAATTTCTACCGTAATATGCGATATCTTCATCTTTTTTGTTAATGCCCTCACCCTGCCCTTGAGACCGATGACCTCATCGCGGGAGATGTTTTCGTCCACGACCAAATGGGTCGTCAATACATGATGCTCACCGTCCAGCGACCAGATATGTGTATGGTGTATTGACGAAACATGGTCCAACGCTTTGAAGCGCTTTTCAATCGCATCAATATCGATGTTTTCCGGAACTGCCTGCAAAAAGAGAGCAAGGGTGGTATAAAGACGCTTGACAACGCGAAAGAGAACATATGACGTGATCAATACGGAGAGAACAGGATCGAGAATATAGAGATCGCTAAAAAGCAGGATGATACTAACGATCAGAACAGCTGTCCAGCCCAGAACATCTTCCAGCATATGCCAGGCGACCATTTTGCTGTTATGGGAAGAATCACGGCGTAACCGATAAACCATGATACCATTGACCACAACGCCGAGTATGGCAAAACCGAGCATTCCCGGAGCAAATGTTGGTTCAGGATTCATCAGCCTCGGTACGGCCCGGGATAAAACCACGAACCCGCCTGCGATTAAAATGACCGCGTTGATCAAGGCACCAAGTAGAGAAAAACGCCGGTATCCATAAGAATACCGGTTTGTCCGCTGCTTATGCGATAGTCTCTCCATGAACCAGGCCATACCCAGAGCGGTGCTGTCACCCAAATCATGCAAGGCATCGGACAGAATAGCGAGACTCTGTGTCCAGAGTCCGCCGGCAAGCTCGATCAGGGTAAAGGCCAGATTGAGAAACAGGGCCCATTTTATGTTGGTTTCAGACTGGTGTTTTTCCATTTTTTTCAGGACGCTAGAGTACGCCGATAGAACCCATACAGACTAAAATTTACTACTTGATGGCATCCAACCGGATTTTGGCAAAATAAACAGCTGTTTTTTGTTCATGGCTGGAATAATAAGAAACATAAAGAACATCGTCTTTGATAACCATTCCCGGATAACTGGTATCACCGGCGCTCGGTAACGCAAAGAGAGGACGAAATACAGCGCCGGGAAGGATGCGCGCCAGAATGGTCCGGGTTTTTTCAAAGCGATAATCACGCGTTCCGCACACCGCTGAGGAATCATCGAGCATGACAAAATCGGGCCCGCCAAGGGGAAAAGCCAGCTCATGCCAGGTCCATTCCGTATACGGAAAAGAACTCTTTCCGATCATGCCATGGCGATTCCCGCCCTCGCGGCGAACCAGCGCAATCATATTACCACTGGAATCAAACTGCAGGGTTGTCTCATTGGGACGTCCGGAAAGATTCCATGTTGTAACCGCTGAATACGAAATTCCGTTTTTTGTCTGTAGCAAATGAATGGCGAGGGAATCGGTCTGCCCCTGATAGACGACACCATAGCCAACCCCCTCATGCCAGGTTACCCGCCACAACCAGTCATTATTGCTGCGAATCGATTGATCTATCTCAACGTTATAAAGCGGGCTGAACGTCTTTCCCGCATCGCCCGAAAAACTCACCCACGATGACCGTTTTATACAGTCGCCTCCCTGGTAAACAGAACCGCCCATCAAAACCATAATATCACCTTTTGGCGTCACCGACAACTTGGGATCGCGGAGATCGACATTTTTTTTATAAAAATGGGTAACAGATTTCCAGTTCTGACCATCTGCAGAGCAAAGCACGCGAACAGAGCCATCAATGCCCGGAATGTGTCCGGACCCCTCTCTGAAACAGCAATAGAAATATGGGTGGTGATAAATCAAATCGGTAAATGCATTGTGAGTCGCCCGCTCCCAGATGCGTTCAACAGAGATGATCGCTTCTTTACGGCTCAGCATAAAGTCATCCTGAGCGTTGGCAATAGTGGCTAAAGCTACCCCGATAACCAAAAGAAGGATAAAAATTTTTTGCAGCATCACGCGCTCCTATAATATTTCCCGTTCACGGATAATTCGATACTGATTTTTTTCCACCAGCACTTCAGCCGGTCTCGGTCTGCTATTGTAATTGGAAGCCAGAGTATATCCATAGGCCCCCGCAGTCATGATCGCCAGGAGATCTCCGCGTTGCAAAGGCGGCAAGTTGCGGTCGAGTCCCAGAAAATCACCGGTTTCACAAACAGGACCAACAATATCGGCTTTTTCTCTTTTATCATTACGATACTGCAGGGGGAGGATTTCATGATGCGCATTATATAGAGAGGGGCGCAACAGATCGTTCATCCCCGCATCAACAACAACGAACCGCTTGCCCCGGCTCTGTTTCGTAAACAAAACCCGGGTCAATAAAACGCCATGTGGTCCGATAATACTGCGACCAGGCTCCAGAATACATTCACAACCACTTTTCTTGATGATGTCGATGAGTTTGGGAATGACCACTTCCGGATCGAGCAAAAGCGGATTTCCCTGTTCGGTCAATACCGTGCCATAATCAACACCGAACCCTCCGCCGAGATCGACATGCTCCAGTTCTATTCCATCTGCTTTTAGGTGGATGATAAAATCGGTCAGCTTTTTTGCGTTCATGATCCACGGATCAATTTTGACTATGTTCGAGCCGATATGAGAATGAATGCCCACAGGCCTCAAGTATGGCTGTGCCGCCGCCCAAATAAAAGCCTCTCTAACCTTCGAAAAGGGAATACCGAATTTATTGGCACTCTTTCCGGTGGTCAGGTAGGGATGCCCTTCGATATCGATATCGGGGTTGACTCTGATGGCGACGGGCGTAACGATCTTCAGACGTTCGGCAATGGCGGCAGTCACTTTCAGTTCCTGCATGGATTCAATATTCAGAGCCATAATGCGGGAGCGGATGGCAAATTCGATCTCTGAATCGGTCTTGCCCACCCCGGCATAGGCGATTTTCTCAGGTGGGAATCCCGCGTTCAACGCCAGCTGCAGCTCACCACCCGAAACCACATCAGCACCCACACCCTGTCCTGCCAGTATTTTCAACAACCCGGAATTGGAATTGGCCTTGAGGGCAAAGCAAAGTTTATGCGGATAATCTGCAAAAGAACGCCGGAACCGTTCAAGAGTGCTCAAGACACCGGAAAGGCTGTATACATACAGAGGTGTCCCTTCAGTGTCCGCTACCTGGGTGAGGTCAACAGATTCGCAGAAAAGATTGTCGTCTTTGTAGGAAAAGGTTATCATCAATGGTTCTCCCAGACACTATGGATATGGAAAATATATGTAATTATCTTCATTCGGCCAGCGGGCTCTGACGGTGATCGTATCCGGACACACATAAAACCGCTCCGCCGCTTGATAGGGCCAGTCATTTCCGTAACTGAATTTCTCGTTACCGTCTCTGTCCCGGTAAAGTTCTATTAAATAACGGCCGGGCAGGATGGATTTAAAACAATATGCTGGTGTTCTCTGAACAAGCTGATAGCGATTACCCTGCAAGCTTTTGGCGGTGATATAGAACACACCCTGAGCATCTTTATTTTCATCGATAATTTTACCGGCAATCTGCGTCAGGGTATCCGGATTTAAAGTGACGAATTGCTTTCGAAAAGAAGAATCCGCCATCGGGTTGCCGCCAAAGTCAAAAACTGAATCGGGTTTGAGGGTGATAAAATAGGTCATCCGGCCCGTTAAACTATTTTCCGGCTGAAATATCAGGTGCGCCGCGTTTTCCCAATAAAAGTCTCCGTTTACAGCGGTCCCAAAACTATCCGTCATGCTAAAACCCGTTTGCACGGAAAGCGTATCCATACTCTCGGAAAAAACAAACCAAAGGGCGCTGTCAAGCGGAGCGGAAACCGAGCTGTCTTCCGGACTCATGCTGAGAAGATAAGGGGCGGTGGTATCGGAAACATCGGTAGCGTTAACCGTTATCGAATTTTGCAGAGAATCGAGTTTCAAGCCGGATTGGTCAAAAGCCCTGAACACCTGCACCGAACATGGTATCGTCGGATGCATCGGCTGTTTCAGGGTCAGGTGGGCATAAGAGCCATTGCGTTCATCGAGGTAGGCAAAAGCCGGCTCGTTTTTCTGATTTTGTCTGACTGAGAAATTGCTTATATTTTTCATTTCACCAGCGCGCATGGCTTCTGAAAACCTCAAGTCGATATGGCGCCTGTCGATAGCCTGTCCGGATATGAGTGTTGGTTGTGTGGTATCACGACGGGTAACGCGAAAACTGACATTATCGATGACCGGTTGCTGTTCATCGAGCTCAATATCACCGGTGCTGACGCCGAGCATATCGAATTCCGGATTGTATAAACCATTCAGATCCCGGTCCAAAACAGCAAAAAGCCTGTACCGCCCGTGGCTCAGATGGGATAACATATAGCGTCCATCCTTGCCGCTCTGGGTAATATAAAGCGGAGACATCTGTCTTGGATTTATGGCTCTGCTCTCTTCCAGATCATACGCCCAAATCTGCACGGCTAAACTCGGGGACTGGCTATAGATACGTCCCTCAATTTTGCCGCTGTCGACCCGGGCTCCGGTTGAAAACGCGAGCGTGTATGAATCCGTCATCGTATTATTGCGCAAATCTTTTGTTCCGGCACCAACGGTAATCACATATGTGCGGTCTTCCCGCAACTCCTGATCGAAGAGAATACGCAGGCGCCTGCCATCTAATTTGTATTTGACCTTTTCAGCATAGGGGGTGATAAAGAGGGACGAAAAACAGGAATTTTGCTCAACGGTTTCAGAGAACTCGATCTCAATATCCCGGGACAGGGGAACCCCGGTCTCGCCCTGGGCCGGGTGGGTTTCCACCACAACAGGAGGGGTCTCGTCGACCGGCCCGCCCGGAGGAAAACCCTGCCGGGCACAGGCCAGCCAAAGAAGAAAAACAATTGGAAATTTATTCAGAGTCATTTATACCGGTTTTTCGCGTTTATTTGATGCCGAACCAAGATGATTTCCCGAAGATAAAACCAGCCCAAAAACCGAATAGCCGGCCGGTATGGACCATTCCAACGGTCAGTTCATTCTCGGCAGAACTCTTAAATGTTACAATCAAACATTGATAAAAAAAGTAGATAATCAGGCAGCCAATATCAAGTAATTTTTATCGGGAACATTCGTGCTTTAAATCACATTAACAATCGTAGATAGTGCCTATATTTAACAAAAATAAAGCTGTTGTTATGGAAAACCATCATATCAAAAACATCATTCTGTTCGGCTTGATTTTGATTTCGAGCCTTTACTCCCAAACCACTACCTTCCGGCTTGAATGGAATCCGGTTTTGCTGGATACATTAGGCAATGAAGAAACCCTGCCGGTGACCTACTGGATATATGGCGACAGCCTTTGTTCCTCACAACTCGACGAGGAACACTTTCTCACAGCAACAAAAGATACCCTGTTCGAACACCAGGTGGAACAGGGGCGCAACTATTTTTACCGTATTTTGGCTGTTGATGAATGGGGAAACCGATCGGTCATAACAGAAAAAACAGGAAACACTCCCTATGTTCTCAGTCAAATCAAAATCTTTTTGGAAGGAATATTTGAAGAAAGCGGCGACAGCATGTATATCTCTCCCGACATGTCCAATCTGATGCCGCTCCAATCTCCCTACAGCGAGAGCAACCGAATGGTACCAGCCCATTCCAATAATACAATAGACTGGATTCTGGTCTCAATATATGAAAATCCGCAAGATCCCTCTCTTCACGACAGAGCATTCCTGTTACAAACCGACGGCTGGCTGGCCGATATAGGCAATGAAAACACAGTATTGGGATTTGCCGGCATCGATTCAGGATCATATTATGTTCAAGTCCGACATCGAAACCATGCGTTCATCCTGTCCAATCAAACAGATCTGACAAAAACACCTGGGGCAATAAACTTTGCCGGAGATCAATCCACCCACCACGCATCATCCATCGCAAAAAAATTAAAAGCAAACACTTGGGGTCTTGTTTCCGGTGATCTCGACCAGAATGGCGCGGTGAATAATGCCGATTACACGCTCTGGCTGGATCAGGCACAGAATAGCACGACAGGCTATTCGGGTGCAGATTTGAATTTTGACGGATTTGTGACAACCTCGGACTATACTCTATGGTGGCGTAATTCTCAATAGATCATCGATTATCCCCGATCTTCGAAAAAATCAGAAATGATTTGCATTTGTCCTATAAAATCAATAACTTATAAGACAAACAAGGAAAGTATCCCCTTAATCCCGATAGTGAACGCTTGAAAACAGGAATAAAATATGGATCGTAAAAAAGTGGAAACCTTTAAGGACCTGGTGGTATGGCAAAAAAGTCATCAACTGACCCTGGAAATTTACAACTCGACAAAAAAATTTTCCAAAAAAGAGAGCACCTCACTTGCTGAACAATTGCGCCAATCCGTTGCCCCCATACCCATCAATATCGCCAGGGGTTTTAAAAAGCGAGGAAAAAAGAATAAAATTCACTATTATCAACAAGCATTTATGATTGTCGAAGTGGTTCGTTATTACCTCATCCTCTCACAGGAACTCGGAGAGTATAAAGAACCGGAGGCTTCTCTGGAACTATGCGATGACATCGAACGCATGCTCAAGCGACTGATCCGCTCTGTCGCCGCTCCGCGTGAACAGAAGCAGTAATATCTAGTCTCGTATATTCTCGATAAATATAAATATGGCTGCCAGCTGATAAGCTATTGCCACTGTTTCACCCAAAATTTCCCACCAATCTCGTACGGGTTTCTGCGGAACGAATATCTCATCCCCTTCCTCGATAATGGCATCACTATTTCCCTTCATCCACTCGCCATGCTTGGATTTAATAATGCGTATTTTGGATTTGTGGGCGCGCCAGTTGTACCCTCCTGCCAGTTGAATATAGTACTGCATCGTCTTGCCGGAATGATGGGGATACAAACCGGGATTGACAACCTGGCCGTTTACCCGTATGGTTTGTCCGACGGTGGGAACGATGATAATGTCACCGTTCAACAAGGTGGCATCGTATCTTTCGTCGCTCTCCTCAAACAGGGCGACAAAATCAACCGGCATCACTCCTTCTCGAACTCTTGATTTAAACTTGAAATATTCCCGTTCCATATCCGTCATTTCCGTGGCCCGCATACTCTTCAGGCGTTCCAGTTCCTTGTCTTCCTCTGATAGGAAGGATTTACGCATTATATAGGCCCGTTCCAGAGATGCTTCCCGGGTAAACCCTCCGGCATGCCGGATGAGTTCAGAGAGCATTTTTAAATCAGGCGTCAGGGCATAAGTCCCGGGATAGCGAACCTGGCCCTCGATCTTTACATTTTGCTTTTGTTCATAATTGGTTTGATAATGAACGAAGAGACGATCATTCGGATGCAAAGGCGTGTCCAGGGTGCTGTCCAGCAAAATGCCTTTTTCTGCATAAAGCGGCATGGTTATACGTTCAATATGCTTCGGGCTCTTCATCCTCACCAGCTCGATTCCGCTGGAATCGGCATCCTGAGTGAGGCCGTATGAAAAAAGCAACAAATCCTCGATCCGGTCACCATCTACAAACTCAAAATCTCCGGGTAATTTGACAGCACCATGGATCTCGATTCTGCCGGCGCTTTTTTCCGCATAAGGAACAACTATCACATCGCCATCGAGGAGATAAGGATTAGCATCCAGGTCCCCGTATAACCTGTAGCGCATCAAATCAGCAAAGAGCGTATCCCCGTTCATTCGTTTAATCCTAATCTGGCGTCTGGATGCCCTGACAATCTGCCGTTTTGGTTCATGCTCTTTTTCATCCTCTTCAAAATCCATTGTATTGGTCGGGGGCATGGCCTGCGGCGACTCCCCGCGCAAGCGTTGCTGATCGGCCATCTGCTGGCGCTTAATCGCCTGTTCAACAAATCCACCGGCCAGGACGATGGCATCGGAAACGCGCATACCGGCGTTCACCTCAAACGCCCCTGTCATACCGACAGCGCCGCTTACCGTCACTCGAAAGGAACGCAACTCCACCAGCGTCACCAATGCCTCTTTGGCGACATAGCGTTCTTTGAGTTTCCGCGCAATCTTTTCTTTTGCGCTTTGCAGATCGAGGGAAGAAACATCAACAGTTCCGACAGCGGGAATCAGCAAATATCCTTCCGGCATCACCATAAGCTGATGATTGACATCCTCTCTGCCGATGATTTGAACATTTACTACATCTCCGGGTCCCAGAATATATTGGGCCGGATCTATCGCCTGTTCGAGGACGGGTTTGATACCGGGCCGGGTAACCACAGACTCTTTTTTAAAATTCTCTTTAAGCGAAGTTATTTCCCGCATCTGCTCGAGATTCTGTCCATAGCCAATCACACCAATCAATAAAGTGTACAAAAATAAGAATCGCATAATTCTCTCTTTTACTATCCATTAAATTGACTCAAAATTTCAACAATCCGGGCTGCGCTTTTTCCATCCCAGAGATGAGGTATTTCCCCTGTCACACCATCGCCATTGATAACCGCTTCGACTGCTGAAATAATATCCTCTTTTGAAGATCCGACCAGACGATTGGTGCCGAGCTCGATGGTCACCGGGCGTTCGGTGTTTTGCCGCAGAGTCAGACAGGGCACTTTAAGATAAGTGGTTTCCTCCTGTATCCCACCCGAATCGGTCAGGATCAACCTGGCATATCGCATTAATTTTAAAAAAGTCAAATAGCCCAACGGTTCCAGCAAAAACAAATTATTCAATCGTCTGATCTCCTGATCGAGCTTGAATTCCTGCAACATTTTCAGGGCGCGCGGATGAATCGGGAAAATAACAGGTAGATCGTTGGTAATCATCTCAAGCGCTGAAACAATATCGCGCAACACCTCCTCATCATCGACATTGGATGGACGGTGCAGCGTCATCAGCGCATAGTCTCCGGATTTAATGCCGAGGTCATCGAGAATCGTGGATGCTTCCGCTTTGTCAAGGTGTTCGATTAACGAATCGATCATCACATTACCAACAAGATGAATCTTGTTACCGGAAAATCCTTCATTTTTAAGATTTGTCAAGCCGCTCTTTTCACTGACAAACATCAAATCCGAGACGGAATCGGTAAGAATACGATTGATCTCTTCGGGCATGGTCCGGTCAAAGCTGCGCAAACCGGCTTCAACATGAGCGACCGGAATATGCAGTTTACTGGCGACCAGAGATGCAGCCAGAGTGGAATTGACATCCCCGACCACGACAACCCGGTCCGGCCGTTGCTCGAAAAAAATCTTTTCCAGCTCAATCATAATGGCTGCAGTTTGACGGGCGTGGGAGCCGGAGCCTACACCGAGGTAGAGATCCGGTTCCGGCATGCCGAGTTCTTTGAAAAACGTCTGCGACATTTTTTCATCATAATGCTGCCCGGTATGAATCAAAAAGGGGGAAAAGCCGTTATGGCTCTGCATTAAACGATGAATAGGGGCTATTTTCATAAAATTGGGTCGGGCCCCGACGATATTGGCGATTTTTAACATCATAACCGGTTATAGCGCTTTTTGATAGTTTTGTTTATAGAATTGCAGATATTCGCCGGTTTTTAATTTCTGCCACCACCAGCGATTGTCCTGATACCACTCTATCGTAAATTTCATCGCATCTTCAAACGAGTATTTGGGGGACCATCCGAGGGTTTGGATCTTTTTGGTTTCAACGGAATAGCGGCGGTCATGTCCCGGCCGGTCCTTGACAAACGCCTTCAAAACGGAAGGCTTTTTCAATGTCTCGAGAATGAGATCCGTAATTTCGATGTTCATGCATTCATTGCCACCGCCGATGTTATAAACCTGGCCATCCGCTCCCCTTTCAATGAGAAAGTCGATGGCATCGCAATGGTCCAAAACATAGATCCAGTCACGCACATTTTTACCGTCACCATAGATGGGCAGCTCCAGATCATCGAGAGCATTGGTCACAAAAAGTGGAATCAATTTTTCAGGATATTGATACGGTCCGTAATTATTCGAACAGCGGCTGATGATCACCGGCAAATCGTAGGTTTTAAAATAGGAAAACGCCAGCCGATCCGCCCCGGCCTTGGAAGCGGAATAGGGACTGGAGGGCTCGAGAACATCCGTCTCTTTGAACGAGCCTTTGTCGATACTCCCATAAACCTCGTCCGTACTGATCTGAATAAACTTTTCAATCTTATTGTTTCTCGCCGCTTCCAGCAAAACAAAAGCACCATAAATATCTGTTTTAATAAAGTCATCCGGCTTGCCAATCGAGCGATCCACGTGACTCTCGGCTGCGAAATTAACGATAATATCGACATCAGCCGTCAGCGCATCCACAACCGCCGCATCGCAGATATCCCCTGCAACGAATTTATAATTTGACTTTGCTTCAATCTCTTTTAAATTTTCCAGATTACCGGCATAGGTCAGCTTGTCCAGGTTGGTCACCCTGACATCGTCGCCGTACTTTTCAAAGAGGTACTGAATAAAATTGCTGCCTATAAATCCAGCTCCGCCGGTGACGAGATAGTGTTTCATGCCTAACCTCTCATTTTTAAATATTGAAAAAATACAAATCCAGCCGGTCAAAGTCAAACCCATAATTTACGCTGCTTTTTGCGCGAGAAGCAGCATTTCAAAATCATCCTGATTCAGGGATTTTTTTGAAAAATTACCGGCAATGGTTCCCCAGACCTCTTTCAGCTTCAAACCGGCCGCCTGTAGCAGCAACCGCAGCTCCGGAACGGTATAATAGCGAACAGAGCACTCTTCGTTATATTCATTTCCGTCCCGACCCTGATAGGTTTCTTTCCAGTACACGCGGCAGTCGAGAATATCAAAATGTTCATCCTTTCCGGGATGTCTGAAAGCAAACGCCGCGTTCAGGGCGTTGAGAAGCAGATGCCCACCCGGTCTCAAGCATTGAGCTATATTGGAAAGAATCCGTTTGTGCTCCTCGTCATTTTCCATAATGCCAAACGCGCCCTCGCACAACGAAAAAACCCAGTCAAAATGCGCCCTGAAGGGCAGATCCCGTGCATCAGCGACGATAAACCGGGTTTGCATTTGTGTATATCGATCTTGAGCAATGCGTATAAACTCTTCACTGATGTCTATACCGGTGACCGCATAACCCCGCGTTAAAAGGGCCAGTGAATGCCGCCCCGGCCCGCAACCCAGGTCCAGAATCCTCTGGTTTTGCGGAAGACCGAAAAGAGCGGCCAAAAATTCCGCCTCCTGCTTGGTGCCCTTTGTGTAATCGTATTCAAAATATCGCTCGCCGATTTGCGAATAAAGCCGCGTATACCAGGCTTGCTTGTATACCATTATCATACCAATAATGTTGAAATAATGCGTACAACTTTTTATATTACAGCATTATTCAGCAAATATCAAGTCTAATTATATGGCGGGTCTGAACATGGAACACAGCTTACGTCTGGGACTGATGCAGATGAACAGCACAGTCGGTGCTCTGGGGCGGAATAAAAACAAGATAATCGAAAACATCAACAAAGCCGGAGACCTCGGTTGCCAGCTGGTCGCTTTTCCCGAACTCTGTATCACCGGTTATCCGCCGGAAGACCTGCTTTACCGCAAGGATTTTATATCCGATCAACGCGCCATGCTGGACGATATCGCTTCGCACACCCGGGAGATCGTAGCGATTGTCGGATTTGTCGACAATGACGGAGAAAATCTTTTCAATGCCGCCGCGATCCTGGCAGAAGGCAAACACCTGGCCACCTATAGAAAAATCAACCTGCCCAATTACAGCGTCTTCGATGAAGAGCGCTACTTTACAGCGGGTTCAGAGCCGCTCGTTCTTCATCTCGGCCACATTCGCGTCGGTATCAGTATTTGCGAAGATATCTGGGTCGAACACAACGTCACCGAAGTGGAAGGTATCTACGGCCATGCGGATATATTGCTCAATATTTCAGCGTCGCCCTATTATAAGAACAAGGGAGAAGAGAGACGAGCGTTGTTGCAGCAACGCAGCCGTTTTACCGGTTGTCTTGTGGCTTATGCCAATCTGGTCGGAGGCCAGGATGAGCTCGTCTTCGATGGCCAGTCCATGCTGATCAAGCCCGACGGCGCATTGCAGGCCGCGGGAAAGGCCTTTGAAGAGGATTTTATAGCAGTAGATGCCGACATTGCCGAAATCCGCTCTTTTTTACCGAAAAGTGACTCGCATAAAAACGCCTTTATCAACCCCTTTGGCGCCATCCATCATATTAAAACCAGATTGCCTTCACCGCACAAACATCAGGCTCTCGAACCCGTCGTCCCGGCGCCGCAAAAGGATCTGGAAGAACAGATCTACAAAGCGCTACTGCTGGCACTGCGCGATTATGTGCATAAAAACGGATTTGAAAAGGTGGTGCTCGGACTCAGCGGTGGCATCGATTCCGCTCTGGTGGCCGCTCTGGCAGCGGACGCTCTTGGAAAAGAAAATGTCAAGACCATCAGCCTGCCGTCGCAATACACCTCGCAATCGAGTATCGACGATGCCCGGCGGCTGGCCGACAATCTGGGAATCGAATTCATCGATATCGAAATTAAAGAAATCTATGATATTTCCAGGCAAGTGCTTGCCCCCTATTTCAAAGGCAGAGAAGAAGACACCACGGAAGAAAATTTGCAGGCGCGCATCCGCGGCAACCTGCTCATGGCCTTTTCCAACAAATTTAACTGGCTGGTGCTGGCCACGGGAAACAAGAGCGAAGTCAGTGTCGGATATTGCACGATCTACGGCGACATGGTCGGCGGCTTTTCCCCGCTCAAGGATGTCTACAAGATGATGGTTTACCGATTGTGTGAATATCGCAACAACATGGCCAAAACGGATATCATACCAACATCGATCATCGAAAAGGCGCCGTCGGCAGAATTAAAACCAAACCAGACAGACCAGGACAGCCTGCCCCCTTATCCGATACTGGATAAAATCCTCGAGCTCTATATCGAAAGAATGCTGGGACTGGAAGAGATCATTGAGCAGGGATTCGACAGAGCGGTGGTCAAAAAAGTGACCAGACTGGTGGACATTAACGAATATAAACGCCGGCAGGCAGCGCCGGGAATCAAAATCACGCCGCTGTCCTTCGGTAAAGACCGCCGCTTGCCGATTACGAATCTCTACAGGCCGGGTTGATCAATACGTGATGTTTTTCAGTAAAGACGCCCCGGTCGGGCGTCCCTACAATATTTTTCTGCGGCTCTGAAATTTTCCCCAGAGTGTACCCTTTTGCAGAATATGGCCGGTCATCGTTTCCAGCAAATCCGCTTTTCTGCTTTTAGGCGATATATCCAGCTTGCAATTCAGAACATAAACGGTAAATACATAGGTGTGTATCGTTTTAAAGGGCGGTTTGGGTCCTTTATAGCGGTGCTTTCCATAAGCGATTCCCTGGACTGCGTTTCCCAAATCACTGACAACTTTTCCGTGCGGTATCGATTCCGGAATCGTATTCTGAACCGGAATGTTCCATATAAGCCAATGGTTATAATTGGGGAAAAGGGGATGGGATGCATCATCCATGGTAATGGCAATTGACTTCGCATCTTTAGAGATCCCCTGCAATTTGAGACACGGCGAGATATCCTCGGCTCGTGCAGAATGGTTTCGCGGTATCCAATCTCCTTCCTGAAAAGACGGGCTTTTAACGTTAAATTCCATTTCCGGCATTTTTTCTCTCCCATGTGTTTAATCGTGTGAACATTCCGGAGTCGGACCTGAGTGAGATGTTGTTTATTATATACATAGATCAAAAAATGGCTGTTTTTGGGCGCATGGAACGACATTTTCAGGGTTAAATTCGCTTTGAGAGAGCCCTTTTCAGAACCAAAGAATAGACCAAGGGCGATTTTTTAACCATGATTAACAGATAACCTGTTGATTTTCAATAACATTCCCGGGGTCGACCCCGTTGACTCGATGATTTTTGCTCAAATTCAAGGAATTCTACCGGGGCCCCATTTTCAACGATTATCGCAACTCGAACACCCTTTGATGGAGAGCTTATTTTGCCTATTAATTCCTTTCCTTCAATAGCTGCCTCAAGAGTATCAACTTCAAATGCTATATGGGGTACGGTTTGAATCAGCTCTGCTATCGGACTATTCTTTTTAAAACGCATCCATTCTATACCATATTCACTCGACTCAAATCCGGAAACATAAAATTTATATTTTTCTATATATTTTTCGTTTGATCTGGGTTGGTCTGTTGGAATACCGATATGATGAAAACGCATGCCTTTTTTGGTGATGGCGTGCGGTTGTTCATGGTCTTTTCTTTTTGCCATCTGCTCAATCAACTCCTATGTTCGATAACTTTATCTAAACGTCTTTCTAATCGGGACAGGATAATGTCTTCCGGTGACATACCTCCAAGGCACCAGCAGATGCTGACTATACGGATCGCGCAACCGGACGGATCAGTGGTCAAGCTCGCCTGTACAATGATGTTATAAGCATATTTCTCCAACTATTCGATCTAAAAATCGCTTGATTTCTTTCTTTTTCCAGATCAATCGTTATGGCGAAATAATCGCACTGTAGTGATCGGGTATTGTAATCCAGGCCTCATGTTGTTGTACTTTTGGTGTCTTTGGGTCCCTTAGAATGTGGCCGACCCAATGCTTCCGTCAATAAAATCCATTGGATAATGGTTACGATGACGGCAATTTTAACCAGCCAGTTAAACCCCTCACCGAGTCGGAAAAAAAGTAACGCAACCGGAAATAGTATCACCGCAATGGCCAACGTTTTCCAATCAACCCGATACCATTTGAGTTGCGCCACCAGACGTTGACCGCGACTTTCCTGTATTACCAAAATGATCGCGAGAATCGAAAAAATAGCAAGCGGAACAACAAGCCAGACTAAATCCAGGCGAATGCCCCAGGTGCCAAAGGATATCCTGGCGTTGGATTGCATGCTGCCATAAATAAAAAGTCCGGCAATGGTCAGGTGCCAGCAGACGAGTAAAACATGATAAATCGGTCTGAGTTTACCGCGCCCTTCCAGATAAAAAAGAAAGAGAGCAATAAATACAACAAGCGGCGGAAGCCAAAATTCCCCCACCATCCCTTTTCCGCCAACAGCAAAAATTCTCCAGCTCGAGATTTCCGGTTTCAGCAACAATCGCATCGTGGATGTCCAAAAAAACGTTGAGGTTAATATTGTCCATGTCAATACGATCCCTCTTAGATTGATTGATTTTTTAACGATGACTATTCTCCTTATTATGCAACCGAGTCAATATTTGCAATATCATTCATAGCACACAATTGGGTAGTTCAAATCATCATTCGAAACTTGAATACTCACTTTCTATATTGCTTTTTTAGAGGCCTGTGCGAGAACAAAGCGGGAATCCAAGTTGAGAGCCCGGCTAAAAAGCTGAATCGTTGTTTCAACATTGACGAAATTATTCGGATTTTCAAGGACTTGTAATTACCGTTAAAATAATGACAATTTTATAAATTTTCAGGGATAGAATTGTAAACGGTTTTTCTGTTGTTCGTTTGGTTCTAAGATTTGGATGCAATTATTTACCACCAGATTGGATAGCACCGATTGGGCCTGTGTCCTGCCAATATAGACTATATTGATAAAACAATTCATCCATATGTAAAATATAAGATTTCAAAACTTAATTATCAATTAAAGATATTTCGGCGCTGAACGGCATTATTCTTGCAATTTGTGATCGGTAATTTATGAATTCTAACCTGGTACCAGCCTCATTTTGGGTGGTCGTAAGTTATTGTTTTTTTCGTTGCGTTATCTTCTTTCCAGGCCATAACCTACAGTAGTGAATCAATATGGTTACACCTGTAATAAATTTATGACACCGATCCTGATCCATTACATGCAGCCATCCACCACCTACCTGTCCGGTAATATCTATCGCAGCCGATGCATCTCACAGTGGCGCGCCGTACAATCTCACAGATGCCCATATGAATACTGATACGGCTACCTTTATATTTGAGAACCTTTCCGTTTTCTCCACAAGCCCGGCCGAAAAGATTCTCCCCGTCAGCAATCACTTCCAAATACCCGATTGAAGCATTCGCAGTATACTGCGGTTTCCAGGTTTGCATTGTATCCATACGCACATATATAGTGCTGTCAATGACCAGCCGGAAAAACCATTGTGTGCATATACCTGCCGAACAATGCCTTCTTGCGGGGGGAATATTTCTTGCCAGTGATTACCGCAATCTGCGCTTTCTACCATACCCCCTTGCCAATGGGCGGCAATACCCTGCCCATTTCCGTTGAAAACCAGTTTTTGTGCGGCCGGCAATACGGGTATCGTTAGAGCATTCCAGGCATCTCCGCCATTTGTGGTGTAAAGAAATCGCGAAGCATTGGTACTAAAACCGCCATGAGACTCATCAACCCAAAAGACACAATTGAGATTTAGGGATTCACCTTCCTCTGCGGCTGGAGCATTTTCGATACCAAAATGCACATCACCGGCGGACTCGGTGCGGTTCACGGCATCGAAGGATTCGGTCCCAGCTATGTGCTGCCCAACAAGGACACCTATAACGAAACCTGTGCTGCGGCGGGCAATGTGTTTTTCAATTTCCGCATGTTCCTCAATCACATAGATACGCGCTATTTGGACGTGGCCGAAGTGGCCCTGATGAACAACGCCCTGGCCGGTGTCAACCTGGACGGCAACCGATTCTTTTATGTCAATGTGCTGGAAGCGGATGGCAAAACAACCTTCAATCACGGCAGTGCCGGACGCTCGCCCTGGTTCGGAACCGCCTGCTGTCCGAGCAATCTGGCGCGTTTGATTCTCCAGGTTTCCGGCATGATGTACGCCCATCACGGAACGGATATCTATGTGACGCTCTATGCCGGCAACAGCACTGAAATACCCCTTGAAAACGGAACAATCAAATTGACCCAGGAAACCGGATATCCATTTGATGGAAAAATGAAGAAATCGACGTTGGCACAAAGATTCAAAACGTCTTTATTGGTGAAAACACGGCTCAAACGGAATTGCATAGCAGCGTTTTTCAGGAGGGCAAACTGAAAGGCATGGTCAAACTCGAGATACCGGCCTGTAAAGGGGTAGAGAACACCTCCTCCGGAATGACCCTGACAATGGTTCCCTATTACGCCTGGAACAACCGGGGAATCGGTTCCATGATGGTGTGGCTGGCAACGAAAAAGGGCATGTTTGAGGAATAGGAACCAAGCCGGAGGGCACATCCGGGGCTACTAAGGTTGTAAAAGAAAACAATATAAGGTTAAAAAACAAAAAGAGTTGACAGATGATCAAAAGAAAGCTAAATTCGAATTAAAAGAGTTTTTCCCTCGATTTGGTGATGGTGTACAATTTGTTGAATTGCTTGATGATTTTTATATTTTTCAAAATAATCTTGACAACAACAATTCAATTCTGTACACTAAAACGCAATAATGTAGGTTTTATGTGTAATATTGACATTCGAAATATTATTTATTATAAACATAGGCTAAAAAATAGCTGTTTTTAACGCTTGGAGCATCCCTTTTAAGGTAAAAAACGGTTCGAAAAGGAAACGCCTTTTTTCTTGATCTTTTTATCATCTTTTCATAC
The DNA here is from genome assembly GCA_014728085.1 of Candidatus Zhuqueibacterota bacterium. Taxonomy (GTDB): domain Bacteria; phylum Zhuqueibacterota; class Zhuqueibacteria; order Residuimicrobiales; family Oceaniaggregativiventaceae; genus Oceaniaggregativivens_A. The sequence goes on from WJMF01000020.1 coordinate 155,892, forward strand.
ATTCGTGCATCAGAAAAACGAGCATTGTTCTGTTTTTCTACTTGGGGACATGTTTTTTAATCAAGGGCAAAAAGAAAGGACTTTTACACTCCTTTCCGATTATAAAATGCGAGGGGCTAAATCGAATCGCCCGTTGAGCATTTTGCGTCTTGGAAACGCAATCCGGCGGTTTTTGCACAGCAAAGAGTAGAGCATCTTTATCGAGTCCCCATGAGCCTATTCAAACGAATAATAGCTACTCCATCGGCTTCGCAAAAGATTAGCCACGAGCGAATCGGCAGAGGATTGGCTGGTTTAAGCATTACCCTCTTTTGTCTGCTTGGAATCTTTGTCCATCCATATTTCCATTTTTATAATCTTTTAATATCCCTTAATCTTTTACAATCCGCTTTCACCGATAAATGTTTAATAAAAAGTACACTCATTTCTTTAGGTTTTCCCGGCGAGCGCGATCTCGGAAAGAGAGCGGACACCAACACCTTGAAGGGCAAAAACACTCCATACCATAGTGCAAATCCTGAAACCGGAGATTAGAATATGTCTATTTTAACGCGGCCAAAGCCAGTTATAGCAATCGAAAGCATAGATGAAATTAGTCCTGTGCTGCAGCAAAACAACAAGACCAATAAAACCAAAAATTATGAAATAAGAAAAGCTGCCACCAAACAGGAACTGGAACGCGTATATCGACTTACCCACGATGCTTATGTGGAGATGAACTATGCAAAACCCCAACCCGACAGTCGGCTCATTCATTATCCGGAGCTGGAAAATATCCCTGAAACCACTGTTATGATTGCGGAGTCCGGTTCCCGTGTGCTGGGAACACTTTCCATTACTGTGGATGGTCCTGCGGGGCTCAATACCGACAGGGATTTCCCGGAACATACCTCCAGAATCAGATCACAAACAAAAATGCTGGCAGCTTGCTGGCGGATGGTCACCTGTAAGGATTATCGGCACAAAAAAAGTATTGTTAAGGACCTGTTCAAGGAATCCTTGAAATTTATATTCCGACAGCTGGAAATCGACACGTTGCTTTGCACCGTCAATCCTTGCCATGAGAGGGTTTATCAGCTATTATTCGGCTGTGAAACGGTTGCTCGACAAGTAAAAAGTATCGATGGGCTCGAAAACGCGCCAGCCATCCTTATGCGCCTTGAAAACAAAAACGTCCCCGAGCGGTGGTTTAGCTAAAACCGACCTTGCGATTCAAATAGATATTATAGAGCTCAATACATAGTGAATCTTCTGGAATAAAATATGTTGGTCCCCATCTACAAGTTTATTAGAAACCGATATATATCCCGAAAAAAGACGGTAGCGGACCTCATTCGTCTTGCGCTAAACAGAAACCGCGAAAAAACAGCTGTCGTGTATAAAGACGATTCTCTGACCTACGAAGAACTGGCGAAACAAGTAGATCAAGCCGTTCTCTTTTTGCAGTCGAAGGGCTTGCAAGCAAACGATCGCATTGCGGTGTATTTGCCGGATTCTGTTCAATCAATCGCGCTTCGCCTGGCATCTCATTTGATCGGCATTGAAATCATGCTGATTCCCAATAGCTTTTCTCTGCATACCTTGCATCAGATCATCGATCAAACAAAACCACAACTCGTTATCATTCCCGAGAAATCCGACCTTTCACTGCATGCAACAACGCTTTGCTTTCACCCTTCGGCCCAAACCGCATCGTCTGCATCTCTCCCTCTGCCTGCTCCGCAAAATCCGGCCACGATTAATTTCAGTTCAGGATCTACCGGTATACCGAAAGGAATAAAACTCGATCAGGCAAGCTGGGCCGCGAGCTGTCATGCGTTTGTGAAAGCGGCAAACATCAAACAGGGACATCAACAAACCTATCTGCCGTTCATACCCTTGACGGTTGCAGGCAGCACTTCACTCATTCCGGCCTTGCTTGCCGGCATGAGGATCATCATTCCGGCTAATCGCGATATGAACGAGATCGCGACCCTGATCGAAGCGTATAAAATAAATTTCCTCTTTTTAACACCAATCGACCTGATAAAGTTGATGAAAAGTTGTCATGAATTGGCAACAGACTTTACCTCGCTGAACAAAATCGCCGTTGGAACAGATACGGTCCATGCAGCCGTGCTGCAGCGCGCCATAGAGATGTTCGGCCCGATACTATCCTGCGGCTATGGCATGGCTGAAGTCTTGCCTCCCCTGACTTTGCTCGGACCAGACGACTATAAAGACCTAGGCAAAAATGATCCTGTTTGGCGTTCCGTGGGCAAACCGTATCCGCATGTTCGCGTATCCATTCTCGACGAACAAGAAAAAAAGCTGCCCAATGAAAAAACCGGCACTATTTGCCTCTATTCTACATCACGCGCTCGGGGATACATTCATGCGACCGAAAAAAATCTTTATCGCTTTCAAAAGGATGGCGCTTTTATTTCAGAAGATTTCGGTTATCTGGATAATCAGGGATACCTCTATGTCAAAGGCCGGGCAGATCAAAAATTCGAAACTTTTTCCGGAGAAATATTTGCAAGAGATATTGAAGAATTATGCCTGCAAAATAGCCGGGTCGACTATGCCTGTGCCGTCAAGCACAATAAAACAATCTATATCATTGTTGTTTCTTCCGGTAGCGATATTTCAGGACTGCAAGATACTCTGTTGACGGCGCTGAACAATGCGATCCCAAATACCGATTTGAAAATCAAAATAGTCGAAGAAATGCCGCAGACTGCAGCGGGCAAAGCAGACCGTCAGGCTGTGCTTGAACATTTTGACAAAGCCGGGAAATAATGCCTATGGCAAGGATAACCATCTGTAATATGATCGCAACACGAAGACGATCTACCAGTGATCTTTTTCTCGAAAATGGAATTTGGATCCTGAAAAGTTACCTGCAAGCCAGAGGACACACGGTAGAGCCTCTGGATCTGGCTACAAACTCGTTTTATAAAAAAGTCAGTCCTGCCTTGACCTCCCGCCTTGTCAGGTCAACTTTGGAAACTATTTTTCGCAACAAAAACGCCAATCGATATCCGGGCATCACCAACGTTCTGTTTGTCCTCGCCATGGGATTACAAAAATTAAACACCGCTATGCGGGAACATCTCATGCGGAAACAACTGAGTCTGATTGCGGATCGAATAGCCAATAGCAACGACAAGATTTTTGGTATCAAAGTTTGGTATGGTGAAGCATTCAGATGGGCTGATGAATTATCGCGTATGATCCAACAACGCTCCCCTTCGATCCTCGTGATTGCCGGCGGTTATCACCCATCTCTATATGAAGATGACTTTATGGATCATTCGCATTTTGATCTGGCTGTGACCGGTGAAGGTGAACAACCTCTGCAACAAATCCTGGACCTCGTCGATGATCATCATAACGACTGGCAAAAAGAAAATTTTTTGCAAGAGATCACACAACGGGTTATCGATGGCAAATTGCAGAACACCATTGTCCGTGATGCAAAGTCCGGCCATAGGTATTTTCATAATCGGGTGCATCCGAAAATTCTGGAAAAGGCCGTTCCGCATTTTGATATCAACCAAAATGACAAGATGCGAGTTCATATCGTGGTGGATTCACTGGGATGCGCATGGGGAAAGTGCAATTTCTGTGTTCATTCAAAATTCTTTACGCAAATGGTGCCCAGAAATCCCGTCAACGTTGTGGATGAAATTCAAAGCATGACTGAACAGGGTATCGGATTGTTTCGATTTAGCGGCTCCGACACGTTTCCCGGCTTTGGCGTGAAAATAGCCAGGGAAATCCTGCGTCGCGGCCTGCATATTCGCTATACTATAGGTGCCCGGGCTAAAAAAAATGCAGCTGATCCAAAAGTTTTTCAACAGTTAACTTTTCAATACGAACTCATGATCCAGAGTGGTATGTTATCCGTGTTCATGGGCGGTGAGACAGGAAATGACTGGGTAAACGAACATGTCATGAATAAGGGAATCACCGCCGATGATATTCTCTGGACAATTCGAGCGATGCGCAAGGCAGAAAAACGATCCGGAAAAAAAATCTATATCAGCCTGGCCTTTATCTATCCCACGCCGACTCTGGGACATGTGACGCTGAAAAAGGTGTTTAAAGATAACCTCAATCTGGTTCGAAAGACAAAGCCCGATTCCGTCATGGTAACCCCGCCCAGTCCGTTCAAACAAAGCACCTGGTATAAAGAGCGCCGTAAGTTCGGATTCGCGTTGGAGGATACATTCGTACAAGACCTGATGAAATATGAATACGTGCTCTACAAGCCCGCTGAGCTATGGCCCGACATCGGCATCACCCTTGAGAACATGAATTTCAAAGCCATCATGAAAGAGTGTGGCCGGCTGCGAAAGGCCATCGAACAAGAGGGCATAGAAACAGATGTGAGCGATGAGCATTTCCTCATACAGATCGCTTCGGGATACAGCGGTCGCGCTGATGAATTCAAACACCAGAGCTTGCTGGATATTATTTCAGGGGATTATCGCTGGTCTGAAAAAATCGGCAAGCGGCTTGACCGTTTTTCCGAACAACTTGCACAAAGCAACCGGTCGGACAAAATCCGCGGACAGGGGAATTGATTTTATACAAGTGATACTAGAAATATGACTTGTGAATCAACCATATCTTTCTCAGGAATTCCTATTTCTATGGTAAATGTTTGTGCGATGTTAACAGCTATAGCATGTTCTCTTGATTTATGTTATCCTCTCATTGCAAATCCCGAATATAGCGCCGCGCCACTATTCATGTGATATCTGCATTTTTAACCAGCACCATAATTCATTGCAGTGCTCCTGGGGTGAAAGGTGGTGAATATAACCGCTTTAGCGGATCGACCCGGAAAAATCAATAATTCCAACAATCTCAATACCATCAATATCTAAAACCTTCTTCTTTTTTCACCAACCTCAATAGCCCACAGAGCCCCCATGCAAAACTTTATTCCCTTATCTGCCAAATTAAATATTGCGCTGTTTTTTACGATTTTTTATTGATTTTTTTCGTTTATTGCATTATTTTTGGGTAAACTCAAGGGATAGACAACAAGTCGTAAATAATTTGAAATATAACGGATAAGCATCATGAAAATCGAATTCAATAATCTCTATACTCATTTTGTTTTTACAACGCAAGACCGGCAACCGTTGATTCTTGAAAATAATCGAGAACGAATCGAAAAATATATCACCGGAATTATTAACCATCATTTCTGCAAATTATATGCAATTTATGCCAATCCAGATCATGTTCATTTTCTGATTTCCAGATCTCCGGAAATTTCTGAAGAAAAACTAGCCACGATTATCGCAAACAGCAGTAAACATTTTATAAACAAAAACAACCTCTGCGATTATCATTTTTCGTGGCAAAATGCAGCATCCGCCTTTTCAGTCTCAAAATCCGATATCGACAAAATATGCAAATACATTCTTACACAACCAGAACATCACAAGAAAATGAGTTTTGCAGAGGAATATTCACAATTCATCCAACATTATCAAAAATCCCTGAAAAAATAAGCGAATAAGGTTGTAGAGTGGGGCGAATTCGGGGCTACTAAGGTTGAAAAACATCAAAATAAGGTAAAAAAATTCATTCCTGATCATCGTGACCGGCAGGGGTTACAATTCAGCCCGAAATTCCATACGCCGTTCAATCCGGAAAAATCAATGATTCCCAAAATCTCAATAATATCAATATACAAAACCTTATTCTTTTTTCACCAACCTTAGTAGCACACAGAGCCCACCATTTAAAACCTTATTCCCTTATCTGCCAAATAAAATACAATGCATTGATTCTCAACCTTGTCATCCGGTCCGATCCCGTTTCGAATTTGATGATTAATCGAGAAAAACTTTCTTCCTGCAGGAGCATCAAATAAATAGAGGCGTTCATGATAGTTTCAAGGTATTGTAAAAAAAATGCGGTTCAATCCAATGCCCCTCAGACTTTCATCAAGCGAAACAAAGGCTCCTTGATTCGGCGTGGTATCGATCTCTGCATAAAGCGAAAAAAAGTATAAGCACTGCTGAACATGAGATCATAAACCGTTTTATCCTTGCCGA